>JBDGPX010000007.1:0-98952 GCA_042219475.1 Halobacteriales archaeon
GGATCGGATCGATGATCTGACTGGAGTAGTTACACGAGAGGATAAACCGGGTGTTGGAAGAGAACTGCTCCATGGTTCGGCGAAGCGCTGATTGTGCCTGACTTGTGAGCGAGTCGGCCTCATCAAGAAAGATGATCCGGTGATCATACCCGCCGAAGTTCGATCGAGCGAAGCCCTTGATGCGATCCCGAACCACGTCGATTCCCCGTTCGTCGGAGGCGTTCAACTCCAGGAAGTTGTCCTCCCAGTCCTCGCCGTAGAGTTCACGGGCGATCGCGATCGAAGTGGTAGTTTTGCCAGTTCCGGCTGGCCCTGACAGCAGTAAATGTGGGAGATCGTCCTGTGCGACGTACTGTTTCATCCGCGCGGTAATCTCCTCGTGGCCGACGATATCATCGAGGCGCCGCGGCCGGTATTTCTCGATCCAGATCTCCTCCCGACCGGCGGCGGACGCTGCCTCACTCATGGCTGGAGGGAGGCGCTTGCGATGCATAAAGCCCGCGAGATGTCGAGCACCGACCCGATAGCTCGATCGTTATTTGAGCAATCGTATGGGTTTATTTATATCCGTTCGCGACGATCTAACATGCCGCTGGATTGGTCCTCATCGAATGGCCATGTAGTCACTACGGTGGTGATTACCGCTGTTGTCCTCCTCGCTGTGCTGCCGGGGGCCGCAATCGCACAGACGGAACGGACCGGTGGAACGGTCGTCGTCGAGACCGGCGAGACGGTCGATGGCTTGCAGGCCACTGCCGGCACCGTCATCGTCCGTGGCACGGTCGACGGTGACCTCCGGGCGTTCGCCGGCAACGTGTTCATCGAAGGCAACGTCACCGGCGATGTCGAGGCGTTTGCCGGGAACGTCCGGGTCGCCGGGACGGTCGACGGCGACATGCGGGTCTTTGGCGGCAATCTCCTCATCGAACCCTCGGGACAGGTCGGTGGCACCCTTGAGGCCGGTGTGGGATCCTTGACGGTCGCCGGCACGGTCGGTAACGACGTCCGGGCCGATTCCGGGTCGGTCACGCTTGCCCCGACCGCCCAGGTCGATGGGGATGTCGTCTACACCGGCGATCTCAACGACGAGGGCGCGACGGTCGTGGGATCGGTGACACAGAATCCGGATCTCGAACTCGGCGGCGAGCCCGCGGTCCCGTCGATCCCGGGGTGGGTGTTCGACCTCTACGGTGCGTTGGTCACGCTTGCGGTTGGCGTCGTGTTGTTGTTGGTGTTCCCGGATTTCTCCACCCACGTCGCTGATCAAGCCCTTGCGCAACCCGGTCGGACCGCAGGCATCGGCCTGTTGTCGTTGCTCGGTATCCCGATCGGTATGGTGATCGTCATGCTAACGCTGGTTGGCATCCCGCTGGCGATCGTCGGATTCGTGCTCTTCGGGGTGGGGCTCTGGGTTGGGAGCGTCTATGGCCGCTTTGCCATCGGCATCTGGATACTCTCACTCATCGATCGACAGCATCGTTGGATCGCGTTGCTCGCTGGGGTGGTCGTGATCGGCCTTCTGACACGGGTTCCATGGGTCGGCGGCCTTCTCGAATTCGTCGTGATGTTGCTCGGATTCGGCGCGCTCGGGCGGGAACTCTATCGTACCTATCGCCGGCGTCGGAACGGCGGGTCGACCGACTCAAGCGAGTTTCAATTCAACGATACACCCGGGTAATCGGCGATTCACTCTCGACACGAACGCTGAAAGCCTCTTCGGCCATACCGACAGTCATGCACGTTACGGTGGAGGTCGTCGGCGAACAGTGTCACGATGTCATCATCGACGCCGATGCCACCTACGCCGATTTGTTAGCCGATGTCGGTCTCTCGCCACAGGAGGCCTCGGTACTGGTTGATGGACAGCCCGTCCCTGAGGACGCCCCGATCGAGACTGACCACGTCACCGTGCTCCGTTTGGTCAAAGGCGGATGATTTTGCTGTTGGGCGAGGATAGCCAGCAGGCAATCCCGCTGGAACGCCTGCAAATCGGTCCACTGGCTGGACTGCTCGTGGCTGTGGCTGGTGGTCACGCTGCAGTGAGACGATGACTGCGGTGTGGTTGACTGGCGATACAAGACCGGGGCCGTCGTGTGGCCGACCAGACTGTGGCCCCCGGCGTCGGGGCATGGTGGCACGCGAGGGGTAATAAGCGACAGCGCAGCGTTTCCGACAGGTTCGGTGAATCAGCGATTTCCTCGATATCGATATGTAACAGGGCTGAAATCGCGGCAGTTGGGTGCCGTCAGCTTCCTTGGAGGTGGCTGCGCGAGTTCTTGATCGCGCTTCAGGAGTACATCCAAGACCGACTGGTCTACTTGCGGACAGAGCCAGCGCCCGAAGAGCTGGCCGACGAGGACGAGCAGATCGTCGAGGTACAGTACAACCCTGAATACGAACGGCCCGAAGACGTGCCCGGGAAAGCAACAGCGGTGCTTAAGAAAATCCCGTGTGGGTCCGGTTGCGATGGCTGTTCCCACGGGCCATACGTCTACTAGAACTGGCGTGAGGGCGACTCAGTTCGGACCGAGTACGGCGGCAAACCGTAACCTCTGTCTGTTTAGTTAGTAGCATTGTGCCAGCGAGCGAAGGCTTGGAGCTACGACTCGGCGCTTTCTCATCGACGTGACTGAAGCAGTTCGAGACCGAGGAGGTTCGATGCTTGAGCTCTCGAAAGATCCGTTCGATAGCATTCCGATTTCCGTGGCGACACGTCTGAAATCGGAGTCCGGCTCGCTGGAGGGCAGTTTGGCGGTGGTGAGCGCCATCGACGAGAAACACGGCGGTTTCGATGTCGTGTTTCTCGCGCAGTTCCGTGAGAAACATCTCAGTGAGCGCAGTCGTGGTGGTCGAAAAAAGACGGACGTGAAGCAGATCGTTCGTCTCTAGATCGCCAGCGGCGTACAGCCAGAATCGCTGGTTGTTGATCCGAATCACTGTTTCCCCAAGCGCGATCTGATTCGGACTCCGTCCAGACTCGGGCTGTAGATCGGCTTTCTGGACCCAATCGTGGATCGCTTTGCGACTCCGTTGGACACCCAGACTGGCGAGCAAATCGACGGTATTCGACAGTGAGAGCCCCGCTAAATGCGATTGAATACCGAACGCCATCACCGACTCGGGTGTCCGTTCACGCTCCACAAATTCCAAATCAATCAAGCCTCTAACGCCAATGAGGCGGGCGATTTCTGCCATGAACCAGCAAGGAATTCCCCCGCCTCACCGTTCACGCTTAACTAAACACGATGAACCCGACATGCCTGAAACCGCCCGCCGAATCGTTTTAACGCTGCTTACCCGATGCCCGATATGAGCACCGAGGAACGCGATTTTGAACTCCCTAACGTCGGTGCTGGCCCCGATCCGCTCTCGTTGTCGGCGCTCGCCACGGAGCACGACTTCGCCGTATTGTTGCTCCAGCGTGATCACTACTGTACCAATTGTCGCAAGCAGGTCCAGTCGGTTGCCGATCGATACGAGGAGTTCTGTGAGCGAAACGCCGTCATCGTCTCAGTCGTCCCTGAACCGCCCGAACGGGTCGAACAGTGGCAAGCCGAGTATGACCTTCCGTTCCCCCTCATCGCCGACCCGGATGCGGTGGTCGGTGATGCCTACGAACAGCCCGTTCGGTTCGGCATCATCGGCGATCTCTCCGATTTTCTCGGTCGGATGCCCGTCGCGACGATCATCGATCTCCGCGGTGATACCCCGGAGATCGCCTGGCGACACCAAGGCCGTTCGACGTTCGATCGACCGTCGATCGACGATCTCCTCGCCGAACTCGATGCCATCCGTGACTCATGAGGACGTGACGATCCGGCCGGCGACGTCGGCGGAGCTACTCCCGGTCATGCGTGTCCTCGACGGGGCGATGCTCGCGATTGAGGAGGCGACCGTCAGAGCGCGGATCGCAACCGACGATGTCCGGGTCGCTGTTCGGCGGTCGTCCGATCGTGTCCTCGGCGCTGTCGTCGTTGATCCAACCCACGACGAGGGCTATTGGATCGATGCGATCGCCGTCCGATCGGCGTATCGTGGGCGGGGGATCGGCACGGCATTGATCGATGCGATCGGCGACGACACGACGGTTATCGTCGCCGGGTTCGACGCCAGCGCTCGTCCGTTTTACCGCTCGCTCGGATTCGAGATCGAGGCGGCATCAGAAGACGATCGGTTCCGAGGTCGGTACGTTCCTGATCCCGACTGATGCCCACGTCCGTTCGTGTCGATGCGTTTGGGACTTGCCTCCGGCTATCCTCTTCAGCGAGAGAATTCCGGCCTTCAGGTCGGGCTGAACCGCGTAAGCGCCGCTGTCGTTATATCGGGTGGTAATCAACCACACACACCGACAGAAAAGAACTGAGATGACTCCGAGTCAGCGGGGCAGACCCTCGATCCCACCGCCGGATAGGAGTAACGGGGGCGTGGCACTCCCATCGGCACGTCGGGTCGTAAACGCAAGTTCCCAACGTTTCCGCCTTCGGCGGTGGGAGGCCCCGTCGGTTACGACGGGGAGGATGTCACATATGTCACATGAGCGGCGTTACGAGCTCTTGACCGGCTGTCAGCAACTCGGCAACACGATCCTGGCTTTGGGCCTCAGCGTAGATCCGGAGCACCGGCTCGGTGCCGCTTGGTCTGATCAACAGCCACGATCCGTCCGCAAGGAGGATCTTGAACCCGTCGGCGTCGTTGACTTCTTCGACCGGCTCGCCGGCGACTGTCCCCGGTAGTTCATCGCCGAGGGCGGTGATGACCCGTTCTTTCTCGTCATCCGGACAGTCGATACTCCGTTTATCCTGATGGATCTCGCCGTGTTCGGCGAAGAGCGCATCGAGCCGGGCATCGAGCGACCGATCGGCGGTCGCAGCGGTCGCCAGCAGCGCCATCAAGACGCCGTCCTTCTCCCGGACATGTCCGCGCATCGAGTACCCCCCTGATTCCTCTCCTCCGAAGAGGGCGTCGTGATCGGCCATCGCGTCGGCGACCCATTTGAAGCCGACCGGGGTTTCATGGACCGATTCGCCGTGAGCATCGGCGATCCGATCGATCAGAAACGTCGTCGAGACCGTCCGGATCGCCGGCCCCGTCGCGTCCTCGAGGAGATAGTCGTATATCGCCGCGAAAAACCGATTTCCGTCGAGACAGCCCCGCTCGGGCGTGACGGCGGCGATCCGATCGGCGTCGCCATCGTTAGCAAGGCCCAGATCCGCGTTGTGTTCCCCAACGGACTTGACCAGATCGGTCAGATGGTCGGGGCTGGGTTCCGGCGGTGTCCCGCCGAAGTCGGGGTCGCGTGAACACCGCCGCCGGACGACCGTTGCCCCGGCCGCCTCGAGCAGTGCATCCGTAACGCCGCGGCCGCTGCCGTGCATCGCATCGTAGACGACCGTCACCCCGGTGAGATCGGCCTCGATTAAGTCCCGAGCTTGCCGAGCATGTGGGGTGACGACATCGACCTCCCGGACAGTTCCCCATGCCGATTCCGGTTTCGGATCGGGCAGCGCGAGCCGGGCCTCGATCACCTCGGTGACGGCCGGTAGCGCCGGGGCTCCATCGGCCGGGATGAATTTCACCCCGTTGTACTCCGGTGGATTGTGCGACGCCGTCACCATCAGGGCTCCCGCGAGCCCCCGATCGACGACAGCCCAGGCGATCACTGGTGTCGGTCGATCCCGTTCGGGCAACAGGACGTCGTGGCCGTTCGCCGCGAGCACGCGGGCGAGCTCCTCGGCGAAGCCACGCGAGGTTTCCCGGGCGTCATAGCCGACCATGACGGGCGCCTCGGGATCCCCTTGTTCGTCGATATATGTCGCGACGGCCTGACCGACCATCCGTACGCGGGGGGTCGTAAACGTCTCCAGAGTGGCCCGCCACCCATCGGTCCCGAACGTGATCGCGTCGGCGTCGTCCATAATCGCGCATCAGTAGCGGCCGATAAAAGCCTACCCGTCGGTGTATTCGGAGAACAGTCGACTCTCATCGATCCAGGCCAATCGATCCGTTCGCTCCGGCGGGTGGAGTTGCAGTCTCCGCTTGCCTGTGACGGTCGCGGTACCATTATCGACACCAACCGCTGATGTCAGCTACCAAGGGTTGGCTTGTCGGTGGATTCCCGTCCTTCGCGCCCCACACGAAAGCCCCGCGCCCCAGACATTCTAATCCGGGGATGTCTGCCTCTGATGGACGTGGTTCTCAGGTCGACTCGAAGTCCAATCAAGGTTCCACGTTTCCTCCAATCGTTGAACCGGGTGGCGCCCGCGCTGTTACCGCTGTGATCCGCTCACACCGGCGTTTACGACCCTCAAAATTCGATGTGTTTTTTCATCCCTCATCCGTAGGTGGCGCAATGACGATACGGATCGCCGGTGTTTCATGCAGCCGCCGGGCGAAAAGTTACACTCGACGGGCAGTTCGATATGCGCTTGCGACTGCCCGGGAAGCTGGTGCCGAGACGGATTTCATCGATCTCGGGGATGTCGATCTGCCGCTGTACCATCCCGATCGGGACGAACAGGGCGAATCGGCGGCGCTGAAACGGCGGATCCGTCGGGCCGATGGCGTTCTACTTGGATCGCCGGTGTACCACGGCTCGTACTCCTCGACGTTCCGGAATTTCCATGATTACTGTGGCTGGGATGAGTACGAGGATACCACTGTCGGGCTGATCGCCGTCGCTGGCGGTGGGTCCTACGCCAGTACGCTCGATCACCTGCGGATCACGGTTCGGGGTGTCCACGGCTATGTCGTCCCCGAACAGGTCGGGATCCGGAACGCTTCGGATAAGTTCGAGGATGATCGCCCGATCGATTCGGACATCGCCGATCGGCTCGAATCCCTCGGCGAGGAAGTCGTCAGACAGGCCCGTTATCGGATGTCACCGACGACATCGGTCGACTGATCGATCTCTCCCGCTCCGGTCTCAGGGTGAATCGGATCCCTCGATGTCATCATTCTCGTGGTCGTTGGGACCGGTTTCAGTGCCCCGATTAATGAGCTGTTCTTTGGCGTCGCGACTGAGCTGTTTGATCTCATATTCGCGGCTGAGTGCTGCCGATTTCGAGTCATACCGCTCGGTGTAACACAGCGTAACAGGTGTCCGGCCGCGAGTGTATTTCGCGCCCTCGCCGGCATTGTGCTCTTCGAGCCGCCGTTGGGGATCGGTCGTATACCCGGTATACAGCGTCTCGTCTGCACAGCGGAGGATATAGACCCAATGGTCAGTCACGACAGTGACCGATAATCTTCTGGACCAGTACGGGTGTTTCGATCGTGTGTCCCGTCGACGATCGATCGCTTGTCGGGACCGTTGGGGCCGATCCAGGGCGAAAGATCGGATCAGTCAGACATCTTGACTGCGCCGGCGGGCCTCCTCAGCGATCCCGGCGTTGGCTGAACAGTCCGGGCAGGCACCGATTCGGCCGTGCTCATCGGCGAAGACGCGGGCGAATCGCTCTGAGACATGTGCACCACAGTAATCACACTCGGGCATGCTATCGCGCCGACAGGGTGTTTGCCGACGGGATAGACTACCCCCTACCCCGGCTTATATTATTGCCAGATTTTCACCCAATTTCCCTCAAAAAGTCTCCCCAAAATCGATTAGAGCTTGTATAGCGCCGTTAGGGCGGTTTTGAAATAATCGAAATCAATCCTTTTCCGGCGTCGATCTTTCGGCGTTCTCGGCCAACCGCTCACCTCGTGGACCGCTGTGGACACGCTTACGGTGTCCTTCGGAATACGGGAGAGTGATGTGTACGATCATCGTCGCCTGGCAGGTTTTTGAGGGGACTCCGTTCGTGGCGGCCGCCAACCGGACCGAAGTCTACGATCGGCCTGCCGTCGGTCCACGCGTGTTGTATGAACAGCCGCGGATCATCGGCCCACAGGATCAGGAGGCTGCGGGAACCTGGATCGGACACAACGAGGCTGGTCTCATCGCGGCAGTGACGAATCGCTGGACTGACACTCCACTGGCTGGCGAGCGATCGCGCGGACTGCTTACCCGCGATGCGCTCACGTACGAATCGACTGCCGCGGCACGAGAGTTCGTGGTCTCGCAGGTCGATGCATACGAGTTTGCCGGCTTTAACCTCTTGATCGCCGATCGTACGGACGCCCTGCTGTTCGAGTGGGACGGAGAACTCACGATAACGCCGTTATCACCCGGCGTGAGTATCGTCGTCAACGTCGGTTCGACCGTCGGCAATGGGTTCGACATCCCCGCCGACCGAACAGCCGAAGGTACCGCTCAGGCAACCAACACTCGGCAGGCCCTTGAGGTCGTCCAACCGGCCGATGGGGAGACCCCGGACGAGTGGCTCAATCGTACCATCGAGGTGCTCCGCGATCACACCTACGGCTTCTGTATACACAGCTACGTCTTCGGTACGCGATCTTCCTCGATCTATCTCCTGTCCCGTGACGGCACCGTCGAAACCCGCTTTGCCGATGGATCGCCCTGCCAAACTGAGTTTACGACTGTATCAATCGATTCCGAGGAGTGACTCTCGTGAATGCACGCTAACAGCGCTTAGAGCACCGTTGTCAGTCGATCGGCGATCGCCATCCCCAGCTCCGTCTTCGCTCCCTCGAAGGCTTCGTGGGTCGTCTCCTCGACGAAGAGCACGCGAGTCGTATCCTGTTGCATCACGCTCGCGTCGTTGGCCACGACGAACGCTGCGTCGACCCGATCGCGGACGTCCCTGGCAGCCTCGACGAGCGCCTCGTCGTCGGCACCGGTTTCGGTCTTGAACGCCACCAGCGGGAGGTCGGGATGGGTTTCCCGGACCCGATCGAGGAGCTTCGGTGTTGGTTCCAGCTCGAGGGAGAGCTGCTGGCCCGACCGGATCTTCCGATCGCGAGCCGTCACTGTGTAATCGGCGAGGGCTGCCGCCGAGATGACCACGTCAGCGTCGTTCACGTCAACTACATCCAGTACCGTCTCGATCATCTCGTGGGTGCTCTCGGCCGGTTCGACCGCCGCGTACGGGAGATCGGCGCCGTCGGCTTGGACCAGCGTCACCGCCGCGCCTCGGCTGTAACAGGCCCGAGCGACGGCCCGTCCAGTCTTCCCGGACGAGCGATTCGTGAGTATCCGGATCGGATCGATCGCCTCGCGGGTCGGCCCGCCGGTGACGACGACGTGCGTTCCGGCCAGAGGGGCCGGACCGACCGCTCGGGCAACTGTGGTGACGATCGCCTCTTCGGTGGCGATCTTGGCCTTGCCCTCTTCGACGCGGGGATCGACGAACTCGATGCCCCACGCTTCGAGTTGATCGAGTGCATCGAGCACGCCGGGGTGGTCATACATCGGTTCGTGCATCGCAGGGGCGATCACGACGGGGACGTCGGCCCCGAGAGCGACCGTCGCACAGGTCGTCACCGGAGTATCGTCGATGGCGGCGGCGATCTTTCCGACGGTGTTCGCCGTCGACGGGGCGATGAGCAAAACGTCGGCCCACGGATCGTCGCCGAAGAAATCAACGTGTTCGACCTGTCCGGTGATCTCGGTGACCACCGGATGGTCGGTCGCGAATTCGAGTGCCCACGGATGGATGATCCCCGTCGCACCGTCGGTCATCACCGCCCGAACGGTCGCCCCCTGCCGGCGGAGTTCGTGGGCGAGCTCGACCGTCTTGACGGCGGCGATGCTGCCGGTCACCCCGAGGACGACGTTCGCTCCATCGAGCATACGTCCATTACCTTGGGGCCACTATTAAGAGCCGACGGTGACCCAGTTCGCCTTCCGGTTGATAGACAGAATGATTCCAGTTCCGCCAGGATCGCCCGCGAGGCGCCCCGAGTCGCCGGCTTGGCGTCGTCGTTTGAGAAGTCTTATTAATCGGCTCGGATTACTTTTTCCCGTATGGCAGACCTTATCGTCAAAGCCGCCGTGAAGGAAGCGCTTGAAGGCAAGAACGTCTCCTCGGACTTCTATGACGCACTCGACGACGAAGTCGCCGAGTTGCTCGCCGACGCCGCTGATCGAGCGGAGGCGAACGGCCGGAAAACTGTCCAGCCCCGCGATCTATAACTGGTTTCGTTCGGATTTTCACCGCCGTTTCCCTGATCCGTTCATCGATCAGGGGATCCGCTTTCCCGTACATCGACGCCCTCAGCCGTGCCAACGTAGATGGCATCGGCCAGATCGATAAACAGCCCGTGATCGAGGACGCCTGGGAGAGCACACAGCTCGCTCGCACGGGCTTTCGGGCGTTCGATCGTTCCGAAATCGCAGTCGATGACGAGATGACCGTTGTCCGTGACGACTGGGCCGTCCTTGTTCGCGCCCTCACGGAGGGCTGTCTCGGCACCGAGCGCCTCAAGCTGATCGGCGACGATCGACCGGGCGTCGGCCAGCACCTCGATTGGCACGGGGTGGCTTAGTTCCGCTGCGAGTTTCGTCTCATCGACGACGACAATGAACCGTTCGGCGGCCGTATCGACGATCTTCTCACGGGTATGGGCCGCCCCGCCGCCTTTTATGAGCTGACCGTTGGCTACCTGATCGGCGCCGTCGATGGCGAGATCGATCCGCGTGACATCTTCGAGGGCGAGTAACGGGATCCCGACCTCCTTGGCCACGGTGCGTGATTGGAATGATGTCGGCACGCCTTTGATATCGAGTCCAGCATCGACTCGCTGGCCGATGGCACGGATTGCATAGGCCGCTGTACTGCCACTGCCGAGCCCGACGACCATCCCGTCCTCGACGGACTCGGCGGCCGCTTCGCCGGCGATTCGCTTCGCGGCTTCGGTCCCACCCGATGCTTTCATGCTCGTGTCCGTGGCCGCGGGCCACCTAAACGTTCACCGTCGGCCATAGCTGCGAGCGGAACTGAAACGCTGAAGGTGGCGGCCGGTTTCTCCCCGACCGTGTCGGAGAGTGAGACGGCGACGTCGGCGCGGCTCACGAGCGGCTATGCCGGTCGAATGCTCGGCATGATCGCCCTTGGGACCGTCCTCAGTACCGCCGGCCGGATTGCGTTGCCGGCATTGTTACCGACTATCATCGAGGCCTTCGCCATCACGCCGATCGAGGCTGGCCTTGCGGTCACGACGGTTATCGGCGCGATCGCCGTAACGCAGTTTCCCGGCGGTCGGCTCGCCGATGAACTCACCCGAAAGACGGCGATTGGAGCTGCGTACGTGGCGTTTCTCCTCGGATTTCTCCTGCTAACGGCATCGCCGACTTTCCCGCTCCTCTTGGTCGGTGCTGCTATCATCGGTATCGGACAGGGATTGTACCTGCCGGCATCGTTCGCGGAACTCTCGGCACTTTTTGTCGCCCGTCGTGGTCGGGCGCTCGGGGTCAACGGCGCATCCTTTTCATTGGGCAGCGCTATCGGCCCCGGGCTCGCTGTGGCCGCGCTTGCCGTCGGCTCCTGGCGACTGGCGTTTCTCCCGATTGCGATCCTGTTCGCCGGCGTCCTGGGCCTGTTACATTACTGGAACCGACAGCCATACCGTGTTGGTCTGATCGACCTTGAGGTCCGGGCGACGCTAGCCCGGCTCACCGGTTCGCGGCCGATTCGGCGGAGTCTGGTTGCCTTCGGACTCGTCGGCTTCGTCTGGCAGGGTGGTATCAACTTCGTGCCGACGCTGTTGCAGCTCGAACAGGGTTTCTCGCCAGTGCTGGCGAGTGCGACGTTCTCAGCGTTGTTCATCGCCGGTGCGGTCGTCAATCCGATTGCGGGAAGCGTCGGCGACCGGATCGGCTATCCGATCGTCGGCGCTGGCGGGTTACTCGTCGCCGTCGGTGGGATCATCGTCCTTATCGGCGTGCCGGGGCGGCCGGCCGCCGCGCTCGGTGTCATGCTCTTTGGGATCGGCAATTCCTCGTTCTGGCCGGCGATGGATGCGTTCGTCCTCGGTAAGCTTCCCGATGGCAGTGTGGGCGGTGACTTCGGAGCACTGAACACCGCCAACCTCGTCGTCGGGAGCCTTGGTCCGACCTACGTCGGGTTCGTCGCCGAACGTGCCAGCTACAGGATAGCGTTTGCGGGCTTTACGCTTCCCTTTCTCGTCGGGATCGGGATCCTCTGGACGCTCCGGCACGATCGAGGATGATTTTCGCCCGAATTGTCACGTTACCGTCGGGATGACGGAGTATCGGTCGGCGTCTATACGCCCGTCGAGTACCGGAGAATGCCGGCGATGCCGCCGAAGGCGTGGAGTAATTGATCGCCCTTCTCGAAATCCGTGCTGATGAACTTGGTTTCGGTGCCGCGCTGTTCGGCGATCGCGATGAGATGGTCGATCACGTCCTCGCGCTCGACATCGTCGGTGGGGACCGTCTCGTCACACTCCGTACAGTCGTGTTCGGTGATCTCCTCTCGTCGGTCGATCACTTCGCGCTCCTCGTGGCCGTTCGGACAGGTGTAGGTCACCACGTCCTGGCGGAGATCCTCCGAGAGCAGGAGTGTCTCGACCGAGCCCATCACCAGGTTCTGACGGGTCGGCTCGAACCCGTAGGTCGCGAGCCCGCCGTCGTGGAGTTCTTCGAAGAACCGCTCCATCAGCCGCTTGTCCTCCATCAACTCGGCGTCGGCGAGGACGTCCTTGGCGGCGTCAACGAGGTCGTAAAGTCCCGACTCGTCGGTATACGAGATGTCGAATTTCCCGAGGACCTTCTCTTGGAGCTCGTGATGGAGATAATCGCCGTCGAGGAACTCATCTTTGGTCGGAGAGGGGCCGCCGACCAGGATGCCGTCGAGTTCGTGCCGCTCGGGGACGAAGAGGTCGTTAGCCATCCCGGCCACTTCTTGATAGAAGTTATCGATCGCCTCGAGACGGAGGCGGGCGAATCGCTGGGCGGACTGACCACCTTTGCGCTGTTTGCCCGGAACCAACGACGTCGTCGATTTGACGGGTTCGACCCGTTTTCCCCGCAGCCACCCGATGTTCGCCTCACGACGATCGAGAACGATCAGCCCGTAGAGCCCCTTGTCGGCGAGCATTTCTTCGAGGGGCTCGGTCAGGAATTGGGCATCACAGTGATAGCGGAACGACTGGATCGGCTGGGGTGGGTCCTCGAGGACTTCGGTCACCATTTCGGTCTGGCCGCCGCCGGAGTCGACTGCTCCCGAGAACAACACCATCCCGTTTTCCGGTGGACTGTCGTAGTAGCGGAGCCGGGACTTGATACTTGAGAGGGCGTCCTGAACGTTCGTTCGCGTCGCTTTTGATTTGATGTTCGACGCCTCGGAATACTCCTGTGTCACGTGTTCGACGACGTCAGAGATCTGCGTATCGGGGGGGACGTAGATCGTCACGAGCTGTGTCCCCGAGCCCTCGTATTCGCGGAGGTCCTCGATGACTCGCTGAAACTCGTATTTTTGTCGGTCGTCGCCCCGTTCCTCCTGATGGCTCATTACCGAAGATAACCGATCCCCGGCTAAGTAATTGTTGTCCACGGACGGCGACCGTCTCGCTCGTTCCGGCCGTCGGTGATGGCCGGCAGATACGTTTGGTTCGATCCGATCTTGAACCTTTAAGCGTATGGACGGGAAGTTTCCATCAGAAGGGACGCAACGATGGCGACACCACTGGTCACCAGTACACTACTGATGGGGGCGATCGTCCTTGCGGTCGCTATCCTGATTATGCGGTTGCGAGCATGGAAACCGACTCCTACGCCACAGGGTGGTGGCGATGGTGGAGCCGGCTTCAGCGGCGCCGTGGCCGACGGGCTCGTGAAACTCGCTCGGGATCCGATGGGGTGGACGATCGCATTCATTCTCACGATACTGTTGTTTGGCGGTGCAACCCTCGTCTTCGCGGGCTTGGTCTCGATCCCGCCGGCGCTTCAGGGTACGCTGACTCTGGCCATCGGCGCACTGTTCGTGTTGATGTTTACGATCTACATCTTCGCTGGCACGTATCTGGCGGCCCGCTCCCGTGGGCTCGCCAGCTCGATGGCGGCCGCGGTGGGTTCGTGGGTGATCGGGTTGCTCTTCCTGGCCGCGCTCGGGGTGAAGCTCATCCTCGAAGGCGGTTGAATCATCATCCGCGACACGACCGACTCATTCGGATCTGGTCCGATCGCTGTTTCGTTTACAGCGGTAGCGAGGCGAAATCCCATCCCTTGTGTGGAAGATGTCAGTGACCGATAGACGATAGTGGCGTGGTGTGATACTAGGATATCCGGGTTGGTATCGATGGGCTCTTTCCGATCGCGCCGGAACTTTACGGTAGAAAGCACCCCGCCTGCGTGCGATCGCGGGCGCGTCCAATCCCTCCCATGTCATCGCGTCGTCCCCTGTCGCTCCGCGCGACTCGGCTGTTGTCTATCGGCCGGTGGTTGGTGATTACTGGGATGGTCGTTATCGTCCTTGCCATCCCGGTTCGTGCCCATGTCGGGGCACTCGGCGAAGGGACACGGACCTCGACGGTTCCTTCGTGGCTGACGATCCTCACCGGCGGCGGGATCGTCGGCGCCTCGTTTCTCTTCGCGAGTTTCATGACCGACCACGATACCATCGCGGCGATCAATCGCTGGGGAATCGAGTTTTCGTTGCCGACCACCGTTGCCAAAGCCATCGTCTGGCTTGGTCGTGCCCTTGGCGTGATCGGGCTCGTACTCGTCGTGGTAAGCGGCCTGTTTGGCCCGCGGTCGGCACTGTTGAATTTCGCGATCCTCGTCGTATGGGCCGGTTGGTGGGCCGGGTATACGATGTCGGTCTATCTCGTGGGCAACACGTGGCCGGCGATCAATCCCTGGCGGACGATTGCGGCATTCCTACCACGAATCGCCGAACGGACGTATCCCGACCGGCTCGGTGTCTGGGTGAGCATCACCGGGCTGTTGGGGTTGATCTGGTTCGAGGTGGTCAGCCCGGTTGCGACGGCGCCACGCTTGCTCGCCAGTGCGATCATCGTCTACACGGTCGTCACGCTATTGGGAGCCGCCGTCTATGGGCCGGAGACATGGTTCGATCGCCTCGATCCGATCACCAAGGTATTCCACTGGTACGGCCAGCTTGCCCCGTTCCAGCGGACCGACGACGGCTTCTCCTGGTCGCTTCCCGGGAGCAAGCTCGTTCGTGACGTTACCGTCACACAGCGACACGTCCCATTCGTCGTGGCGCTGCTTTGGGCGACGACATACGACGGTCTCGTGTCGACGTCGGCTTGGGCGGCAATCGCTCGCGTGATCGTCGGTATCGGTGTTCCGGCCTTGTTCGTCTATCTGGTGGCTATCGTCGCCGGATTCTGGCTGTTTCTGACGCTTTATCGGTTGGCCGCCCGTTGGGCACGCAAGACTGCTGGGACCTATGTGACCGCCGATGCCATCAAACGTCGGTTTATCCCCTCGCTGTTGCCGATCGCCGCTGGTTATCATCTCGCCCACTTCCTGGAGTATTTTCTCGGACTGGTGCCTGCCCTCGTCGGTGTGTTGCCCTATCCACTTGGCGGCGCGCCCGCTCCACGGGCACTAGTGCTCCCCGATTGGTTTGGGAGTTTGGGGCTCTTCTTCGTCATTGGAGGACATCTCCTTGCGATCTGGGTCTCACACGCGATTGCGTTTGATTTCCTTCCGGGTCGACTGCAGCCGATTCGAAGCCAGTATCCGTTTATCATCATCATGATCTTCTATACGATCGTCAGCATGTGGATCGTCGCCCAACCGTACAACTCGCCACCGTTCGTGGCGGGGTGATTACTCATGGCATCCCACATCGATACTGCTGTTCCTGAAAACGAGACGCCTGCCGCGACGTGTCCGTACTGTGATCGTCCGTTCCGGACCGAGCGTCATCGCGATCTCCATCTCGGTCGGTCACACCCCGACCAATGTTCGGAGACCGAATGGGCGGCCTACGAGGCCGCCGATGAGGAGGAACGTGACGAACTGTTTTTCTTCCACATGAAAGTCGTCGTCGTGATTGGCCTCCTCTACTCGATCGGCGTGATCGTGTATATGGTCGTCCTCAGTCTCTAATCCCCGTCGATCGCTCGTTACTTTAGACAGGCGCCAAGCCCCGTCCTTCATTCAGGGCGGGGAGGGTGTCAAGCCGCTCGCTTTTGGAATTTACACCTACAGCCGCTCGTTTGGCTACTGGATACCAGCGATAGCAGAGAAGCCGCTTCGAACGATTTTGATACCGTTAAACCTTCGCGATGGCTGCGGCGAGTCCTCCGACCGCCACGAGGGCGATTACGCCACCGATCGGAACGAGCGCATCGAGGCCGTGGGCGTACTCGCCGTAGAGCAACGCCGCGACCCCGACGATAACCCCGAGCACCATCGTACCAAAGATGAGCGCATCCCGGTCCATAGGCGAAGTGCCGACGGCGAGCGGCATAAGTCACCCGTTCTCTGCTCGTCTCGCTTCGCCAGAGACTGATAGCGAGAGGAAACTACGGCGGGGCTCCCGGTTGCCGATCCTCGTCGACGGAGCCACTCAGGTCGGTCGCGATAACGAAGAGGAACACGCCAAGGCCAGCGACGATACCGGGCCCGATCACGAATGGATGCCATGGACCGCCGCCCAGTGTTTTGAACGATCCCATCCACACCCCGATGGAGACTGGGAGTGACAAGAGGATAGCGAATCCGATCGATTGGCGGCGTGGTCGGTTCATTGGTTTTGTCGGTCGGATGTTTGTGAACCTTACTCAGGCCAGACGGGCGGTACAGTCCCGACAGTACGCGTAGGCGACATCGTTGTGGGCACCACACGAGGCACACGCGGTAACGCCATCGGGCACGGTACTGGCGTCTGTCCACTGGTCGCTGATGTCTTCCTCTTCCGACGCCTCGTGAAAGGTGTCATAGCCACGGCGGGGTTCCTGCCGTGTCTCCTCGTCCATCTCTGTCCGGCGGGAGAGATACCACACGGCCGGAATCTGGAGTAACGGGTAAATCGCCAGCACGACGATCCCCCATTCGAGGGCCCCCATACCCTGGGACCAGGTGTCAACGCACTTAATCGTTCGGCCAGAGCGGTCAACGCACGATATACTGTCTATCGATTTCGGCGACGATAGCGGACCGATGATCACTGTGGACTGGAACGTCCGGGATTACGTGATCGAATACGATGCGGCGATCGTTAGTGCCAGTGCCGCTAACAGGCCGACTCCGACGAGATACGTCACCGACCGGGGCTCGCTGACGAGATGCTGGTAGTAGCCCGCGACCAGTGCGGCCTTCACGAACGAGAGGACGATGATCGCCCCGAACGCCACCCAGTAGCCCAGCCCGGCGAACTCAACGAGTACCTGCAGCGTCGCGAAGACGAACAGGATCACGTAAATGATGCCGTAGAGTTTTGTTGATGCCATTGTCTCACCTCAGAGGATGTAAAACAGCGGGAACAGGAACAGCCAGACGATGTCCACGAAGTGCCAGTAGAGCCCGAAGAACTCCACCGGCCGCTCGTCCTCAAGATAGGCGCCTTGGAACGCCCGATAGATCAACCACAGCGTGATCAGCAGTCCTGCGACGACGTGGGCGCCGTGTAGCCCGGTCGTCAGGAAGAACGTCGAGGTCTCGATGTTCGTCGAGAGCCACAATCCTTCGTGGTAGAGGTGTTCCCACTCGATAGCCTTGTTCCCCAGGAAGCCAAGCCCTAGGATGAACGTCGTCGTCAGGCTGGCGATCAGCCCCCACTTGCTTTCCTTCTCGGCGGCGACGAGTGCGAGGATGACGGTGAAACTGCTCGTCAGCAGGATGTAAGTGTTCATCAGGCCGGGGATCACGTTGTCGGGCACCGGTTCCCAGGCCGTCCACCCGAAGGCCACGCGGATGAAGATATACGAGCCGATGAACGCGCCGAAGAGGACGATGTCCGACGCCAGGAAGATCCAGACGCCGAGTTTCGTGGTACCGATGTTCTCGAATGGCCAGGCCTCGGCGAGCGCCGGCTCGGGGACATGGAAGTGCTCTTGGCCCAGCCCGATGAACGAGCCGACCAGCATGACACCGCCGAGAACGCCGGTCCACGTGTAGAAATCGCCCTGACCGATCCCCGAGAGCCCGAGGAAGGCGATAAACATCGAGAGGCTGATCATGAACGGCCAGATGCTCGCGTGACTGGCGTGTTCCTCCTCGTGGCCATGACCGCTGACCGCGGCTTCGGCCGCGTCATGGGCGGTCACCATTGCGCCACCGTCGGTGGCTGTCTGGCCGCCGTCCGTGGCGTCACTGAGGAACGACAACCGGCCGCTCGAGTAACTTGGGATGCCGGGGAAGTTCTCCAGATCCGGCGGTGAGGAGATCGCCCATTCGGCGGAGGTGGAGTACTCCCAGGGATTGTCCCCGGCTTCTTCCCCTGCCCAGAGGCTCTTGAGCATGTTCCAGAGCATGATCAGGAACGAGCCCCCGAGGATGAACGCCCCGATCGTAGCGACCTGATGCCAGGGGGTGAACGCCGCGTTATACTCGAAGACCCGCCGTGGAGTCTCCCAGGCGACGAACATCGGGAAGTAAAGCAGGTTAAAGCCAATGAAATACAGTGCGAAATGGAGCTTCCCGAGATACTCATCGTACATCTTCCCGGTCATCTTCGGGTACCAGTAATACAGCGCGCCGAAGAGCGCCGTCGCCCCACCAACCATCACGTAATGGAAGTGGGCGACAACCCAGTAGGTCCCGCGGAACTCGTAGTCGAGGACGACCGCACCGAGGAACACGCCGGTGATGCCGCCGATAATAAACAGCAACAGCGCCCCGAAGGAAAACAGAAACGGTGTGGTAAAGCGCACCCGTCCTTTGATCATGGTGTAGATCAGCGAGAAGACCATCAGGTCAAAGGGCAACGAGATGCCGATGGTCGTCGCCATGAACAACGTCTTGATCTCGAGGTTGATCGCGGTCAGGAACATGTGGTGCATCCAGACGACGAAACTCTGGAGCGCCACCAGTACCATCGCGGCGATGAACCACTTACGGCCCACCAGCCGCCGACCGGTAAACGTCTGGAACGCCTCGGCCATCACGCCGAGTGCGGGGAAGAAAACGATATACACCTCGGGATGGCCGAAGAACCAGAACAGGTGCGCCCATAGCAGCGAGCCGGCCTGTTCGTAGCTGAAGTACGTCGTCCCGAGGATGTGATCGGCCCCGAGGATCATCAGCGCGGCCAACAGTGCCGCGAACGCAAACAGCATCATCCAGACCGTCAGCAGGATCGAGGAGCTGAAGATCGGGAGGTCGCGGAGCCGGAGCCCATCGGCTCGCATGCGATGGAACGTCGTGAGGAAGTTCACCGATGAAACGGTCACCGACGCGACAAAGAGGATGAGTGCAAGGACGACCGACGTTGCGCCGACGGCGCTATCGGGGATGTACGCCGGCGTATTCAACGGCGCGTACATCGTCCAGCCCCCGGCGAAGGAACTCCCCTGGAAGAACGAGATACCGAAGAGAACTCCTGAGAACAGATACAGCCAGTAACTCAGGGCGTTCAGCCGTGGGAACGCGAGGTCTTTGGCGCCGATCTGAAGCGGGACGAGGTAGTTCGCGAACCCGAACGCGAACGGCGAGATGAACCAGAAGACCATCAACAATCCGTGGGCCGACACCGCCTGGTTGTAAGCGGCCGCGGTGAGGATCCCTTCACCGGGGGCTCGCGGTGCGAGCAACTGGAGCCGCATCAGTAAGGCCAACACCCCGCCGAAGAAGAGGAAAAACAGCGACGTAACGATATAGAGGATCCCGATGTCCTTGTGGTTAGTCGTGAGGAACCACCGCTTGATCGAACTCATCGGGGGGAAGTCGTGATGCGATTCTTCGCTGGCGGTTTCGGTGGCCGGCAGGTCCGCCTCGGCGTGGCCACCGTCGGGCGCCGTCTGTGGAGTGTCGTCGCTCATTGTCTTATGATGCTGATGTGTTCTGGTACCATTCCTGGAATGCGTCCGGTTCCATGACGATGATCTCCGCGTTCATATATGAATGTCCCGCGCCACAGAGTTCGTAACACTTCGCCTGGTAGGTCCCGGTCTCCTCGGCGATAAACCAGGTGTTCGTTTCCTGTCCTGGGATGGCATCCGATTTCACCCGGAGATCCGTTATTGCGAAATTATGGAACACGTCATCCGATGTCACCGATATCCGGATCGTCCGGTCGGCCGGTATCCGGAGAGTCCCGGAGGTCGTATAGTCGTTCGGATACGTGAACCGCCAGCCGAACTGGAAGCCGGTGACATCGATCTCGAGTGCCGCCTCCTGGCCTTGAGACGGTCCGTCCTCGACATAGAGCAACGTTCCGTATGTCCAGATGATGAGCGAGACGACGATGAGGGCGCTCAGCCCGAACGACAGAAAGAGCTTCCGACCACCGCCACCGCCCGTCGGTATCTCGCCAAGTTCCGGCCGATCGACCTCCTCTTTTGGTTCCTCGTCTCGGCCCGCGCGATATTTGTAGGCGTTCCAGAGCATGTAGGCAATGACGACGATCCCGACGATCGTCCCGAGGATCAGGAACACCCAGTAGATCTGTCGGAAGACCTCCACGCGTGACCCTGTTGGCAGGAGTCCGCCGGATTGCAGGATTTTGAGGACAGGCTCCCCTGCGCTAATGGGCGGAAGCATGACTTGTTGATCCTTTCGCCGATCGGTACTTATTCATTTCGAACCAACCCCTCAGAGCCGTCTGGCTCTTTTCGAAGACTCCGTCTCCGTTCGAACGCGTTCGGCTGTTCGTTCCTTACTCGGATCGATCGGACATTCACCGAAATCGAGGCGGAGATCCCACCCTCAACGAGCGAGCGGGGCGATCGCTCCCGAGCGTAGTAGGGTCGGGTAGTTTACAGCCGTACTCGGGACGATTACATCGACTCCGGTGCTGCCACGCCGAGAATGCCGAGGGCGTTGGCGACGGTCCGGCGGGCGGCTGCTACGAGCGCGAGCCGGGCGTTCCTGACCGCCGGATCGACGTCCTCGTGTAATACTGGACACGCTCGATAGAACGTGTTGAATTCCTCGGCAAACTGGCGGATGTAGGAGGCGATGATGTGTGGCTTATGCTCCGCGGCGGCCTCCTTGACGATCGATGGGAAGCGGGCGATCTGGCGCAACAGCTGCTGTTCTTCCGGTTCGGTTAGCACGGTAGCTGTGACGTCCGCTGGTATCACATCGACGCTATCGAGGATTCCACAACAGCGGGCGTGGACGTACTGAACGTACGGTGCCGATTGGGCCTCGAAATCGAGCGCCTCTTCCCACTCGAAGGTGATGCCCTTGCTCGGTTGGGTGGCGACGATGTCGAACCGGACTGCACCGACACCGACCTGGCGGGCGATCCGGTCGATGTCGGCCTCGGTGAGGTCGCCGTCCCGGCTACGATCGTCGAGGCGTTTTTCGACCTCCTCGCGGGCCCGGGCGATCGCCTCGTCGAGCAGATCGTCGAGATCGATGCCGGTCCCCTGCCGGGTGCTCATATCCCCCTCGGGGAGATTCACATACGAATACAGCACCGACGAGAGCTGATCGGTATCGTTCCCGAGAATCTCCAAGGCGGCCTCGAGCTGGTTGGCGTGGAGACTCTGGTCCTCTCCGAGGACGGTCACCGCTCGGTCGAAGTTGGCGAACTTCCACTCGTGGTGGGCCAGGTCCCGGGTCGTATAGAGAGTCGTGCCGTCCGAGCGCTCGAAGACGAACGGTTTCTCGATGTCCCACTCCTCGAGGACGAGCTGCCAGGCCCCCTCCTCCCGCTCGGCATAGGCCGATTCCTTGAGCCGTTCGACGATCGCGTCGGTCGATCCATCGCGCATAAACCGGGTTTCCTTGACGAACTCATCGAACTCGGCGGGGAGCCGTTCGAGACAGGCACGCATCCCGCCGAGCACCTGATCGACGACTTCGCTGACCCGTTCGTACACGGTATCATCGCCGGCCTCAAGCCCTTGCATAATCCGCTGGATCTCGGCTTCGGCTTCCTCGACGGCCTCCGGATCAGCCGTCTCGAGGAATTCGTTACCCTTCCGGTAGTATCGGACGAGATCGTATTCGATCCGATCGCGCTCCGGAGGGGGGAGTTCCGCCTCGTCGAAGGTCTCGTAGGCCCACGTGAACACGGCCATCTGACGGCCCGCATCGTTGACGTAGTAGTGGCGTTCGACATCGTACCCGGCATACTCGAGGGCGTTCGCTAGGGCGTCGCCGATGATCGGGTTGCGCGCCCGACCGACGTGGACCGGCCCCGTCGGGTTTGCGCTCGTGTGTTCGACGACGACCGATGTGTCCTTGTCCTCGAGATGGCCCCACGAATCCTCCTGGGCGGCATCGAGCGTTTCCTGAGTGTAGACATCGCCGGGCAGGAAGTTCACATACGGCCCTTGGGTATGGACCGTCTCGATATACATGTAGTCGTCGGCATCGATCGCCGCGGCGATATTCTCGGCGACGGCCGGGGGTGGTGCCTCGGCCTCGCTCGCCAGCCGGAAGGCGACGCTTGAGGCCAGCACCGCATCGACATCCTCGGGGGGTTCCTCGATCCCGAGGTCGCCGGTCGGCAACGCGAGGGATTCGAGGGCGTTGATGAGGGCGTCCTCGACCTCCTCGCGAAACGCTAGGAACATGGAGACCGCTATTCGACGGGTGGGTAAAGGGATTTCTGAACGCCGGCTGTGGTTCTCCTATTGTCAGGTCGGGAACCGACTACGATGGATTGAAGCGCGTCGACGCTGTCTTCTGTGGCACAATGGCAACGACGACAATCGACCATATCGAGTGTGGGATCGAGCGTTCCCACCCCGATGGCGCCGAGGTGATGTGCACCCTCGATCGCTCAATCGGCGGGGACGGACTCGAAGGGGATTGGGGCGAGTAGGCGATGCGGGTTGGGTTATTACATTCACGGATCCGTGAAGACGAGAAGCTCCTGTTGGAGACGCTTCGGGAACGCGAGCATCACGTCTCGCCGATCGACATCCGGTCTCTGACGTTCCCACTGGCGGGACCGCCGTCGGCCATCGAGGGGCTTGACATCGTGATCAATCGGTGTCTCTCCTCGAGTCAGAGCCGGTATACGACCCGATTCATCGACGCCTACGGCATTCCTGTGGTCAACGCACCACGGACGACTGACATCTGTGCGGATAAGGCCAAAGGGAGCCTTGCGCTCCTCGAAGCGGGGGTTCCCACGCCGACCACGGAGGTGGCGTTCACCCGCGAGACCGCCTTGGAGATCATCGAACGGTTCGGCTATCCGTGTGTGCTCAAACCCGTCACGGGGTCGTGGGGTCGGCTGATCGCGAAGATCGACTCCCGTGATGCCGCCGAGGCGATCCTCGAACACAAGGAGACTCTTGGTGGCTATGAACACAAGGTGTTCTACCTCCAGGAGTTCATCGACAAACCTGGCCGGGATATCCGGGTGCTCTCGGCCGACGGGGAGCCCATCGCCGCGATGCTCCGCAGCTCGGATCATTGGCTCACCAACGCTGCCCGTGGGGCTACGACCGAACCGTTCACCGTCACCGACCGCGTCCGAATGCTGGTCAAGCAGGCATCGGATGCCGTCGGCGGCGGCCTGCTCGGCGTCGACCTCATGGAGGACGGCGACGACTTCGTCGTCCACGAGGTCAACAGTACCGTCGAGTTCAAGGCACTCAACCGAACGACTGAGGACGTCGATGTCCCCGGACGGATCGTCGACTGGCTGGAGACCCGAGCGCCCCCGGGGGTGGCGGCCTGATGGTCGACGATTCAGGCGCTTACACAGCCACCGTTGTGGGGGCCTCCGGATTCACTGGCGGGGAACTATTGCGCCTGCTGGATGGTCATCCCCGCTACGACGTTGCCCAGGCGACCAGCCGGCAGTTCGCCAACAAAACCGTCGGCTCGATTCATCCGAATCTCCGACACATGGATCTGCGGTTCTCCGACCCGGGCACGCTTGAATCGGTGGACGTCCTGTTCGCCGGAGTCCCACACGGCGTCTCGATGGAACGGATCGATGACTTCCAAGCGACCGCGGATGTCGTCGTTGATCTTTCGGCGGATTTCCGGTTGCCGGACGTCGAGTTGTTCGAGGAGTGGTACGGCGAGCACGAACGGCCGGACCTCCTTACTGAGGCCGTCTACGCTCTCCCGGAACTCAACCGGGACCGATTGTCCGGTACCAAGTTCATCGCCGTCGGCGGGTGTAACTCGACGGCGACGATCCTCGGATTGCTTCCGCTGTTCGATGCCGACGTGCTCTCGCCGGCTGCCGACCTCGTCGTCGATGTCAAGGTCGGCTCCTCGGAGGGCGGATCCGGCGGCGGTGAGGCATCGAGTCACGCCGAACGGTCAGGTATCGTCAGACCGTACGCCCCGACGGGCCATCGCCACGAGGCCGAGATCGAGGCCTACCTCGGGACCGGCGTCTCCTTTACTGCTCATGCCGTGGACATGACCCGCGGCGCCGCGGCGACCTGTCACTGCTTCCCGGACGGATCGCTCCCGGAGAAACGGGATCTCTTCGGGGCCTACCGTGACCGTTACGGCGAGGAACCGTTCGTCCGACTCGTCGCCGGCGGCGGTGGGGTGTACCGCTATCCGGAACCGAAGGTCGTTGCCGGCACCAACCACGCCGAGGTCGGCTTCGAGATCGACGAGCGCAATGGACGACTGGTCGTCTTCTCGGCCATCGATAACATGATGAAGGGGTCGGCCGGCCAAGCGATCCAGGCGACGAACATCGCCCTCGGGATCGAGGAAACTGCCGGCCTCGAGTTCCAGGGACTCCATCCCGTGGGGGCACCCTGAGATGACCGTCGTCGTCAAGATCGGCGGTGCCGCCACGGTCGATCCCGAAGGAACCCTCGCGGATGTTGCTGCCCTCCGATCGATGGATGAAACGGTCGTCGTCGTCCACGGCGGCTCGACTGCCATGGACCAGACCCTCGAACGGCTGGGGATCGAGCCGGAGTACGTCGAGACACCGTCCGGCGTCGTGGGACGGTTCACCGACGCCGAGACGATGGACGTCTTCAAGATGGTCATGCCGGGGCTGGTCAACACCGACCTGGTCGCTGGCCTCCACAACCAGGGGGTCAACGCTGTCGGGCTGTCCGGCGTCGACGGCAAGCTCCTCACCGGTCCACGCAAGGACGCCGTTCGCGTGCTCGAAAACGACAAAAAGAAAATCCGGCGCGGTGATCACTCGGGTTCGATCACGTCGGTGAATGCCGCGCTCTTGGAGTCGCTGCTTGCGGACGGCTACACGCCGGTGGCATCGGTGCCGATGCTCGGCGAGGAGTCGGATGGTTCGTATACGCCGGTCAACGCCGACGCCGATCGATCAGCCGCCGCGATCGCGGGCGTGCTTGAGGGACGCCTCGTCCTACTGACGGATACGACCGGTGTTTATCGGGACCCTGACGACCCGACGACGGTCATCGATCGCGTGGAGGATCCGGCGGGCTACCGTGAGCTCAAGTCGGTGGCGAAGGGGTTCATGGGCCGGAAGGTCATGGCCGCCGAGGAAGCCCTCAAAGGCGGTGCCGCCTCGGTCACTATCGCCGATGCGAACGCGGATGAACCGATCCAAAGCGCCCTCGCGGGCGCCGGCACCACGATCACCGCCGACGCACTTCCGGCGGCCGACGAGGAGGGAGGGATCGACGCATGACTGCGAACGGCGGAGAAGGCTTTGTCTTCTCGGAGAAACCGATCGAAATCGCTCGTGGCGAAGGCGTCTATCTCTACGACACCGACGGTACGGAGTACCTCGACGCCGGCGCGAGCTATGCGTGTACGCCACTTGGTCACTCCCATCCGGCCGTCGTCGATCGCGTCACCGAACAACTCAAGACGCTTACGTTCGTCCAAGCTTCCTATCCGACCGCTCCACGGACCCGACTATACGATCGACTGGGAGCGACCGCTCCCGGCGACCTCCGGAACGTGTGGCTGTGTAACTCCGGGACCGAGGCCAACGAAGCGGCGCTGAAGTTCGCCCGGAGCGCGACCGATCGGCCGAAGCTGATCGCGACCACCCGTGGCTTCCACGGGCGGACGATGGGGGCGCTCTCGACGACCTGGACCAGCGAATACCGCGAGCCCTTCGAACCGCTGCTTGCGGATGTCGAATTCGTTGAGTACGGCAACGGCGAGGCACTCCGGGATGCCGTCGACGATCGGACGGCGGGAGTCATTCTCGAACCCGTCCAGGGTGAGGGTGGCGTCAATCCCGCGACCCGGTCCTACCTCCAGACAGCCCGGGAATGTACCACCGAGGCTGGGGCCGTACTGATTTTCGATGAGGTTCAGACCGGCGTCGGTCGGACGGGAACCTTCTGGGCCTGCGAACAAGCCGACGTTATCCCCGACATCGTCACGACTGCCAAGGGTATCGCCAACGGGCTGCCGATGGGAGCGACGCTGGTGGCCGACTGGATCGCCCAGGGCGCTGGCCCGCACGGCTCGACGTTCAGCGGGGGGCCGGCGATCTGTGCGGCCGCCAATGCGACGATCGAGACCATCTACGAGGAGGAACTCCCCACCCATGCCGCCGACATCGGATCGTATCTCGCCGAAGAACTCCGGACGTCCCTCGGCGATACCGTCCGTGAGGTCCGTCATTCCGGGCTGTTGTTGGGGATCGAGGTCAAACAGGGGGCGACCCCGGTGATCCGGGACCTCGCGTTGAACGAACAGGTCCTCGCGCTCCCGGCCGGCCGGACGGTCGTCCGATTGCTGCCGCCGTTGCTCCTCGAACGTTCTCACGCCGACCGGATCGTCAACGCCTTGGCGACGACGATCGGTAGTTCGGGATAATGGCCGGGACGGATCCGATCGATGCCGATGTCGCCCGCGAGCTCGTCTCTGACCTCGTCGACATCCCATCGCCCAGCGGCGAGGAACGGATGTGTGCCGAACGATTGCAGGCGTTTTTCGAGACCCACACGTCCGATCGCGAGGTCTGGATCGACGAGGTCGGTAACGTCAGGGCGCCGGCCGACGACGTCGTTTTGTACACCTCCCACATCGACACCGTCCCGGGTGATATTCCCGTCCGGATCGAAGACGAGACCCTCTGGGGGCGGGGCAGCGTCGATGCCAAGGGTCCGCTGGCGGCGATGGCGGTCGCCGCCGCCCGGACCGGCGTCAGTTTCGCGGGCGTCGTCGGCGAGGAGGCCGATTCCCGCGGTGCGCGCCATCTGATCGCCGACCGGGCGCCACCGGCTGCCGTCCTCAACGGAGAGCCCAGCGGCTGGGACGCAGTCACGCTCGGCTATCGAGGAATGCTTGCAGGCACGTACACCGTCACCAGCGATGCCGGACATTCCTCACGGCCCGAGAACAATGCCGTCGAGGATGCCATCGATTGGTGGCATGCGCTCCGTGCGACGTTCGCGACCGATCCGGATACGCCGGTCGTCGAGCAAGTCACGCCGAAAGCGACGGCGATTCAGGGTGGTCTGAGCGACGATGGCCTCGCCGTTGAGGCGACGCTTGAGATCCAGTTTCGGATCCCGGCCGGAACGACCATCGAGTCGGTCAAAACAACGGTGATGGATTCGATCCAGAACGGGTCGATCGACTGGATGACGGCCATCCCGCCGGTCATGTGTGATCACCGTGCCCCGCCTGCCCGGGCCCTCCGAGGGGCGATCCGTCGTGCCGGCGGTGATCCCCGTCTGCTCCGGAAGACGGGGACTGCCGATATGAACCTCTTCGCCGAGCAGTGGGACTGTCCGATGGCGACCTACGGTCCCGGCGATTCGGACCTCGATCACGCTCCCGACGAACGGCTATCACTGGCCGAGTACGACCGTGGCGTGACGGTCCTCACCGACGTTGCCCGGTCGCTCCGTGAGGACTGATCGTGTCTCAGGCCGGTTCGGCTTCGATCGATGCCTCCTTGAGGTACCTTTCCTCCCACTCCCGGCGGGCGTTGATCTCCCGACGGCCGCGATCAGTGAGTGCATACCGATTTGTCCGGCCGTCCTGTTGCTCTTTGGTGACGAGGCCCTTGACGACCAGTTGATCGAGGTTCGGATAGAGCCGGCCGTGGTGGATCTCCTCGTCGTAGTACGCTTCGAGCGTTTCCTTGATTGCGAGACCGTGTGGGCTGTTCTCCCCGGCGATGGCGTAGAGGAGATCACGTTGGAACGCGGTGAGATCGTGCATGTCATTATTTTTCGTTTTAAACTGAAAAGTCCATTGGCAGCAGTCCCGCATTCGTCTTCCCTGGTTCTACGGCTGGGGTTACGCCACAGAAATCTGGGATCGTTCGAGTCATTGAGCAGACGATACTGAACACCATCGACGTCGGTGGAAAACGAATGCTATGTGATGCGGTGAAGTCGTCTCACGACTAAGCGCCTGTCAGGGTGAGGTCGATGCCGAGACACCCCACGTAATGTGATCCCATGTACGTTCGTAGAGATAATACGTGCCTGTCTTGACGAGGTTCGCTAACAGGCCGATATTGAGTGCAGCCCCCACATCGTCGACGATCACCCACGCGACAGTAATAGTGATCAACAGCATGAAGAGCCGATAACAGAGTGTTTTGACGATGGCCCGTTTTTGCGCCTGAATGGTAGACCGCGAAATCACGCCTCGGACCATATACCAACCTCTCATAGCGGACGCTCATAAGTTGTCATATTCGATTACATACTTGCCGGAACGTAATTGGTATTGATTCTGCACACGGTATATCATTGCTGAGTGATACCGTTTGTGGTTGGATCCTTTTCGTCTCCCTTATCGGTTTGGTGCCATTTTTTCCGGACATTCGCGCTCCGGCTGGCATGGGCGTCGAATGCATATCCTGGGATCTCGCGATGCATGGAACCGTCCGCAGATAGTGAGACTGATACCGGAGCCATGATCAACGTGCGATGGACACCACGTTCGCTGACTGATCTCGGGAACCACTCCACCGAAACAATCTGACCGATCAGGAATGTCCGCCGAGAACGATCATCGCGAGGAGGAACGGTTGCTCACCGGTTACTCCGGTCGCATTTTTATTGTTATCGCGGTCGGCACGCTCGTGGCCAACCTTGGACGTCAGGCCCTCCCACCGCTGTTGCCGGCGATCATCGACGGGTTACAGATCTCCCCGGCCGCCGCCGGCTTCGCGCTGACAGTCATGCGGATCGCGTTTGCCGTATTCCAGTATCCAAGCGGCCGCGCCGCCGACCGGTTGTCCCGCAAGACGGCGATCGTCTTCGGCCTTGTCGTGATGATCGGCGGGTTTGCCCTCCTGACACAGGTTTGGATCTATCCCCTCTTTTTGCTCGCAACGGCGCTGCTTGGGATCGGATCGGCGTTCTTTTTCGTCGCCGAACGCGTCCTGCTTTCGGATCTCTTCGTCGCCAAGCGTGGTCGCGCGTTTGGCGCCAACAGCGCGATCTCACGGATCGGCTCCATTGCCGCCGCCGGGCTCGCGGTCGTCGTCCTCTCGATGGGGGCATGGCAGCTCGCTTTCCTGCCGGTCGCGGCGTTGTTGGTGGCGATCGTATTGCTCTTTCATGTCACCAGTCGGGAATCATACGAGATCGGCTGGGTCGAGACGAACATCCGAGAGACCATCCGCCGGGTCTTCGGCAACCGCCACGTCCGCTTACTCGTCGTCGCCTACACGTTGGTGATCTTCGTCTGGGAGGGGACGCTGAGCTTCCTGCCAGCCTTCCTGCAGGCGACCAAGGGGTTCTCGCCGGCGTTTGCGAGCGGCGGATTCGCGACGTTATTCGCGGTCGGCATCGTCGTCCAGCCCCTCTCGGGGACGCTGAGTGATCGGTGGGATCGACGGCTGGTGGGCGGGGTCGCGACCCTGTTGAGTCTGCTTGGCTTGGGAGTACTCATCGTGGCCCCCTCGCTCACGTTGATCTGGGCCGGCATTCTGATCTATGCGGCCGGCTTCATGGCGTTTCCGCCGGTGTTGCAGGCGTACCTGATGGATATCTTTCCGGAGACGAACAAGGGTGGCGATCTCGGCGTGTTCAAGACCGTCTATGAGGGGCTCTCGAGCATCGGACCGACGTACGTCGGCGTCGTCGCCGGCGCTGCGAGCTATACGCTTGCCTTCAGCGGTTTTCTTGTCTGTTTGCTGGCGAGTGCCGCCCTCTTGATCTGGCTGAGTTACGTGGACTGACCTTGTTGGCCCCACGGTTTGCCGCCGGCGCATACCTTTTAGCACGCTGGTGGGCAACGCCATGGCATGGCTCCTGTTGAGTCGACTGCCGATCCGGCGATCGAACGCACTGATGACCTTCTCATCCCCGTGGGCGAGGAAACCGTCGCGGCGACCCGCTACTCGCCACAGGATACCGATGGCCCCGTCCCGGCGCTGTTGATGTTTCTCCCCTATCGACGGGGCGATTTCTCGTATGCGGGATACGACCCGATGAACCGATATCTCGCCGCCCACGGCTACGAGGTCGTCACCGCCGACATCATCGGCACCGGCGCCTCCAGCGGGCGCAAGCCCGAACCGTTCACGGCCGATGAGGGGCCACAGGGCGCCGAGATCATTGAGTGGCTCGCTGACCAGGACTGGACGAACGGCCGCATCGGCATGTACGGCCTCTCGTATGGCGGTGAGACGACCCTCCGGGCGGCCGCCGAGCGGCCGGCGCCGCTCGAGGCGATCGTCCCTATCCATGCGACCCACACGATGTACCGAGCCCACACCCACGGCGGCGCCGCCGAACTCTACCGCATGGCCGGTGGCTGGGGGCCGATGATGCAGGTCCAGCAGGCGATGCCCCCTTCGCCGCGGGACACCGACGGCCGCTGGGCCGAGGTCTGGGAGGAGCACCTCGCGGAGCTCCGGGAGGGGACTCCCTGGTTGTTCCAGCTCGTCGAACACGACACCCGGGACGCCTATTGGCAGGGCGAGGACATCCCTGTCGACCGGATCGATGTCCCGACGTTCGCGATGACGGGGTGGCGAGATCTGTTCACCACCGCGACCATGGAGTATTTTCCACAGCTGGGCGGCGAGAAACGCCTGCTGCTCGGCCCATGGCGGCATAACCTTCCCTACGCCGGGCGCGAATCGGCGGTCGACCTCCGCCGGCAGATGGTCGAGTGGTTCGATTACTTCCTCAAGGACGCCGATAACGACGCACTCGACCATCCGACGATCGAGTACTGGACCGAACGCGACGGCGGCGGAACCGTCGATGGCGGCGTCTGGCGAGGCCGGGAGGAGTGGCCGACCGTCGATACCGACCCGACGCTTTCGTATGCGTTGACGCCGGATGGACTCTCGGAGACGTCGGCCTACACCGACGGGAAGGGGGTCGTCGAACGCGAGTACGAGTACGATCACACCGTCGGCGCTCACTCCACCGAAACCGTCATCCAGACCGTCTGTGAACCGCCGGATACGAGCCCCGATGACGCTCGATCGGTCGTCTTCGAGACCGACCCCCTCGCCGATCCGATCGAGATCACCGGCACGGGTGAGGTCACCCTCCGCGTGACGGCGACGACTGCCGATCCGAACCTCTCGGTGCGGCTCATCGACGTCAGCCCCGACGGGACGGCCCATCTGGTCACCCACCGGGAGCTCCGGCTGAGCCATCGTAATGGCGATTCGGATCCGGAGTCGCTTACCCCTGGTGAGGAATACGAGGTGACCCTCCCGTTGCGGCCGAACTCCCATCTTTTCGAGGCCGGCCATCGGATCCGGCTTGCGATCAGCGCCGGTCTGTTCCCGGGGATGATGCCACCCCGCGAACAGGGATCGTTCGTGTTCCATTCGATACCCGACCGGCCGTCTACGCTCACCTTTCCCGGTCGCGTTCACGAGGATGATGCGACGTTCGAGAACGCGATCGAGATGACCGATCCCGACGACACCATGCCGGTCACTTCGCCGCTCATCCGCCGGGACGAGACCGACTGGCGGACGACCCGCAGCCATGTCGACGATTCAGTGACAGTGACGGTCACCAGCGACAGCGAGACCGACCTCCCATACGCCGATTCCCTGACCTGGCAGTCCGAAACTACTGCCTCAGTGGCGGCAGCCGATCCGATGTCCGTCGAGATCAGCCGTACCATCACCGCGACGATCGATTATGGGTCCGAAGCGGTCGTGATCGAATCCCAAAGTCGGGTCTCCCAGGATCTCATTCAACTCGAGACGACGATCACGATCGATGGGACGACGCTGTTCGACGAGTCTTGGTCCCAACACGGCCACTGAAATCGCCCGGTGAGTCTCTAGTTTTTTGCCCGGTCCGGTCCAGTACGAGCTATGGCCTACGATCTCCTCATCGACAACGCAAAGGTCGTCGACGGCACCGGTGCCCCGTGGTTTCGCGGATCAGTCGGCGTACGCGACGGCGTGATCGATGCCGTCCACCGCGAGGCCGATCCCGGCGTCGATGCCACCGAGATAATCGATGCTGACGGTGCTGTCGTCTGCCCCGGATTCGTCGATACCCATTCCCACTCGGATCTCCAGCTGTTCGCCGATCCGGCCTTGGAACCGAAGATCAGACAGGGTATCACCACCGAAATCCTCGGCCAGGACGGCTTTTCGATGGCGCCGCTCTATCGGTCGGATGCCCCGGCTGAGTGGCAGCGCCACCTCAGTGCCCTCGCCGGCAGCGTCGATCTCGACTGGTCCTGGCAGTCCCTCGCGGAGTACTTCGACGCGATCGAGGCGAACGGTCTCGTGCCCAACGTCGCCTCGCTTGTCGGTCATGGGACGGTTCGGTTCGAAGTGCTTGGGATGGCCGACCGGGCGCCCACTGACGAGGAACGCGAGCGAATGGGGGAGCTGGTAACGGAAGCGCTCGAGGACGGCGCCGTCGGCTTTTCGACCGGTCTGATCTATACCCCCCAGTCCCACGCGACCACCGAGGAAGTCCGGGCGTTGGCCACCCGACTCGGCCCCTACGGGCGGCCGTTCATCGCCCACATCCGTTCGGAAGGCCGCTGGCTCTGGGAGGGGCTCGATGAGTTCGTCGATATCGGTGCGGAAGCCGGTGTGCCGTTGCACCTCTCACACTTCAAAGTCGCTGGCGCCCAACAGCACGGGAAGGCCGACCGGGCGATCGAACTGGTCGAGACAGCCCGCGAACGTGACGTCGATTTCACCGTCGAACAGTACCCCTACACCGCCGGGAGTACGATGCTCTCGGCCGTTCTCCCGCCGTGGGTCCACGCCGAGGGCACCGAGCAGGCTCTCGCGTATCTCGCTGATCCCGAGGCTCGTGAGCGCATCCGCCGGGATATCACCGAGTGGCGGATCGACGGCTGGGAGAACATCGGTACCCTCTCTGGATGGGAAAATGTCGTCGTCTCGAGCGTGACCACCGAGGCGAACACCGACCTCGAAGGGCAGTCGATCGCCGACATCGCGGCCGAACGCGGTCCAGGGCCGGTCGAAACTGTCTGTGATATCTTGCTTGAGGAGGAATTAGGCGCCTCGATGGTCATCCATCTCCTCGACGAGGCCGACGTACGGAAGATTCTCGCGTTCGAACGGGTGAACGTCGCGACCGACGGCTTGTTCGGCGGCACGCCCCATCCCCGCGTCTACGGCACCTATCCACGAGTGTTGGGTCACTATGTCCGCGAGGAAAACCTCCTCACCCTTGAGGAAGCAGTCCGGAAGATGACATCGCTGCCCGCTCGCGCGATGGGGCTCCAACACAAAGGTGTGATCCGGCCGGGGATGGACGCCGACCTCGTGGTGTTCGATCCCGCCCGCATCGCCAGCCGGGCGACCTTCGAGGAGCCGACGCAGTTCCCGGTCGGTCTCCCACACGTCATTGTCAACGGCGTACCGGTCGTCCGTGACGGCGAGACGACCGACGAGCGTCCCGGGTCAGTCGTGCGGGACGGCCACTAACGGTCCCTTCGCTTTGCCGCGTCGTTCTTTAAGTGGTTCTCGTTACAAGCAGTAGATATGAACGAGCTGCAGAGCGACAGCGCTCTTCGTCGATCGTCGTGAGCGTCGTCTGATGATCATATTCGATCCCCGGTTCGATGCTTTGGCCGACGATACAATCTTCGTCATAGACTGCCAAACTATCGGTTCGGATCATCCCCGAACTGCAGGTAGGATATCCCCTTCGCTGACACAACTGCTCACGACGATCTCGCGCTGTCACCGTCGCTCCACCCCACGGCCGGTGACACGATTGAACGCCCCCGGAATATCTGCCAGATCGAGACCAGAGTGAAAGTGATTTATCACCCCTCCAAAACGACAGCAGACGGTCGGATCCCCAGTGGAAGCACAGGGGTTGGTGAACCGTCCGGATGGACCCCCACCAACTCTTGCCCGTTCGATGCCGTTTTTCGATTCTATCCTATGTTGGATCCCCTTCTTCACTCCGGTGGACTGTCCCACTCCGCGCCGTTGTCCTGTGGTTCGTAGCCGATCACGTCCCGAGCATGGTCTAGGTCATCGAGCCACCGCGTGTCGTTGTTGCTCACGCCGTAGAACTGATCCCACTCGACCGTCTCGTCTTGGAGACAACAGTCGACCATCTGTGCCAGATCCCGTCGGGACTGCCAGACCGCCTTCAGTCGGGCAACGCGTTCCGCGTATTCATCGCTCCCGCGTTCCCACCTACCGTCGTCGACTCCCATCTCGGCGTACCCGTACGGGTGATCATACTCCGGTGCCAAGACAGCCCCGATCCGTAGTGCGTAAAAACGGATGCCGTGAGCCTCGTTCGCCAGCCGTCCGAGATCCTCGCCGTAGGTTTTAGTCAGTCCGTAAGGCGAATCGGGTCGGTGTGGCTCCGTTTCATCGATGCGGTAGCTCGTGTCGTGATAGATCTCCGGGCGGTTTCGAACCTCGACCATGCCGACGGCGTGGTGTGAGGACGCGAACACGATCGAGTCCAGATCCGCGTCGACCGCCGCCTTGAACACGTTGTTGTGTCCCTGTAGGTTGTCTTTTACTGGTTCCATCCAGCCGAGCTCTCGGGAATGGCGGCCGCCAGTTCCCGGAATCAGGGCCAAGTGAACAACGGCATCCATGCCGTCGAAGTGTGGTCGGAGTGCGTCATAGTCGCGGACGTCCGCCGTAACCGATTCACCGGGGATGTTGTCATCCTCGAGGTCGACGTACGTGAACTCATAGCGGTCGTCGTCGTGGAGATGATCCGTAATGGCTGTTCCAACCTTGCCGTTCGCGCCTGTTACAAGGACATCCATGTTCCCAGATTCCGAGTGTTCTATTTAATTGTTGTTCAGGGCGCTAAGTGCCCTTCCTCACGGAGTGAGCCGAAGGCAGGCGAGTAGGGAGGGGATACAGCGCCAGTCACCGTCTTCCGCGTCTTCCGAACAGACCCTCCATCACACTTACTCCCCGGACTCGCGGTGTGACCGCGAATTGAGCTCCCACCGTTTTCGCCTACGTAAATTCACCCGTTGAGGGTAAAGACATGTTCTCGGTCGGCCCCACAGCTCGGACAGACGTGGTGATAGACGATTTGGCGACCGTCCGTCCGGCTCGTCCAATTGCCGTTGTCGTCGACGAACCCACATTCCGGACACTTCGTCTCGGTGGTCTCGTACCGCCGCCGGAGCCGTGCGAGCGCTGTTTTCCCGTCTATGCCGTTTGTTACCATGGTACATCATTGGTGCTGTTTAGCAATAAAATCCTCGTCGATCAGTCACCGGTTTCGATCGAGGCAGTGACGCTGGATTCGGGTTCGGCATCTCTTCCCGGCAATACCGTCGTGGAGGCGACGCCGTGGACGGCCACTTCCGATCCCCCGATCGATTAGGTCCGATCGAGACCGCGTTCGAGATCGGCCAGAATATCCGCTGTCCGCTCGATCCCGACCGACAGTCGGAATAGTGAATCGGAGATCCCCATTGCATCGAGTATCTTCTGGTCGAGATAGTGATGCGTCATCGTCGGCACGTGGGCGATCAGGGATTCGACACCGCCCAGACTCACGGCCGGCCGGATGTGCTCAACGGCGTCGAGTACCGTCGCGGCTGCCGACTCTCCCCCGTCGATCTCAAACGATAGCATGCCGCCGTATCCATCCATCTGTTCGGTCGCTAACGTGTGCTGGGGATGCCGCTCCAACCCCGGATAGTGGATCGCGTCTACTGCGGGGTGATTCGCTAAAAATTCGGCAACGGCCATCGCATTGCGCTGGTGTCGATCCATCCGAGCCGGGAGCGTCTTGCTCCCTCGGAGAACGAGGTACGCATCGACCGGCGAGAGGACCGATCCAGTCCCGTATTTTTGTACGAATTCGACAGCCTCGGCGATGGCATCATCGCGGGTGATGATAGCGCCGCCGAGCGAATCGGAGTGGCCGTTAATGTATTTCGTGGTGCTGTGGACGACGACATCGGCCCCCAGTTCAAGCGGTCGCTGACAGTAGGGGCTCGCGAACGTATTATCGACACAGAACGTAGCACTCGTCTCGGCGGTGAGTTCGGCGATCGCTTCGATATCACAGAGTTTCATCAGTGGGTTCGTCGGGCTTTCGACCCAGACGAGCGCTGTTTCGGGCGTGATGGCGGCTTCGACTGCCTCGATCGTCGTCGCATCGACGTACTCGACGTCGATATCGAAGGTGGGTGCGTAGATCTCGTCGAACAGCTTCCGGGTGCCCCCATACAAATAATTGAACGCGACGACGTGGTCGCCAGGTTCAAGCAACGACATGGCGATCGTTCCGATGGCGCCCATCCCCGATGCGAGCGCCAGCGCGTGTTCACCGCTCCCAAGCGAGGCCAGTCGGTGCTCGAGGGCCGTCCGAGTCGGATTGCCGCTCCTGGTGTAGGTGTACTCGGGATCGCTCGCCACTTCCTCGTGGGTGAACGTCGTCGACAGGTGGATCGGTGAGACGATATCGCCGACAGCAGTCGTCTGGGGATCTTCGCCGACAGCGATCGCTCGGGTGGCGAAATGATGGGCTGAATCGTCGCGGGTCGGATCAGGATTACTGGGCACTCTCTATAAATCGTAATAACACGATATATAATTGGCTATCTTTTACCAACCCTCGATTTGATGGCTGATTTACCGGTAAAAAGTCTTGAAACCACCGAAATGATACCTTGGAATATTTAATATATCGTGTCATACCGATCCGTTTTATTGGATCCGTAATATTTATATTAGCAATAGCTAATATTAGTAATTGCTAAAATGGATCAACAACACGCTAATGGTGAAGTGGCTGATCCCTCGCACCGACCCGCTGGCTGCTGTCGACCAGCCGGTCATTCCCTTTCCGAAGCGGAGGTCGCAACTGACGTCCAGACATTTGCGGCCCTCGGAAACGATACCCGATATGAAGCCCTCCGACTCATCGCGGAGACCGACGGCGCCGTGTGTGTCTGTGATCTAGAGCCAGCTCTCGGCGTGAGCCAGGGTGCCGTGAGCCAGGCCCTCTCACGGCTCTTTAGCGCCGGATTAGTTGAGCGCGAAAAGGAGGGGCGATGGCGCTACTACACCGCAACGACACGTGCAAACCGACTCCTCGATACCGTCGATGCGACACGGACATCTACCGATGAGTGATGAGTCATCCACTCCCGACATCGCCGAACAATCGCTCGATGCCGACACACAACGCGCTGCCGTACGGGATCGTTACGGCCAGCTCGCGACGACTTCGGGATCATGTTGCCATCACGTCGATCTCAATAAGGAACCACCACACTCCGGCGAGTATTTAGATCTAGGATGTGGCGATCCGACTGCCATCGCCAATCTGGAGACGGGCGATACCGTGCTTGATCTGGGCTCCGGTGGCGGTTTCGATTGTTTCCGTGCGGCCAAGCACGTCGGGTCGGACGGTCACGTCATCGGTGTCGACATGACGCCGGAAATGGTCGATACTGCACGCGAGCGTGCCGAAGCACGCGATACGGGGACTGTCGAGTTCCGACTCGGCGAAATCGAACATCTCCCGGTCGCGAACACTTCCATCGATGTGGTCCTATCGGACTGTGTGATCAACCTCTCGCCGGACAAATCACGGGTGTTTCGTAAGGCCTATCGAGCTCTGCGTCCGGGTGGCAATCTCGTGATCTCCGATATCGTCGCGACGACCGAGCTCCCAACCGATGTCCAGCATGACCCGGACGCAGTCGCCGCCTGCATTGGCGGTGCCACAGCCATGCGCGACTATGAACGGCTACTGACCGCTTGCCGGGTTCACGGAGATCACGACCGAATCAACGACCGCGGGCCAGCACTGTGCCTGTGATTGTGATGCTGACGCTGCGCTGATCGATCACCTACTGACCGCGACGATCGAAGCGACGAAACCTCCAACAGCGGCGAACTCTCCTGTGAGTTAACCACGCCGGGATATCCCGCTCCCGTCACCGACTGTCCTGTATCGAATAACATAGCCACAACCCCAACAGCATTCCAGTATCAATGTACCCCCCAGCAACCATCCTCACGAGTCGTTCGACCACACAACCGCCCAGCTGGAGCGCTCTCGTCGTCAGCTACGCTTTGATCCCCATTGTCTTCCTGTCGTTGTGGATCCTCGAACAGCCACTGGCTGGGAGTTTCGTGATCGCAACACTCGCCGGGATCGGGCTTGGAACGCGACGGATACTAACGGTGATTCGATGTGTCCGCGATTGTGGCGCCTGTTCGCTGGCTGTGGCCGGTGATATCCACATCACGATTGCCCGGATCGATGGCTGATCACACGTCGGAGTACCATGGGGAGGTTTCAAGCTCCTCCTACGGCCTACCTTCCAGAACGATCGAAACCGCCGGAAAGACCGTGAGAGGAGGTGGGTAATCCCACACAGTGGCACAGTAGAGAGTATTCAACCCCAAGCAGTGGACGTCGGATACCACGCCTCCGACAGGGCAGTCGGGTTTTCGGACCGGTTTCTTGCAGCCCTACGGATGGCGGATACTGTTACCCCGAATCGGCACAGTACAACTCCTTGTCCACGCCGTGACATACCGACCGTGCCGCGATCCTCCGCAAGTCGGCGATGTACTGATCCCGACGCGGCTACAATTTCTTCGACATGTGGGAGCCATAGCGGTTGAGCACGCTATCGAACACGGCGCGAGACGGCTCGGAAATACTGACCTCGTGCTAGGTTTTGATATCGATTTCGCCATTGTCTCGACGCATTCGAGTCAACGCTGGTCGCCCGCTCCTGACTGTCACTAGATCGTCAACTGTTTCGTCGAGCGGGAGGAAAGGATGTTTCAGTGCTGACCTGCTTCTGTGGGCTAATGAGCGAATCGGACGGGCCAAAGCAGGTCGACAATCCGGACTACCATAACGTCGATCACACGGCCGCCCAGACCTGTGGCTGGACAAAAAACGCCCTCCGAGGAGAGGGAAAGTGTTACAAAAATATCTTCTACGGGATCGAGTCCCATCGCTGCATTCAGATGACACCGGTCGTCCGGTGTAATGAACGCTGTGTGTTTTGTTGGCGGGATCACCAGGGCCATGCCTACGAACTCGACGGCGTTGAGTGGGATGATCCCGAGGATGTCGTCGACGCCTCGATCGAACTCCAGCGCAAGCTTCTCTCGGGGTTTGGCGGCAATGACGAGGTCCCCCGCGAGCGGTTCGACCAGGCTATGGAGCCACGTCACGTCGCGATCAGCCTCGACGGCGAGCCCACGCTCTATCCCTACCTCCCCGAGCTGATCGAGGAATTCCACACACGAGATATCACGACCTTCCTCGTCAGCAACGGGACTCGTCCCGATGTCCTCGCCGAGTGTAACCCTACACAGCTGTACGTCAGCGTCGATGCCGCCGATCGGGCGACTTTCGATGAGGTGGTACGGGCGATCGAGGACGACGCCTGGGAGCGACTGATCGAGACTATGGACGTCCTGCATGCCAAAAACGAGACCCGCACGGTGTTGCGGACGACCGCGATCAAGGGACTGAATATGGACCATCCCGACTGGTTCGCGGGCTTTTTCGAGCGGGCCGATCCCGATTTCATCGAGCTGAAGGCCTACATGCACGTCGGCCACTCCCGGGGCCGGCTTGATCGTTCGTCGATGCCTGACCACGAGGAGGTCGTCGAATTCGCCGAGGCGATCGGCGAGTATCTCCCCGAGTATGATACCCTGAAGGAGGTGCCCGCCTCGCGCGTGGCGCTGCTCTCGAAGACCGAGGACACCTGGGTGCCGAAGCTGAAGAAAGACAGCGCATTCTGGACCGACGATCCGCTGGCGGACGTCTAAGTGGCTTTTCGGCCCGCTGCCCGCTTGTCATGGTTCGTTTCCCGCTTTCATTAAGGGGAAGTAACGTCGGTTAACGCGCGTGTATCCCATCTCGGTGGGTGATCGCTGGACGTGAATTTATGTGTCCGATCGCTGTGGGTATATAGCATCCATGCGAGCGGAGCACGCTCATCTCGGCATCGATATCGGTGGAACGTTCACCGATATCACGTTCGTCGATCGTGCCACCGAAGAGATCGACGTCGGGATCGAAAAACACCCGACGAGTGCCAATCCGGCCGAGACGGTCAAAGACGCCATCGATCGGTTGGCTGATACAAACCGGTTCGATATCACCGACTGTCGGATCTTCACTCACGCGACGACAGTCGCCGGAAATACGTTACTTGAACGGGCAGGCAGTCAGGTCGGGTTACTCACGACGGCGGGATTCCGGGACATCATTGAAATGCGGGATGAAAGCCGCTATGACCTCTATGATGCCCATATTTCGTTCCCGGAGCCGATCCCGGAACGGCGGTTCCGGACCGGCGTTACCGAGCGGGTAACCGAAGATGGTACGGTCATGGAGCCGATCGATCCGGACGAACTCAAACGGGCGGTTCGGACGCTACGCCAGCGTGGGGCCGAAACGATCGCGGTCAGTTTTCTCCACTCCTACGTGAACGACGCGAACGAACAACGTGCCAACGCCATCATCCAGGAGGCCTTTCCGGAATTGTCCGTGAGTCTTTCCGCCGAGACCGCGCCCCGGCTTGGCGAATATCCCCGAACGACTACCACGACGATCAACGCCTACCTCAAGCCGATCGTTCAGGACTATCTCACCGAACTGGAGGCCTTTTTGACCGAGGAGGGATTTACGGGTGCGTTCCTGATCATGACGTCCGGCGGTGGCGTCGTCCCGGCAGCGTCCGCCCGGGAGCTTCCCGTTAGGTTGCTCGAATCCGGCCCGACGGCCGGCGCGCTTGTCGCTCAATATCTCGGGCAACGGTATGAAACACCTGACGTGATCGCCTTCGATATGGGCGGCACGACATCGAAAGGTTGTATTATCGAGGATTATGCCGTCGACAAAGCGTTCGAATTCGAAGCCGCACGGGAACACGAATTCAAAGCCGGCAGCGGCTATCCCGTGTTGATTCCAAACGTCAACCTCATCGAATTCAGTTCCGGAGGCGGTAGCATCGCCGATATCGATGACTTCGGATCGCTCACGATCGGTCCCGAAAGCGCCGGTGCGGTCCCCGGACCGGCCTGTTATGACCGGGGTGGCACGCGGGCGACCATCACCGATGCCGATGCCGTGCTGGGATATCTGCGCGAGGATACCTTTGGGGACGGTCCCATCGATCTGAACCGGCAGCGGGCCAAGGATGTGATCCGTTCGGAGATCGCTGCACCCCTCGGTATTGATACCATCGATGCGGCTGCTGGCATCGTCCGCACCGCGAATGAGCGCATCTCGAATGCGTTCAAAGAACACGCCGCCGAACGCGGCATCGATATCCGGCGCAGTCGGCTGCTCGCCTTCGGCGGGGCCGGACCGATGCACGCCGGCGCGATCGCGAAATCTCTGAACATCGACACCGTCATTGTTCCACCTAACGCCGGTGTCCTCTCGAGTTTCGGGTTGCTGGTGACGCCGAAGTCGGTGTCGGTGAGCGAGGAAGTTCGCAACGCCGTGGATGACGTCCGTATCGACGATATCGAGACGGTGATCCAGACGTTGACTGACGAGGCGGCATCGGTCTTGGATGTCGACGCTGCCGACCGTACCGCCATCACGAAACGTCTCACGTTCGACATGCGGTTCGATGGCCAGGGATTCGATGAGGAAATCAGCTTCCCGGCGGAGACGCCATTGACGATTCCCAACCTCCTGGAGGCGTTCGAGATCCACTACGAGGACACCTACGGCGTGTTGCCCGAGAAGGATATCCGGCTGTCTCGGATCAAACTGGAACTGACGCTGTCTGACGAGCCGGACGCTATCGAATTAACGACGGACGGCCCCGCTAATTCCCAAATGGATCCGGTGCTGGCGGAACGCGAGGCGTATTTCCCGGCCACGGCCTCGTTCCATCGGACGCGATTTCTGGCGCGGGAGCGGTTGAGCATCGATCAACAGCTCACCACGCCGTGTATCATCGAAGGCAACGGATCGACAACCGTGATCGGGCCCGATTCCGACGCCCGTATCGATGAACATCGCAATATCGTCGTGGGGTGCTAATCCGATGAGCGACATCGACGACATTTCACTCGGTGTGTACCGGGACAAATTGGTGTCGATCTGTGACCAGATGACGAACACGCTGGCCAGAACGAGTTTCTCCCCGATCCTCCGAGAGGCCTTTGATCTGAGCGTCGGCATTACGGACAGGGACGGCCGACTCGTTGCCGAGGCGACCAATAGCCTGCCGAATTTCACCCGGTTTCTCTCCCAGGCCTCGAAGAATATGATCGACGAGTTCGGCTATGATGGCATCGACGACGGGGATGTCCTGGTGAGCAATGACCCGTGGAGCGAAACAACCCACCAGTACGATATCGCCATCATCCACCCCGTCTTCTACGACGATGAATTCGTCGGCTTCACGACCGGGATGGGCCATCTATCGGATATCGGTGGCAAGCCGTATTCGGCCGAGGCGAAATCGACGTTCGAAGAGGGACTGATCATCCCGCCGATGAAACTGATTCGTGGTGGCGAGCTGAACGATGACATCGTCGATATCATCCGAGCGAACGTGCGGGTCCCCAACGAAGTCATCGGCGACATCAAGTCGTTTCTGGCAGCGACCCATACCGGTCACGAGGAGATCATCCGATTCATCGACCAGTACGATATTGACTTCCAGGCGGTGAGTGACGGCATCATCCGGCAATCAACCGCCAACATGCAACACGCGATCGGTGACCTCCCGGATGGCCGATACGAGGAATCTATTACTGTCGACGGCGTGAATCGAGATATCCGGATCGCGTGTGCGATCACGATCGAGGGTGATCGGCTGGCTGTGGATTATGCAGGAACGGATGAGGAGGTCGACACGGCGATCAACGTCCCGAAACTGTACACCGACGCGTACACCCAGTACGCGATCAAATGCGTGACAACGCCCCAGACACACGAAACCGACGGCGATTTCCAGCCGGTGACGATCGACGCGCCGACGGGTTCGATCCTCAATCCGACGTATCCGGCCGCTATCGCGGGTCGGGCCTTGATCGGCCATCACTGTGCGGTCATCACAAACCGGGTGTTGTCCCAGATCGCCCCCGACATGACGATGGCCGACCCTGGTATGACGATGACGAGCCAGATCAACTTCGAAACCGCTGACGGCGAGCAGCAGTCCGAAATGATGTTCAGTGCCGGCGGAAGCGGGGCCACCGCCCGCAAGGACGGTGCACCGACGCTGTCACTCCCGACTAATACCGCCTCGATCTCGATCGAGGATCTTGAGTCAAAGACCGGCCGCCTGCTGTTTCTCAGAAAAGCGCTCAGACAGGATTCCGGTGGTCCCGGCGAAACCCGTGGTGGATTAGGCCAAGAAATCGCGGTCCGGAACCGGTCGGATACGACCATCGACATCAACTTCCTCGGGAGAAAGGGCGCGTTCCCGGCCAAGGGGATTCAGGGTGGCCACGATGGGACGTGTCAGTCCGTTTATATCGATGATAAACAGGTCCCCGTCAAATCCGATCAACAACTAAAACCGAACGAAGTCGTCAGCTATTACGAGGCTGGCGGCGGCGGATTTGGCGATCCAACTGATCGTTCGCCCGAACGGATTCGGAACGATCTCGGTAACGGCTATATTTCCGAACAACACGCCCGTGAGGCCTATGATTTCGATCCCGATTCGATGTAGTCCGGGTCAACTGACCCAAGGTTTACTGTCCGCTGGATGATAGGCTCAATCCGCATATCTACAACCTACGCTTGAGCGGCTATTCAACGACGGATCAGCCCGATGAACGATACTTTGTACCGTGTTGATCGATATGGCCCAGCTCACGAGGATCCTCCCGTATTAGCTCCGATTCGTGATTCCATAGGTTTAATGTCATTCCCGTCTGGAATCACACTACTTGGCTCGTTTGAGAATCATCCGTCCGCCTGATTCGTCTCGATAGGTTCTCAATTCTGAGATGCATCTCGAATCCGGTATCCTTATCACGCCTGTGAATCAATATCCGGACATGGCAGGACGGACGTCGCTCGCCGTCGGGCACGACGAACTCGCGACGTTGCGACAGATCGCGCTCGACGGCGGGATTGCCGGGGAGACGAAGCTCTCCTGTGCCGATCTCGCCGGTACTCTCGACGTATCGACCCAAACTGCCTCGCGACGGCTCCAGCGGCTCGAGGAGGTCGACTACCTCGAACGGGAAACCGTCGCTGACGGCCAGTGGGTCCGGATCACCGATTCGGGTGAAAGTGCCCTTCGAGAGGAGTATGAGGCCTATCGTCGCATCTTCGAGGAACCCGAACAGCTCGAACTGCGAGGGACCGTCACCAGCGGGATGGGCGAGGGACGTCACTACATCTCCCTGTCCGGGTATATGAAGCAGTTCAGAGAGCGACTCGGGTATGAGCCGTTTGCGGGGACATTGAACCTCGAACTCGACGCCGAGAGTGTCCGGCTCCGGGCCGGATTGCGGACCTTCGAACCGATCCCCATCGACGGCTGGGAGGACGACGATCGGACCTACGGTCCGGCGGTCTGCTATCCCGCATCCATCGAGACTGCAACGGGTGACCGCTACGAGGAGTGCCACGTGATCGCTCCCGAGCGGACCCACCACGACGAAGACCAACTCGAACTGATCGCCCCCGTGAAGCTCCGGGATGCCCTTGAGCTCGAAGACGGCGATCACATCAACGTCTATGTCCAGGAGCGATAACCGCGTGAGTCAGCAACATTCGACCGATGTCGAGCGAGCGATTGCCGCCTTCCAGACCGGCGAGGCGGTCCTGATCCACGACGATGACGATCGGGAAGCCGAGACTGATCTCCTCTTTCCCGCCGCAGGGATCACTCACGAACGGATCGCTCAGCTCCGCAACGACGCCGGTGGTCTCCTTTTTGTCGCCCTTGCCGCTGATGTGGCCGATGCGTTCGAACTCCCATTTTTACACGACGTGATCGAACATCCCGCTAACGATCACTCGGATCTCTCCTATGACGCGCGGCCGTCCTTTTCGCTGTCAGTCAACCATCGAGACACCTACACCGGGATCACCGACGCCGATCGCGCACGGACCGTCAGCGCGCTCGCAACAGCCGCGGCGGCTGCTCGGGCGGGTGAGTACGACGCCGAGGCGTTTGGCGCCGAGTTCCGGACGCCGGGCCACGTCCATCTCCTCCGGGCGGCCGATGGACTGCTTGCCGAACGACAGGGCCATACCGAATTCGGCATCGCCCTCGCCGAGGCAGCCGGCCAGCCGCCGGCCGTCGTCGGCTGCGAAATGCTTGATGACGAAACCGGGGGCGCCCTCTCGACGCCGGCCGCCCGCGACTACGCCGCCCGTCACGACCTCGTGTTCGTTGAAGGGGCCGCGTTGCTCAACGCGTTGCGCTGATCGCTCGATCCGGATTATCGTCTCGTCTCCTCTCCTCGCGACGAGCGGAGTCGAGCGCAAAACACCAAGCACGCTCGTTGGCCGCTGACACTACTGACGACTCGCTTTTCGTCCAATAGGAATAAATAATAGTCCCCGTCCGACTACTGGGAGATACCATGAGTGATCGTCCCGAAATGTTCCAAGGCGTCGACTCGATTTGGATGAACGGCGAGTTCGTTGATTTCGATGACGCGACGATTCATGTGCTGACCCACGGCCTCCACTACGGCACCGGTATCTTCGAAGGCGTCCGGGCCTACGATACCGAGAACGGTCCCGCGATCTTCCGCTGGGAAGAACACCTCGAGCGCTTCTATCACTCCGCGGAACCCTACGATCTCGATATCGACTATGAGCCCGAGGAACTCACCGAGGCGACCGTTGAGTTGCTCCGTCGGGAGAACCTCGAGTCCGGGTATATCCGTCCGATCGCCTTCTATGGCTACGAAAGTCTCGGGCTCGATCCGTCGGGCGTTCCGACCGACGTCGCGATCGCCGCCTGGCCGTGGGGGACGTACCTCGGCGAGGACGCCTTGGAGAACGGGGTCGAAGTGATGGTTTCCTCCTGGCGAAAGCACGCCTCGAGCCAGATCCCGACCAACGCGAAGACGACCGGCCTCTACGTCAACAGCCTGCTTGCGGGCGAGGAAGCTCGCCGGAACGGCTACGCCGAGGCGATCGTCCTCAACAAGGAGGGCAACGTCGCCGAAGGCCCCGGCGAGAACCTCTTTTTGGTGCGCGACGGCGAGGTCTTCACACCCGGTCTCGCCGAAGGGATCCTCGATGGAATCACGCGCCGGACCGTGATCACGCTGGCCCGCGAGTTGGGCTACACGGTGCATGATGAGGCGACGATCAGCCGCGGCGAACTCAACACCGCCGACGAGCTGTTCTTCTGTGGCACCGCCGCCGAAGTGACCCCGATCCGAAAGATCGACAACGTCGTCATCGGCAACGGCAGCCGCGGCCCGGTCACCGAGGAGATCCAATCGGCATTCTTCGATCTGGTCGAACGGCGGACCGACGACCATCCCGAGTGGTTCACCTTCGTCGAGTGATCGCCGCGTGCTCACTCCTCGGGAGCGTATTCCTCGTGGATACGATCCATCCGAGCGGCCATCACGAAGTCCGCCTGATGTAAGCCGTCGATTTTGTGGGTCCACATCTCGACGACGACTTCACCCCACGAGAGATGGATATCGGGATGGTGCCACTCCTCCTCTGCGAGTTCGCCGATTTCGTAGGTGAACTCTAACGCGTCTCGGAAATCTTCGAACTCATAGGTCCCTTCGAGATGGTGTTCATCGATGATGTCCCAGACCTCAGTGTCGATCTGTTCGTACAACGCGTCCAAATCTTCGCCCGTGAGCGGTTCGTCCTCGCTCGTACACGCCTCACACTCCTGATCGGCTAATGCTTGCTGAGACATGCTCGATACATCGGCTGGGACAGAATTGAATCTTTGCCACCATTACAGCAGTAGCGAGGCGAAGGTCCACTCAACAGCGCTGTGTGAATTCTGTAATCTCTGTGTTATTCACCGGATCGGGAGGTGGGTTGGCCATTGTCGGCTCCGTCGCCGCCGTCCCGTTCGTTGGCGACAGCATCGGTAACCTCGATCGGGATCCCCTGCTCGCGGCTTTCGCCGAAGCCAGCACTCAGAATGCGCGTGAGGGCGTCCTCGACCTTCTCGTCGGATTCATCGAGCCGCTCGGGTTCGATCTCCATGACGAAGCCGGTCGTGATGTTCGGTGCCGTTGGCATAAATACGATTTCACGCCCGTCGTCGGTCCGCTTGCCGGTCTTAAACGCCGTCAGACGGGCCCCGTTCCAGAGCTCGAGTTTGACCGGTCGTTGGAAATCCTCCGTTCCCGAGAGTGCCGTCCTGACGGCCATCTTCGAAGCGTTGTATACCACTCGTAATCCGGGGACATAGTTGATGAGATCATCGAGCGCCTCCTCTAGGATGCTCCCCAGCGCCGTCCGCATTAGATAGCCGATCGAGAGCACGAGCCCCCCGAAAATCAGCAGCGTCAACACCACCCGAACGAGTTCCGCCATCAGCATGCTGCCGCCAAACAGCGACGGTTTGATCATCGTCTGGAGGAGGGGTACGCTGGCAATGATCGTATAGAGCCACGTGACGACATAGAGGGTCACGAGGATCGGGATCAACACGATGAGCCCACTGGCAACATCGCGCTTCCAAGTCGACATCGTCTCACCCGGCTATTCGACCCCCTGGACTAATGAGTGCCACGTTACTCGCAAACGTCGTGTTTGTCCGTGCTGGTCTACGATCCGCTTTATTGATGTTCCTTGATCGATCGTGATCTCGATCCGGTCAGCCGAAGGCTTTTCTCGGTCTCCGTCGGCGTGGCTCCATATGGACCGGGCGATCGTCGCCGAGAAGACCGAGCAGGCGAGCCGTACTCTCGCGGACCTCGATCTCGATTGCTGGCCGACGTTTTGTCGTGAATCGGACGCCATCGGTGAACCCTCACTCCCCTTCGTCCTCGGATACGACGTCGTCTGGCCGGCCGCCATCCTGGTGACTGACGTGGGTCGAGCGATCGCGATCCTTGGCGAGAACGATGCGGCCCCAGCACGCGAGCTCGACGTGCATGATGTCTACGCTTATCGGGAGTCGCTTGAACCGACACTCATCGAGCAGGTAGCGGCGATCGATCCCGACTCGATCGCGATCAATTACGCCGAGGACTTCCGCACCGCCGACGGGCTGACCCACGGAATGTACCGTCGATTTCTCGGGCATCTCGGTGGAACCCCCTATGCGGATCGGCTCGTGAGTGCATCGGATGTGATCCGGCGGGTCCGTGGCCGGAAATCGCCGACCGAGCGCGATCGAATCTATCGGGCCGCCGAAACGACCGAGGAACTGTTCGCCGAATTCGCCGAAGCGTGGCACCCTGACTGGACTGACTCAGTCCGCCGACTGGCTTCACGAACGGGTGGCTGATCGCGGTCTCGACCTCGCGTGGAGTCCGGATTACTGCCCCGCTGTCGACGCGGGCGGTGCCGCCACGGCCGGCCACACGGTGCCCGGCGATCGAACGCTCCCGCCAGGCGAGGTCTTGCACTTCGACTTCGGCGTCCGGTACGACGGGTATACTGCCGATCTGCAGCGGTGTTACTACCGTCCCAGCGTGGACGCTCCCGATCCTCCGGACGTGTTACAGACAGCGCTTCAGAACGTCCGGGCGGCGATCGAGACGGTCGAACCCGGTCGAACCGGCCGGTCAATCGACGCGGCCGCCCGCGAGACGCTAACTGATCGGGGCTGGCCAGAGCCCAATCACGGTATCGGCCACGAGGTCGGCCGTGAGGCTCACGACGGCGGAACGCTCTTCGGACCGCCCTGGGAACCCTACGGCGCGTCCGTCGAGGCATCGGTGCATGTGGTGGCATCTACGCCGTCGAGCTCGGCGTCGACACCGAGTATGGATACATCGGTTTCGAGGATATGATCGGAGTAACTGACAGCGGGGTCGAGTACGTCGTCGAGCCCCAACGATCGCTCCGAATCCTTGAGAATCCTTGATGACCCTGATCGATCGATTCAGCCGCTGAGAACCGCTCGGAGGCCAAAGAGGAGATTTTCCTTGCGTTCGAGCAGCCGGCGATAGAAGTATGCGGCCCACTTGTCGCCGTAGGGGACGTACTGCCAGACCGGATACTCCGTGGCCAGATCGTACTGGGCGTCTTCCCGAACGCCCATGAGCATCTGGATCTCGAAGTCGGTCCCGTGTTCGGCATAGAGTTCTTCGGCTCGCTCGATCATCGCCGGATCATGGCTCCCGACTGCGATCCCGCCGTCGTACGCCTCGAAGACGTATTCGAGGAGGCTTTCGTACTCTTCGTCGACCCTGGATTTCTCGGTGTAGGCGATCTCCTTGGGTGGATCGTAGGCGCCTTTCACTAACCGGATTTTCCCATCGACGTCCTGCAGCCGCTCGAGGTCTTCACGGCTCCGTCTCATGTTCGCCTGAATACAGACACCGACGCCATTAGGGTAGTGGGCAGCGGCGTCCTCGAAGGCGTCAAGGGTCGCGTCGATGGTCGTGTGGTCCTCCATGTCGATCCAGACGAACTGTCCGTTGGCGTTCGCCCGCTCGACGATCCGTTCGAGGTTGTCCACGAACACTGACTCGTCGACATCGAGTCCGATCTGGGACGGTTTCACCGAGATGCAGGCGTCGATGTCCGCGGTATCGATATCGTCGAGCAATCGGCAGTATGTCTCGGTGTCGGCATCGGCTGGTTCACGGTTCGAGTAGTGCTCACCCAAGAGATTCAGAATCGCACCGACGTCGTGTTCGTTGAGCTGTCGGGCGTGGTCGATCGCCGTTGCTTCGGTTTCTCCGGCGACGAACTGGGAGGCGATTGGTGGGATCATGGTTATGGATGTTCTATGGATGATAGTGACGTCGGGCGCATCGTGGGTGCCGGGGGTGGAGCGTCCTCACAGCCCCGACATCCGATCATATTGATATCTGAGGTGAACCACCGGAATGAATGTGCGGGAATCGATGTGATGTCGGCGAGATCGATGATGACTTGATTAGCCGGTGTATCCCAATGCTTCGGCCGCCCCGAAGTACCGCTCGACGATGATGATCGCGACTAGGACGATCACGATGTTGACCGTCGAGACGGCGGCGATCACCGGACTGGCGCCGAAGGTCATCTGCGCGAAGATCCGTACCGGGATCGGGATCACCCCCGGCCCTTGGAGGAAGATCGCGATCTGAAGGTTCGCGTAGCTCACGATAAACGAGAAGATGGCCGCCGTGAGCACGCCGGGGAGCAACGCCGGGAAGGTCACATACCGGAACGTCTGGATCTCATCGGCACCGAGATTCATCGCGGCTTCCTCGATGGAGCGATCGAAGTTGTACATCGTCGTGAGGATACTCCGCGTCGCGTATGGCGTCGCGTACACCGCGAGTGCGAGCGACAGCCCAAGCAGATTGCCGACGAGTCCGAAGTTCTTCAGGAACAACAGCAACGCGAGCCCGAGGATGACCTGGGGGATCATCAGTGGCAGGAACGTCCCCGCATCAAGGAGATCCCGACCGGCGAAATCGAACCGGCCGATGGCATAGGCTGCCGCCGAGGAGAGGGCGATCGCGATGACGGTCGCCAACAGTGAATACTGGAAGCTGACCACGAACGATGAGATCCAGGTCGTTCGCGAGAGGATCTCGGCATACCATTTCAGCGTGATCGATTCCGGCGGGAACGCATAGAGGTCGGATGGGTTGAAGCTGATGAGCACCGCGAAGACGACCGGCAACAACAGAAAGACGAACATGCTCACCAGGGTGACGATCCACAGCGCCTGGGCAAGCGAGACGCCACCCAGGGAGTGATCGAGATTGATCTTTCCGAGTACCCCGGCCAGCCGGAACGGTTTCGACCGACCGATGTCCGATTCGTTGCTCATAGCATCCCCCCGCTTTCGGTGTATTGGAGGTTGACGACTTTCCGATAGATGTAGACGAAGACGATCGAGACGAACAACAGCACGAACGACATCGCGGCCCCGAGCGGCCAGTTCAGGTCAGTCGTCGCGACACTGTAAATGAACGGCGCGATCATGCCGACCTCCGGCATGCCGATGAACACCGCCGTGGCGAAGGTCCCCATCGTGAGGACAAAGGCGATCAGCGTCGCGCCGACGACGCCGGGCAACGACAGTGGGAAGGTCACATACATAAACGTCTGCAGGCGATTCCCGCCGAGATTGTACGCGGCCTCGATGATCTCCTCATCGATCGTATAGAGGACGCTCATCAGGATGAGCACCGCAAAGGGCATCAGGACCGACGAGATCGCGATCACGAGCCCGGGTTTGGTGTTGAGCAACGTATAGCGCATTCCGAACACCCCGAGGATCTGGTTGATGACGCCGCTGCTCCCCATCAGCGCAAACCAGCCGAACGCACGGACCACGTTCCCCACGAGGAGGGGCGCAATCACCAGCAGAATGAGCGCTTTCGCGTAGGCCCAGTTCGAGAAGACGATGAAGTACGCCACCGGATAGCTGACGACGATCGTAAACAGCGTCGAGATGAGGCTGATCTCCACGGTGGTATAGAGCGTATTCATATAGAGGCTTGAGTTGAAGAACCGGATGTAGTTCTCCACCGTCAGCACCGGCTCCATCGTCGCCGTGGGGACGTTCGTAAAGAAGCTCACCAAGAGCATATATGCGATCGGGATCGCGAAGAAGATCGCCATGTAAAGCAGATACGGCCCCGCCAACAGATACGCCGCATAGGGGCGGTCCTTGTGCTTTTGGATAAACACGCGCAGTCGTTCGTGGATGCGGGCGCCGATTGATCCGGTGGGACCGCCAACCGGCTCGGCAGCCGCTCCGGCGGTCTCGTCGCTCACGCTCGACCACCCGGGATCGCGAACGGGGTATCGGGGCTGAAGCTCAATGTTATCTCGTCGCCCTGTGTGAAGCCCATCTCCCGTTCGATGTTCTGTTGGACGGCTTGCAGTTCCTGACCGGCGGCAGTAACGAAGTAGTCGACCCGTGAACCGAGATAGGTTGCCTCCCGGATCTCGCCCATCATCGTATTTGCCGCGTCGCCATCGTAATCCGGGCCATGGATCGAGAACCGTTCGGGTCGGAACAACAGCGTCACCGCCCGTCCGGTCGAGAGATCGATGCGGTCAGCTGTCGACTTGTCCAATGTAAAGTGCGGGCCGTCAGGGATTTCCACCGTATACGTTCCATCGCTGATGGCAGTGATTTCGCCGGTCAAGAGGTTGGCGTTGCCGATAAAATCGGCGACGAACTCGTCGTTTGGCTCCTGATAGACTTCCTCCGGCGTCCCGACCTGGTGGATCTTTCCCTCGGACATGACCGCCATCCGATCCGAGATCGTCAGCGCCTCTTCCTGGTTGTGTGTCACATAGACCATCGTGACGTCCAGTTCACGGTGTAGACGGAGGATCTCCAAGCGCATCTCCTCGCGGAGTTTCTTGTCAAGATCCGACAGTGGTTCGTCGAGCAGCATGACCGACGGTTCGATAACCAGCGCCCGTGCGAGCGCGACGCGCTGTTGTTGGCCACCCGAAAGCTCCGATGGGTATCGATCGCCGAGTCCCTCGAGACGGACCATCGCGAGGGCATCCTCGACCCGTTCATCGATCTCGGCGTCAGGCAGGCCTTCCATTTCGAGACCGAAGGCGATATTGTCCGCTACCGTCATGTGGGGAAACAGCGCATAATGCTGGAAGACCATCCCCGTATCACGACTATAGGCGGGCGTGTTCGTAACCGACTGCTGGTTGATCAAAACGCTGCCGTCAGTGGGTTTCTCGAACCCAGCGATCATCCGTAACGTCGTCGTCTTGCCACAGCCTGACGGCCCAAGCAGGGTCAACAATTCGCCCTCGCGGATTTCGAGGTCGATGTCGTCGACTGCGGTGACGTCGCGGAATTGTTTCGTCAGGTCCTGCAGTTCGACGACTGAGGACGGCTGAGCAGCACACATGGGAGTTAGGTCTGTAAGTGTTGGTGTAGGGAGTTAATCGTAACGTGATCGTTCTCTCCAAGCGTAATGGTGGGCCGATCGATCAGCTGTATTTATTGATGATCGTGTTTGCCCGCTCACGCCAGTCGGCCCGCCGCTCGGCGATCCAGTCGAAGTCCGGTACGTTCAGGTTTTCGAGGTCCTCCGACTGGACGAGTTTGTCCTCGATATCAGATGGGTATTCCGCCGACGGGTTCGGGTTGGTGTAGAACATGTTCTTCGCGATCACCTTGGCGGCATTGTTCTGCAGCGTCCGGTCGATGAATTTCCCGGCCCACTCGATTTTGTTCTCCGGGATGTTCTTCGGGATCGCGTTGCCGAAGTTCGTCGTCATCGCACCCTCTTTTGGAATCGTACTCGTCACCGGCTTTCCTTCTGAATTCCACTGGGCGGCCCGGGCCGACCAGTAGCGCCCACCGATGACCTCCTCTTGGGCGAAGAGCTTGCCGTATTCCTCACTGGAGGTGACATAGACGGGATTCATCGTCTTGACGACCTCCTCGTACATCGAGAACGCCTTGTCGACGGCCTTGAACGATTCGCCACCAGTCTGGGCCAACGAGAACGCAAGCACGTCGTGGGTGGGATCCTCCGAGAAGAGACCGACCTTTCCTTTATAATCGGTATTGAGATAGATATCTTTCCAGGATTCCGGCTCGGAACTCACCTGATTGGGGTTGTACAACAGGGCGCTGGCGGCGAAAATCTGCAACACCCAGTCCTCGCCCTTGAAGTTGTCCGGGATATCCGGGTACGTCGGGACGATGTCACCATCGAGATCGAGCCAGAGATCGGAACTCGCCCCGCGTACCAATCCGGCGCCGTCCTGCTGGGAGACATCAACCGGCGGGTTGTTCTTCTGCGCGATGATCTTGTTGAGTCGTTCGGTGTTGTCACCGAGGACGTACTCGACACTGATGTCGGTCTCCTCTTCATAGGGCTCGACGACCGCCTTGATCATCAGATCCTGCCAGGTCCCACCCCACGTACCGAGAGTGAGGCTGCTAGGTTTCCCGCCCCCGCCACCACCGATCCCGCCGGCACAGCCGGCCAGACCGAGCGTCGCCGCGGCACTCCCGAACGCACCGGCACGTTTCAAATACTCTCTCCGAAGCATGCGTTGCCGTGACATGATGCAAATATTGCTTATTGTTATAGCATACTTAATGATACTGTATCTCGAACCGGATGCGGCCATCGCTGGGGAGTCTAATCAGCGATATCGTTGGTTACGGCCTCTCATCCGACTTCGTACTCCATTCAGGTGTAGGTCGCGGATGGCATCGATCGGTGTCGTGGATCGGACCGTCGACGATCAATCCATGATTTAAGGGCTGTGCTGACGAGATACTGGCGTGATGGAACCCGACAAACTCAGGATTCCGCCATCGGAGCACCGCGAACGAATGGATGCCGTCCTCGAAGCGGCACAGGACGATGGGTACGATGGTGTCGTCCTCTTTGGCGCCCTGGATATCCACTACGTCAGCGGTATGTATCACCTTCCGACCGAACGCCCCGTCGTGCTCGGCGTCACGGATGCGGGATCCCAAATCGTCGTGCCCCGGCTCGAACAGGAACACGCCGAACGGGATGATTTCATCATCGACGATGTCCACGTCTATTTCGATTATCCCCAGGGTGAACCGATGGAACGGGTCGCCGAGATGTGTGCCGAGCTCGGCCTCGATTCCGGACGTGTCGCCGCCGACGCCGATGGGAGCCCATCCCGGAACGGCTACGAGGGGCCGGCGTTGTCGGAGGTCATCGACGCCGACGTCGGTGTCGAGGACTACATCACCGACATGCGGGAGGTCAAAAGCGACACCGAAATCGATCTCATTCGCGAAGCGAGTGTTTGGTCGAATCTCGGTCACCGGATGCTTCAAGAGAAGATCGATGTCGGACGGTATCCGGCCGTGATCAGCGCGGAGGTCGAAGCCGAAGGCACCAAGGCCATGCTCGACACCCTCGGCGATCGGTACGAGATGATGGATTGGTCGAGCCCGATGATGTGCAAATTCACGGCCGGGGAGATCACCGCACTCCCCCACAGCGTCGACCAGACGACCCGCATCGAGCCGGGGGACAACATCGTCACGGTCGTCAAGCCGCATGTGGGCGGGTACACGACCGAGCTCGAACGAACGATGATCGTTGGCGAACCAAGCGCCGAACAACGGGATTATTTCGAGATCATGCAGGAATCCCAGGAGATCGCGATCGACGCCATCGCGCCCGGTGTCGAGTACGCCTACGTCGAGGAAGCGGTCGTCGACTACTACGAGGAACAGGGCGTCAACAACTACACCCAACACCACATCGGTCACAACATCGGTATGGAGGGCCACGAGCGGCCCTTCCTCGACATCGGGTACGATGGTGAACTCCGGCAGGGGGAACTCTACACTGTTGAACCGGGATTTTACGTCCCGGAGATCGGCGGATTCCGTCACTCCGATACGGTGTTGGTAACCGGCGATGGCACCGAGACGCTGACGTATTACCCGCGTGATCTCGAGAGCCTGACCATCGATATCGATGCGTGAACTCGCCCCCTCTCCGGCCGATCGGTTCGTCGATCCCGACCGCTTCGATCGAATCCGAACGGCCCTGACGGAGAGCAATCTCGATGGGTTGGTCGGCCTCTCGCCGGCGAACTCGTATTACCTCACCGGCGTCTACGCCGGGATGTACTCCCGACCGGTCGTCGGCGTCGTCACCGATCGGACGAGCGCGTTCGGCGGTCCCCGACTCGAAGCCCGCAAGGCCGAACGGACCGGATGGGTCGATCGGGCAGTCGTCTACGAGGACGCTGACGATCCGTTCGACGTATTGGCCAGTATTATCCCCGACAATGTCGACCGGATCGGGTACGATCAGGCCTACGCCCGTCCCGGCTGGATCGACGAACTCGACGCTCGACTCGATGTCGCGTTCGTCGATGCGACCGATACCTTCCTCGACTGTCGGATGATCAAAACCGAGTGGGAACTCGAGATGATGCGTCGGACCGCCGACCTGGCGGGGGCGGGCATCGAGGCCTACACCGATGCTGTGGCTGCTGGCCGACCGGAACTCGACGTGGTGGATGCCATTCAGGATGCGTTTTATGAGACTTACCTCGACCAGCATCCGGAATACGACATCGGCACGGCCAACGAACTGGGCCAATACGGCTTCGCGAGCGTGCTGTCGGGCGGTCACGCCCTCGAACCCCACAGCATTTCCTCGGCCAAACCGATCGAGGACGGCGAGACCGTCGTCGGCATTGCGCTTCCATCACTGCAGGGCTACGTCTGTGAGGAGGAACGGACCGTGTTGGTCGGCGATGTTGACGCCGATATCGTCGAAGCGATGGAGACGCTCGTCCGGGTGCGCCGGGAGACAATGGATCTCCTCGAGGCCGGACGGGGGACCGACGAGATCGATGACTGGACCGCGACCGAGCTTCGAGACGCCGGCTACGGCGAGCATATCATCCACCGTACTGGCCATGGCGAGGGGATCACGATCCACGAGGGTCCGGCGTTGAACGCCCGGGAATCCGGCCAGCTCGAACCCGGCATGGTGATCAGTGTCGAACCGGGGCTGTACTTCCCCGACCGTGACGTTGCCCTGCGACATTCGGATACGTTCATCATCACCGACACCGGGGCCGAACGGCTCACACACACCGACGACGGCGTCCGTCGCGCCTGACACCCATGGCCACGTTCGATCTCCTCTTACACGGCGATTGCTGGGATGCCGATCGGGGTCGACGATCGGATCGCTGGCTGGCGATCGACGACGGCGTTATCGCCGGCTGTTTTCGCGAGAAACCCGGTGACGCTGCCCTCGAACGGTCGGTTTCGCTCATCACTCCCGGGCTGATCGACATGCACGTCCATCTCGTCTGGGATGGCAGTGCGGATCCGGTCGCGACGCTCCGGTCGGAATCCGAACAGGCCCTGCTGATCCGCGCGTTGGAGAACGGCCGTACCCAACTTCGTCACGGCGTCACGACGGTCCGTGATGTCGGCAGTGTCGCCGATATCGCTATTACTGTTGCGACGGCGATCCGACGGGACCGACTGTTCGGGCCGCGGACGTTCGCCAGCGGCCGAACCGTGATCATCACCGCCGGTCACGATCCGTTCTGGGGGATCATGAGCGACGGTCCCGATGCCTGCCGGCAGGCGGTGCGGGAGCTACGGGGCGCTGGCGCCGACCTGATCAAGGTCTCGGCGACCGGCGGCGTCTACGGTCAGGCCATCGGCGAGGAGCCCGGGGCGACCGAATTAACGCGGGCCGAACTCGAAGCGGTCGTCGACGAGGCGGCCCGGTTTGATCTCCCCGTTGCGGCCCATGCTGTCGGCCAGGACGGAATCGAGAACGCGGTCGCCGTCGGCGTGGATACGATCGAACACGGCAACCTCATGGCCGACAGGACGCTCGACCGGCTGATCGACGCCGATATCGCCTATGACCCAACGCTATACGTCTATCGGGAGATCGCTCACTCCGATACGGCGCCGGCCTACGCCCGGGCGAACGCCCAAGCGGTATTCGAACGACATTGGGAAGTCGCCCGGCGCGCGATCGCCGAAGACGCCCGGATTATCGCCGGGAGCGATGCGGGCTCCCCGGGTACCCCGCATCCAAGTCTCCACCGCGAACTGACCTGTTTAGTCGAGGCTGGTATGGACGAGACGGCCGCGTTGACAGCGGCGACACAGACGCCGGCGGCCGAACTCGGCCGTCCCAAACTGGGCACGCTTGAGACAGGAACGCCGGCGGATGTCCTCGGGTTCGATGACGATCCCCTCGTCGACATCGGTGTCACCGCCTCACCGACGGTCGTGGTCCGGGACGGCGACCCCGCGTTCTATCCTGATCTGCCGGTGTGACTGGACCGCACTCGACGGATCGGGCGAAACGGCAGTCACGGCCGATCAGAGGATCCGGAGCTCCCGGGGGAATCCCGTGAGCACCTCGGCCCCCTCCTCCGTAAGAACGACGTCGTCCTCGATCCGTACGCCGCCGAACTCCTCGACATAGACGCCCGGTTCGACGGTAAACGCGTTGCCGATCACCAGGGGTGTCTCGTTCCCCTCGACCAGATACGGTGGTTCGTGACCTTCGAGTCCGAGACCATGGCCGAGTCGGTGGGTGAAGTACTCCCCGTAGCCGGCCTCTTCGATGACCTCGCGAGCGGCACGATCAAGCGCCTGGAGTTCGACGCCTTCTTCGACAGCTTCCCGTCCTGCTCGGGCGCCCTCCCGGACGACCTCGTAGATCTCGCGGAATTCCTCGTCAGGCTCGCCGACGTTGAACGTGCGGGTGATGTCGGAATAATACCCCTTACAGACGACGCCTGCGTCGATCATCAGCGGATCCCCATCCTCGATCTCACGCTCGCCGGTGTTGGTGTGTGGTTTCGCCGTGTTCGGCCCACTCGTCACGATGAGTACACCCAATTCATCGGCCCGACTGTCGATCGCTCGCTTCTCGATATCGCGGGCGACATCACGCTCGGTCATCCCCGGTTCGACGGTTTCGATAGTCGCCGCCAGGATGTCGTCAATGATCGATGCGGCCTCCCGCATGTGCTCGATCTCCTGATCGTCCTTGCGGGCCCGCAATGAAGCGATCGCGTCCTCGGCATCGACGATTTCTCCCCACTCGAAGGCGTCGGCGATCAGTTCGTACTCAAGCAGGCGGGTCGAGCGGTATTCCATACCGACCCGACCGGTGATGGTACGGTCTACCTGGAGTTCCTCGAACGCGTCGCGGGCAGCTTCAAGTGGATCAGTCGCGTCCGTATAGATGAAAAATTCGGTAGCCTCTCCGAGGGCATCCCGCACTCGGCTCGTCTCGAGGGCCGGTAACACGACTGCCGGTGGCTGGTCTCGCTGTAAGACCAGCACGGTCGGCCGTTCACTCTGATGCATCTCCAGTCCGGTGAAGTACCGCATCGTCCGGCTCGGCGGAATCATCACCGCCTCGATCGCACTATCGAGTGTTTCGAACAGCCGTTCGCGTCGGTCTGCATGGATCTCGGCCATCGTCTGAGAATCCGCTATTCGGCACCTAAACCTTTCCACTCTCACGGTCGGCGAGCGGCGTCGTTATCGGTCCGAGCGAGTACCGGATTCATTCACTTCGAGAATCACCGAGTCGTTCCCGAACCCGGGTGATTAACACCTCTCGCCGGGATAGCCTTGGGCGAGATCCATGGTGGCACTTGCTGCCGTTATCGCGACGGCGATCTGGGCGATGCTGCCCGCGTACGTTCCCAACAACGCTGCCGTTCTGGTGGGAGGGGGACCGCCGATCGATGGTGGGCGCTCCTGGCGGGGGCGCCGCCTTCTCGGTGACGGCAAGACCTGGCGGGGGACTGTTGGTGGAATCGTCGCCGGCGCCCTGTTGGCGGCGCTTCTGAACGGAGTGGTCACCCCCGCTTCGACTTTTCTCGGCGTTGACTTCCCGTCGTTTCCGATCCGAGCGGCCATCGGACTCCCGGCTGGAGCGATGCTCGGGGATATCACTGCCTCGTTTCTCAAGCGACGAACCGGCCGCGAACGCGGTGCCGCCTTCCCCGGCCTCGATCAACTTGATTTCGTCCTTGGGGCGCTCGTGATCGCGGCGTTGCTCGCCCCCGGCTGGACGATACGGGTGTTCACCCTCCCGGTGGTGGTGACCGTGCTGATCATCACGCCGTTGTTACATGTCCTTACGAACGTGATCGCCTACGGGCTCGGTCTCAAAAACGAGCCCTGGTAACCTGGTTTGAGTCGATCGGCGAATCGATGATCGACGTTGTACTGCGCTGATCGCGGCGTTTATACCCTCTCCACCACCGATGTCGACCGATGGCCGATCAGGAACTCATCGATGCATTGCGTACGGCTGATGCCGTCAAATTCGGCGAATTCGAACTCTCCCATGGCGGGACGAGCAACTACTACGTGGACAAATATCTCTTCGAGACCGATCCTCGCTGTCTTCGGTTGCTCGCGAAAGCGTTCGCTGATCGCGTCGGAGAGACGAAACTCGCTGGCGTCGCCCTGGGAGCTGTTCCGTTGGTCGCCGTGATCGCGGCCGAGACGGGTAATCCCTACGTCATCGCCCGGAAGGCTGCCAAGGATTACGGCACGGGCAATCGTATCGAGGGCCGGCTCGATCCCGGTGACCGGGTCGTCGTCATCGAGGACATCGCCACCACCGGCACCAGCGCGATCGAGGCCGTCGAAGCGCTTCGGGAGGCCGGCGCCGAGGTGGATCGTGTCATTGTAGTTGTAGATCGTGAGGAGGGCGCCAAAGCAAATCTCGCCGCCCACGATATCGAACTCGAATCGTTGCTGACGGCCTCGGATCTGCTCGCCGCCGAGGAACCTGATCCTGGCGACTAGCGCTGTCACTCTGTTTTCACCCGATTAGGTGTCCCATCTACCAAGCGACGGCGTTACGTAATCGTGTATATTTTCTCGAGTAAAATGACCATGATATTCATACTTGTGGGATCGTGCATATCGTGTATGAACCGCGTTGAGAAGGCCACCCTCCAACTCCGGGCGGTGGAGATCCTCCGGGTCCTCAAAGAACATCGGACTTACGAGGAGCTGGCCGCGGTGACTGATCTGCCGGCCGGTGATCTCAACCGGTATGTCAACGGCCACGTCCTCCCGGGGCTTGATCGCGCCGCCCGGATCGTTGGTGATTTGGGACGTGAACTGCTCGCTGACGAGCTCAAGGCCCGGATCCGGACGGATGCTGACGGCTACGTCGATACGACCGAGGCTGTCTTCGCACAGTCATTGTTGGATCTCGTCCCCGCCGTCGCAACCGAAACTAACGATTTCCAACGGCCGGATGTGGTGTTGACCGCCGCGACCGACGGGATCACTCTCGGCGCTGCCATGGCTCGACAGTTCGACGCCCGATGTGCATATGCGAAAAAGACCAAAGAGACTGCCGTCGAGGAATTCATCGAGTCGCGCAAACGGCTCGAATCGGGGATCGAACTCACCTACTATCTCCCGATGACGGCGATCGCCCCCAACGATGCTGTCCTAGTCGTCGATGACTTGATCCGCTCCGGCGAGACACAGGATATCTTGTTGAATATCATCGAACGGGCCGGTGCGACGACTGTGGGTGTGTTTGCGTTGATTGCAGCCGGCGAAGAGGGACTTATCCGGACTCGAAACCGGGTCGATGCTCCGGTCGACGCCTTGGTCATCGTGGACTGAAATCTGATGTCTATACAATATCATGGATAATCTACCCGGAAAGTATATTAACGCTTAAGTTAGTCTCGTTTCGTTTGGCCGAACGTATACCATGGCTGTCAGTGACACCCTGGCGGAGTATTTCGGCTTCCGGGAGCATGGCACGGATCTTCGCACGGAGCTCCTCGCCGGGCTGACGACGTTTCTGACGATGTCGTACATCATCCTGGTGAACCCGCTCGTGTTGAGCGCCGCGATCACCGATGAGAAACTCGGCGTTCCCGAGGGACGAGCGATCCAGCTCCTCACTGTGGCTACCATCTTAGCGGCCGTCGCTGCGATGCTTGTGATGGCCTTTTACGCTAATCGACCATTCGGCCTGGCTTCGGGGATGGGGCTGAACGCCTTCTTCGTGATCGTGGTCACACAGATGGGCGTCTCCTGGCAGACGGCGTTCGCGGCCGTATTTGTTGAGGGGCTCATCTTCATTTTGCTGACGGCCATCGGCGCCCGGGAGTACATCGTCCAACTGTTTCCGGAACCAGTCAAACGCTCGGTCGGCCCGGCGATCGGGCTGTTTCTCGCGTTCATCGGCCTGCAGTTCATGCACATCATCGCTGCCGACGCGAACGATATCGTCCAGGTCAACCCGGTGCTCGCACAGGACCCCATCGCGATCCTGTCAGTATTTGGGATCTTCCTGACGTTCGTACTCTACGCCCGGAACGTTCGGGGTGCGATCATTGTGGGCATCCTGACCGCGAGTGTCGCCGCCTACGCCGCCGCCGGTGCGGGGATCACGAAATTCAGCGGTGAACTTCCGGCGGGGCTCGGACTTGCGTTCGCGACGTTCGCTCCGGGACTCCAGTCGGTCACGTACAGTACGGCGGCCTACGATATCTCGCCGTTATTGGGTGCTTTTCTCACCGGACTGACGAACGCCGAACCGCTGTCGTTTGCGCTTGTCGTCTTCACGTTCTTCTTTGTCGATTTCTTCGACACCGCCGGTACCGTCACGGGACTCGGTCAGGCGGCGGGCTTCCTGGATGAGGAGGGCAACCTCCGGGAGATGGACAAGCCACTGATGGCCGACGCGATCGGGACCACCGTCGGAAGTATCGTCGGTACGTCGACGGTTACGACCTTCATCGAATCGTCCACCGGTATCGAGGAGGGTGGCCGGACCGGGATGGTTCCACTCGTCGTCTCGGGCTTGTTCCTCCTCGCGTTGATTTTCGTGCCGCTCGTCGCCGCGATCCCTTCCTTCGCGCCGTACGTCGCGTTCCTCGCGGTCGCTGTGTTCATGTTCCAGAATATTACTGAGATCGAGTGGCACGATGTCACCCACGCCGTTCCGGCGACGCTTACTATTGCCTTGATGCCACTGACCCGCTCGATCTCACAGGGTATTGCCGCCGGCATCATCGCCTATCCCATCGTCGCGACCGCGGCCGGTCGAACGGAGGACGTTCGTCCCGGTCACTGGGTGCTCGCTGTCGCGTTCGTGATCTACTTCATTATCCGCACGGGCGGCTTCATTCGCTGATCCTTCCGATCGCCGTTTCGGAATCGGCCCTGGATAGGAAGATACTCAACGATCCATTCCCTTCTCCCGCCGAGATCCCGGATGAAGCCGAGTGCCCTCCCTCGCCGTTGGTTGGTTCGAGGTGCTGTCGTGGTCGTAATCCTGTTGTTGTTGACCCCCGCGGCCATCTCGGCGGCGACCTACGAGGACGAGGAGAACGCCCTCCGTGCCGGTGCCATCCGCCAGCCGGCAAACGGATCGACCGTCGTCGGCGTCCAGGGCTTTCATTTCCGTGGGGAGGGAGCGACGAAAAAGCCCGCCCGGTTGGTTGCCTTCGGTCCCCGCGGGGATGTCCAGTGGCGGTATAACGGTAGCAAGGCCGGTGCCCGTTGGTTCTACGATGTCGATCCGCTGCCATCGGGGAACGTCCTCGTCTCGGCGACGAATCCGGATGGGACACTCGTGATGGCGATCGATCCCGATACTCAGGAGCCGGTCTGGATCGAGCGGCTTGACGCCCATGACACCCACGATGTCGATCTGATCAACGGCGATCAGTTGCTGGTCGCCAACATGCGCAACTACAACGACACGACCGGGCGCAACAACGACCGGATTTTCATCTACGACCGATCGAAGGAGACGATCGTCTGGGAGTGGAAGTTCCGCAATCACGGGTATTCGGCCGACGGTGGCGGTACCTATCGGGGAGATAACGACGACTGGACCCACGTCAACGACGTCGATAAGATCGGCGACGGTCGCTATCTCGTCTCACCGCGGAACTTCGATCAGGTGATCGTGGTCGACCGGGCGACGAAGAACATCACCCGCCGGCTGGGTGCCGATGATGATCACGATACCCTCCACGAACAGCACAATCCGCAATACCTGGAATCGGAGGACGGAACACCCACGATCCTGGTCGCCGATAGCGAGAACGACCGGATCGTTGAATACGCCTATCGCGATGGCGAGTGGGTCGAAACCTGGGAGTTGGGCGGCCCCGAGGTGTTTTCCTGGCCCCGGGATGCCGATCGGCTCCCAAACGGGAATACCCTCGTTGTCGATTCGTTGAACCATCGGGTCATCGAAGTCACGCCGACCGGACAGATCGTCTGGGAGGTCTATGCTCCCTGGGGGACCTACGACGCCGAACGGACCGTCTATGGTGACGAGGGATCCGCCGTGGATGACCTGCCGACGATCGACGATCTGAACGCTTCCGGGACGTACTCCATCCGGGGTAGTGCCGGTCTCGTCCCCGGGACCGGCGACCGTCTGACCGTCTCTCAGCGGCTCATACGGGCGTTCGCGGGTACCCCATTAGAAGCGCAGGCCCGGTGGTTCGCCAGTCGATGGGCCCACATCGCGCCGTGGATCTATCCGGCCTGGATGTCCGGCTGGGATTTCCTCTGGGCCCTTCTTGCCGGCCTCCTTCTCGCCGGCTGGATCGCCACCGAGGCCGTCTACAATCGACATCGAATCGTCGACGGATACCGGCGACATCTCTCCTGACCGTTACCCTCATCCGTCTGTTTCCCGTACCCTCTCCCATGTCGGAACCAACCCTCGAACTCTACGAACTCCCCGGCTGTCCGTACTGTGCGAAAGTCAAAGACAAGTTGGCTGAACTCGATATCGAATACGTCTCTCACGAGGTCCCATCGGCCCACAGCGAACGCACCGAAGTCGAAGCGGTCAGTGGTCAGACCGGCGTCCCGGTGTTGGTCGATAAAAAACATGGCATCGACGGCATGCCGGAAAGCGATGACATCGTCGAGTACTTAGAGAAGACCTACGGTAACGGCGCGAGCGCCTGATCGCCGATCTGGCAGTAGTCGTTCTCAACGACCGCCCCGACCGATAGCCGCTGTTGTTAGCTTGTGCGGTGTGGGGGGCTAAGCCTCCTTCCTCAACGGAGCGGCCGAAGGGACCGCAGTCGGGAGGGAATACAATCAATACGGCGCCCGTCACCGGCTTACTTTCGACGCAAGCCGACCGTCCGTGAAAAAGCGTGTCGCGGAAGCAGGAAGCCCCACCAAAAGCGAGCGCGTCAGTGCGAGCAGGGTGGAGGAGTTCACTGACGGTGTTGTTAGCTCAACCAACGGCTATCGGTGACTAGCTCTCCGATTCTGGTACTCGCTTGGATGCGGAGCGATCCCGTCGTGTTACCGGATCGTGAGATCAGGGGTCGGCCGTTTCACTGCGTTCCCGGATCAGGTCGTGGAGTTCCTCGGATTCCTCGATGTTCTCGACCTCCTCCTGTTCGACCAGTGCGGTCCCGTCGACGGATTCGCGTTTTGTCTCGTCGACGAAGTACACAGAATGGGTGCGGGTCACTTGGCCGATCGAGGACATGATACGGGCGCGTTTTTCGGCGGTCTTGTTGAGTTTGGAGTGTCCCGTCAGCAGCATCGGGTCGTCCCGTTCGGCGTCCTCGCTGACGGTCTTGAACGGTGCCCGCATCGTCGGATGGACGATGAACCCGACCCGTGTGAGGAGATGGACGATGTGGTCGTCGTCGGGATCGGCGGGATCACCGGGGGTTGATTCATCGGTTTCACGGATCTCCTCGAGATCATCAAAGACGTCGATGGGGCTGGTCAGATCATCGCCGAACATCTCCTCGAGCTGCATCGCGATATCGACGCTGGCGTCCATTCCATCCTCATACTTTGAGACGGTCCGGCGGGAGACGCCGAGTTCGTTGGCGAGCCGGCCAAGGCTCCAGCCGCGGGCCTCCCGCTCCTCGGCAAGGATGTCGCCGTCGACGTTGACGTACAGCCCGCCGGGAGCCGCGTAAATCAGCGGTGGGAGATCCTCGATGAAGAAGTTGAACGCGGTATCGGGGCTGAGTACCGGGACGCCGTGACGGAAGTAGACCACGCCCGGGTCGAGTTCCTTATCTCGGGTGCGGAGCCCGATCACGATCGGGGTCGCCTCGAGGAACTCCCCCAGCCGGCGCATCTCCGTTCCGGTCGGGGCATCGAAGGCGTCGATGTTCCCGAGGATCTTCAAAAGGAGGAGATCATCGCCCCGCCGTGCGGCGAGGTCGAAGCTCTTGGGGCGGATCGAACACCGATCACTCACGGCGAACCCCGCGTCCTCGAGCATCGCGGTGACGTTCCCGACAAGTGCGGAACGGGACATGATACTATTCGAGATGACATAAGTCATCAAAACATATATAAATTGTGTCTACTGCAACCGTGCTATCAGGCGATTTTTCTGCCGCGGTCCTTGAAAGGATTAAACCGGGGAGACGGCCTATACAGGATTGATGACAATCATCGGCATCGACGATACCGACTCCCGCGAGCGAGGGATGTGCACCACGTATCTCGCCGCCCGGATCGCCGATCGGATCGAGTCGATGCCCGCGGCGACCGTTGATCGCTGTCTCCTCGTCCGGTGTACACCGGGGGTCGAACACAAGACCCGGGGGAACGCCGCACTCGCCGTCCACGCCGATCTCGATGCCGCCACCGCATTCGAACTCGCCGCCGAGGAACTGACGGATATCGCCGAGGTGGCCGATCCCCGGACTAATCCGGGGCTGGTGGTCGCTCCGCATTCTCCGGCGGACATCCCCGACTCGGTTGCCAGCTTCGCCCGTGAGGCGATGCGAGATATCCACGACCTCGCGGCCGCTCGTGATCTGATCGCGGCCCACGATTACCGATCGAACGGGTGGGGAAACGGCCGCGGTCGGATCGGCGCGCTCGCCGCTGTCGGCGCGTGGGCCGCCCGCGAGGAGTGGACCTACGAACTGATCGCCTACCGGGAATCGGATCGCTGGGGCACCGAACGGACCGTCGATCGTGACTCCGTCTTTGCGGCTGCCGAGGCGTTCTATCCCGATGCTTGGGATACGGTCGATCGGATCGAGGGTGAGGCCGTCTGTGTTCCTCACACGCCGGGGCCGCTGCTCTACGGAATCCGTGGGGACGATCCCGACGCAGTCCGTGCGTTGGCTGATCGAATCGATACCGAACCGATCGAGCGCACCCGGCTGTTCGTGACGAACCAGGGCACTGATGCCCATCTCCAATCGGGAACGATCGGTGACATCCAGGACCGACGGGCCTATCGGCTCTCCGGGACCGTCGTCACGACTCCGGAGACTCGACGGGGTGGCCACGTCTTCTTTGAGTTCCGGGCCGACGATCGGGACGCGAGTCTGCAGTGTGCGGCCTTCGAGCCGACCAAACGGTTCCGGGATCGGGTCCGCAAGCTCCGGGTTGGTGATCGACTCACAGTCTGTGGTGGTGTTCGCGACGGGACGCTCAAACTCGAGAAATTCGCCCTGCGGGATCGTCGGATGACGGAACGAGTCACACCGACCTGTTCCGAGTGTGGGAACCGGATGGAAAGCGCCGGTGCCGAGCAAGGGTATCGGTGCCGATCCTGTGGAACGACCACTCCCGGGAAGACCGAACAGCCGATCGATCGGGAGCTTGAGGTGGGCTGGTATGAGGTTCCACCATGTGCCCGCCGCCACATCGCCAAACCGCTGATCCGAGGTGGCTTTGACGCCCCAACACATCCCGAGCGGTGACTATCGGATCCTTGGAAGCAACGCGTATGGGCCTCGAACATAGAGGGTGACTATGACCGACGACGGATCCATGGACGGGATGGTCACGCTCGAGCCGATCGGCACGGTCAGCTCGCCACGCACCGAGAAACGCGACGACCACTGGGGGGATGTCGTCGCCGAGATCGAACTCGCCGATCGCTTTGATCCGGAGGCACTGGCTGGCCTGGAGACGTTCTCCCACGTCGAGGTGGTCTTCTACATGCATCGTGTTCGGGCGGACGGTATCGAGAACGGCGCCCGCCATCCACGGAACAACACCGATTGGCCGAAGCTCGGTATTTTCGCCCAGCGGGCCAAAGGCCGACCGAACCGGATCGGCCTCTCACGGTGTGCAGTAATCGCTGTCGAGGACCGTCGTCTCCGTGTCAAAGCACTCGATGCGATCGACGGGACACCCGTCCTCGACATCAAACCCTACATGCGGGAGTTCGGTCCCCGGGGTAAGGTGACTCAACCAGCGTGGGTTAGTGAACTCATGGCCGAATACTACGATTGATCGACCCTGCCTCAAGGAGCGAGCGCGTTAGCACGAGCGAGTAGGCAGGGGTAGTTCACTCGCTTTTGAGGCCGCTCCCGGTGAGCGGGACGACGACGTCGGCGTCGGTCGCGAGGATATCCCGATCCCGATACACCTCGAGCGCCGCCGGTGCGGCAGCACACGTCGGTTCCGTGTAATACCCGTTACTGTGGAGTCGATCGAGAGCGTCCTCGACGGCCGGTTCGCTGACTGCGATCGCATCACCGTCAGTCGTCTCGATCGCCGCGATGATCTGCTCCTGTCGGGCGGGTTCGCGAATCTGGATCCCGTCGGCGACATCGTTCGTACCCGCCGCCGCCTTTTCCCCGTGGAGGGCGGCGACGATCGGCGCGTAGCCCGCCGCTTGAGCACCGAGCATTCGGGGGAGTCGGTCGATCCAGCCCGCCTCTTTGAGCGCACGGAACCCACGGTAGGCACCCAAAAAGAGCGTCCCGTGACCGAGCGGGCTGACGACGGCCTCCGGCGGTTCCCACTCCCGTTGGGCACACACCTCCATGGCGAAGGTACTCGTCCCGGCGAAGAAGGCCGGATTCCAGGCGTGACTGGCGTACCAGGTACCGCCGGTTTCGACCCGATCGATACAGGCGTCGGTGACGTCCTCCCGGGATCCTTCGATCCGGATCGGCTCGGCACCCGTCCGCTCGATCGCTCGAAGCTTTGCCTGTTTGACCCCTGCGGGGACGTAAATCTCGGCTGGAATATCGGCGACCGCGGCATACTGGGCGATGGCCGCCCCGGCGTTGCCCGAGGAGTCATCAACGATCCGGTCGACGCCCAACTGGGCAGCGCGTGAGAGTAGTGCTGTCGCCCCACGGTCCTTGAAGCTCCCCGAGGGGAACACCCATTCCAGTTTGAACTGCGCAGTCCAGTCATCGGCGGAGACCAGCGGCGTAAAGCCCTCGCCAAGGGTCACCCGCGGCGAGATTGGGAGGAAGTCCGCAAACGCCCAGAGCCCACCCCGTGTATCGAGCGCTGTCGGATCGGGTGCGGGTCCGTCCGGGATGGGTGTCTCGATGAAGTCAAGCGGCCCGCCACAGGTACACCGCCAAGGTTCGTCCGGTCCACTGTCGTACTCGGTGCCACAGACGCTACAGCGGAGGCCCGTCATACCGCTTCGTTGGCCGGGCATCGGGGTAGCTGTGTCGGTGTCAGTGTCAGTGTCAGTATTTCCTCGCTTCAGTACTCGTCGATATCGGTTGCGACCGAGCAGACGTACTCGCCGGTCGCGACTTGAGGGAGTCGTCGCGACCGCCAGAAGATCCCGCCTTCCTTGGCGGTGACTTCGGCTTTATTCCTGCCGAAGACATCGGTCACCTCGAAGAGTACGTCGCCGCGTTGGACGCGGTCACCGAGGTCGAACCGGTAGTTGATCAGCCCGCCTGTCGGGGAATTGTGACGTTCGAATCCCTTTGCTCGGGTTTGCGTGGCGGGCTCGACGTCACCGTCGAGAAAGTCGTAGTACTCCAGCACGTTCATCACCCCCTCGAGGCCGTACTGGATCGATTCCTCATCCCAGCCAACCGCCCCGCCGAGTTCCGGGTCGATCGTGGGAATGTCCTCATCCGGCGCAGCCCGTGCGAGCTGGCCGTCGGGGCCCTTTTGATCGAGTACGTAACCACAGTCGAACACCTTCGCGAGTTCGAGACAGTCGTCGTGGAGCCGGTGGTGTCGGCCACAGCGGACCCGTGTCTCGTTGACCATGCGGCTTGTCGAACCCTGGTGGAGGTCAAGAATGTAATCCGCCCGGGCCGCCGCCTGGAAGGTCGCATGGGCGATCCGTTCGCTCGAAGTTCCGGACGGCTCGCCCGGGTAGGCTCGATTCATCTTCGTGTTGTCGATCGGGTTGCGATGCTCGGCGATCTGGAAGGCGTGGTAGTTGACGATACCGACGATCAGGATCGTCCCGGCGAGTGTGTCGGGATCGAGGCGTGGGACGAGCCGTTGGACGACCCCGAGCCCGTTGAGTTCATCCCCGTCGCTGACGGCTTGGATGTACAGCGTCGGGCCGTCCTGTTTCCCCTCGATTACCGCCACCGGTAGTCCAAACGGGGACCCGTCCCGCGTCTCTCCGACATCCAGGCGACCGGTGTCGATCTCGCCCGGATCGGCGTTCGCCGTCCCGAGTGTCGTCATTAATGCGAACCGACACATCCAGCGTATTGGGTCTATCGGGTTTCGTCTCCGTTTCCGCCACCACCGACGCTGCGTACAGGCGTTGGATCGATGCCACTTTGCCGGCACCACTCGTATCGAAACCCGTGGCCGACGATCCCTCGGAACAATCGCCAGCGGTCGAGCTGTTCCGGGAGTTCGGTCTGCCCCGGAACGCGAAGATCGGCTTTGCGCTCGGCATCGGGATCGCCGTGATGGTCTATATTTACCGGATCGTCGAACTCCTCGGTCCGGTTCCGGCTACCCGTGGTTCGCCCGTGTTGTTCGCGCTGCTTGCGTTCGTACTCGCTATCAGTCTCGGTTCGCTTTTCACGGTCGCACTGACGATCGGGACAGCGATCCGCCGCGTCCGTCGGCTTGACTGACTTCACTCCGCGAGCGCTGCTAACCGCTCGGCGCCCGCCCGGGTTCCCTTCGCAATGAGTACGTCTCCGGCCTCTAGGCGGGTCTCCGGTCCCGGCGAGATGACCCAACCGGCCCGTTCGGCACCCTCTCGGCGGATCGCGATCACCTGCATGCCGGTTTCGGTTTCGAGATCGAGTTCGCCCAGCGTGTCGCCGGCGAGTTCGCTCCCCTCACCGACCTGTTCGCGTACGAGGACTTCATCCGATTCCGAGACCGCCTCGACGACGACTGGATGTGTCCCGACCCCACGAAGCATCCCTTCCGCGATCTCTAAGGCAGCATCCGAGATGACCTCGGTCGCCGCCGCCAGATGCATCAGTCCACGGAGGGAGATCGGATCGTCGATCCGCTTGGCTGCCCGTAACGTCCAGGCCTCGAATCGGGATTCCAATGCGTCGACCTCGGCTTCGAGTTCGAGGACCTCCTCGGCGACGCTTTCGGAGTCGAACAGCACGGCACTATAGGCGAGATCGACGGCTAATTCACTCATGTCCTTCATGAGGACGATCGAATCGACGGCCCGTTCCAGATCATCGAACTCGGGCGCTGTCTTCTCCGGTTGCGTGTAGGCTGTGCCGGTGGCATCCTTGTAGACCCGCGCGAGTTGTGCTTCCGAGCCGCGCAGTAACGCGATATCACCGGCTTGCAGTCGCGTTTCACGGTCGGGATTCAGTAACCAGTTACCACTCCGCCGAATGGCGATCACCCGAACACCGGTTTCGGTTTCGAGGTTGAGTTCACCCAGTGTCGCTGTCGTTAATGGCGACTCGTCAGCGATTTCGGCCCGTCCAACCATCTCTATTGCCTCGGGGAGAACCGTTCGGAGTTCGTCGGGGAGACCGATCTCTTCGAGGACGATCTTGGCAATGTCGCCGGCGGCGTCGCTGATCTTCTCCGCTGCACCAACCACTCCGAGCACCGGTGCGAGCGATTCGGCGTCCTCGGGATTCCGTGCCGCCATCAGCAGACTCATGCGGGCTTGCATCTGGAGAACGTCCATCCGTTCCTCGAGATCGAGAACCTCCATGGCGATATCGTCGGCTCCGTACAACACCGCCGAGTAGGCGAGATCGATCAACAGCTCGGCGGTATCTTTCATCTCGGCAAGTACCGTTTTGACGCTCACCGGCTCGTATTCGACCTCATCGCCGGCCATGCACTCACTTCCGCGTATCGATTCAAAGGGTTGTCGCTGCTCTCGGCGGACGGACGACGATCGTCGAATCGTCGATCGTCAGGCGTCTATCTCGGGGCGAAATCAGTCACACATTCTCCGAATCCGACGGCAAGCGGCCCGATCGACGTTTGTCGAGAATTCCGACCTAAAGACAACCCTTTTGCGGAGCGATTGTCAACTCTCCGCACATGGCAGAGTCTGAGCTCAAAAAAGGTCTCGAGGGGGTACTGGTCGCCGAATCCTCGCTGAGTTCGATCGATGGCGAGAACGGCCGCCTAACGTATCGCGGCTATGCGATCGAGGATCTCGCCGAGCATGCGTCCTACGAAGAAGTTCTCTATCTGTTGTGGCACGGTGAGCTCCCGACGCGAGCGGAACTCACGGCGTTTACCGATAACCTCCGTGAGGACCGGCTGGTCGATGACCGACTCTTGGAAGTCGTCCGAACTATGGCCGCACTCGATGCCGAGCCGATGGCGGCACTTCGGACGGCGGTATCGATGCTGTCGGCGGTCGATCCAGACGACGGCGCCGATCCGGAGGATCTCGATACTGCGGCCCGTAAGGGACGCCGCATTATCGCGAAGACACCGACACTATTGGCGGCCTTCGAGCGGGTCCGACAGGGGAAAGAGGTCATTGAGCCGGATCCGGATCTGGGCTACGCGGCCAATTTCCTGTATATGCTCACCGGCATTGAGCCCGACGCGGTTGCTGCCGAGACGTTCGATATGGCGCTGACACTCCACGCCGATCATGGCCTCAACGCCTCGACGTTCACCGCGATGGTCATCGCCAGTACGCTGGCGGATATGTACGCCGCGGTGACCGGCGGTATCAGCGCGCTCGCGGGGCCGCTCCACGGCGGGGCAAACCAAGATGTCATGGAGGTTCTCCTCGAAATCGACGACAGCGAGATGGACCCCCGCGAGTGGGTCGAAACAGCCATCGACAACGACCGGCGGATCCCCGGTTGGGGTCACCGCGTCTACAAGGTGAAAGACCCACGCGCGAAAATCCTCGAACGGAAGAGCAAGGAGCTCAGCGAGAGTTCCGGTGAGCGTAAGTGGTATGAGTATACCAAGACTATTGAGGACTATCTCACCGAGGAGGTAGATCTGCCCGACCAAGGGATCGCACCGAACGTCGATTTCTACTCCGGATCGGTCTACTATCAGCTCGGAATCCCCATCGATATGTACACCCCTATTTTCGCGATGAGCCGTGTTGGCGGCTGGGCCGCTCACGTCCTCGAATATCAGGAGGACAATCGGCTGATCCGTCCCCGCGGTCGATACATCGGCCCCGAGTCCCAGGAGTGGGTCCCGATCGACGAACGGTAGTCCCCGTCCTATCGTTTTCTGGCCTTTCAGACAGTCGGTTATTCATCGGCCACGATGCCGCCCTCTTCATCGCTGCCGCGTTCGGCCATCATCTGTTCGGCACGTTCCGCCCAACTGCCGCGATGGAAGCCGAGTCCAACGATGGCGGCGTTCCAGGCATAAAAGAGGAAGATCCCGGCGTACACACCGAGGACACCGTAACCGAGCCAGACACCGCTCAGGTAGCTAAAGCCGAGCATGAACCCGAACATACCGGTGGTCCGGGCGATAAACGGGATCCGGGTCTCGCTGCCGCCACGGAGCGCGCCCGCGAGCACGAGCCCGATCACCGTGAGGGGTGCGGCGAGCCCGTAAGCCCGAGCGAAATCCGCCGCGTACCCGACCGTTTCGACGTCACGGGTAAACAGTCGGACGAATTGTTCGGCACCGAGCACCAGCCCGAGGCCGATCGTACCGACGGTGACGAGCCCCAATGCTGCCGTCGCCCAGCCGTTGAATCGGGCAGTATCCGGATCGCCTTCGCCCAGTGCTTGGCCGACGACGATGCTTGCAGCGGTGTTATATCCACGAGACAGCGGCGCTGTCACCTGCTGATACATTCGTCGGCCGATCTGATAGGCGGCGTTGACCTCCGTGCCGAATCCCAGCAGGATCGAATTGAACGGGAACTCCGCGATCGTCGCCGCGAGACCTTCCCCGATCCGCGGGATCGACACCACGAGCACCTGTTTGATGATCGTCCGGTCGACCGTCCAGGCGAACGAAGCGGCCGTCCACGGGCTAGCGATCGCCCCCAGGAGCATGATGGCGGTAAAGACGTTGCCCACGGCTGTCGCGAGCCCGACACCGACGATCCCGAGCCGTGGCAACGGGCCGATTCCCAGCCCGAGTCCGACGGTGCCGATGATGTTGATGCTGTTGGAGACGACGTTGATGTACATCGGCGTCCGCGTATCGCCGGTGCCCTGGAGCGCCCGGGCACCGATGAGTGCGGTGTGGCGCGCCGGTCCCGTCGCAAAGATGATTGCCAGATACGTACCACCCATTCGGGCGACATTCGGCGATGCGCCGAGGATCGCGATCGCCGCCTGACCGAAAACGACGCCGAAGATCATGAACGGGATCCCAGCGAGGATACCGAGTGCGATCGATTGAGTGATCGCGACATCCCGGTTGGTTGTGGCGCCGCTGCCAGTATCCTGGCTCGAAAGCGCGATGGCACCGCTGCCGAGCCCGAGGCCGATCCGTAGCGGTAACCGGGCATAGAGATCCGCGAGCCCGACCGCCGCCACCGCCGCCGGGGAGAACAGCCCCGTGACGATCACGTCCGTCGTCCGCATCCCGGTCCGGAGGACGTGTTCGGCCATGATCGGCCAAGACAGCGAGAGCACCCGCTTCCAAACCGCCAACACCCGCTTATGGGCTCGGCTGATCACTGTCGGTGGGTTGCTAATCATTCTCAATTAATCTATCCACACTTCGACAGCCGTCCGCTGGAGCTCACCGTGTTGCCCGTCGGGGACTCGTCACCGGAACGTGAAAGACGGTGTTCGGCGTGACATCGCTATGGCCCCGACGACGGCTGTCGACCGGTACTCCGTCTTCGTCTATGGGACTCTTGCCGATCCGGATCGCGTCGAGGCGGTCCTTACGGACTTTGTGTTCCGGGGACGGGCCGTCCTCGATGGACTCCATCGCGTCGAGGGGCGATATCCGACGTTGGCCCCCGGAGGGACGGTCGAGGGACGGCTTCTCGAAACCACAACGATCGAGCCTCTCGATGAATACGAGGGCGTTCACGCCGGGCTTTACGTTCGGGTCACGGTATCGGTAGCGACTGGCTGGGATGACATCGATACCGCCGAGGTGTATATCGGCGATCCCGCGTTGTTGGACGCGCCCGCGACGTGGCCAGGGGACGACCAGTTCGCCGGGCGGGTCCGCCAGTACGTGGCTGCCAACGATGTCCGACTTCGACGCCGTGACCGGTGCTGATCTCGTGTTGTCAGTGTCCGAACGCAGTCACTGGGAGAATTAACCGTTAACCGCACCGACCGCGAACCCCGGACCATGGCCGTTATTGATCTGGATGATGTCACGGCGGCGGCCGATCGGATCGCCGAGGTGATCCGACATACGCCGCTTGAGTACTCACATACGTTCTCGGCGATGACCGGCGCCGAGGTCCATCTCAAACTCGAGAACAAACAGCGCACCGGCGCGTTCAAGATCCGCGGAGCGACCAATCGGATCGCCACCATGGCAGCGGACGAACAGGAAGCCGGCGTCGTGACTGCCTCGGCGGGCAACCACGCCCAAGGGGTTGCCCTGGCGGCGACCAGAAACGGCGTCGATTCCGTCATCGTCATGCCAGAGCACGCCCCGGTCTCGAAGATCAAGGCGACCCGGAACTATGGGGCCGAGGTCCTTCTCCACGGCGAGGATTACGATGAGGCAGCCGAGCGTGCTCACGAGATCGAACGGGAAGAGGATCGGACGTACCTCCACGCGTTCAATGACGAATACGTGATGGCGGGCCAGGGAACGATCGGGCTTGAGATCGTCAACGATGTCCCGGATGTCGACACCGTCGTCGTTCCGATTGGCGGGGGTGGCCTGATCAGCGGGATCGCCACGGCGGTCAAGGGACGAAAGTCCGACACGCGGGTGATCGGTGTCCAACCCGAGGGGGCCGCTAGTGCGGCCAAATCCGTCCAACGGGGTGAGATCACCGCTGTCGACACGCTTGAGACGATCGCCGACGGCCTGGCGACTCACCGGATCGGCGAGAAACCCTTCGCCGTGATCCAAGACCGTGTCGATGAGGTCGTCACCGTCTCCGATTCGGAGATCGCCGTCGCGGTGATGTATGCTCTCGAACGGAGCAAAACGCTCCTCGAGGGCGCTGGAGCGGTGTCGCTGGCGGCGGTTCTCGGCGAGGCGTTCGAGTACGAGGCCAATGAGGTGATCGTCCCCGCCCTCTGTGGCGGAAACATCGACATGAATATGCTGACGACCGTGATCATGCGGGGGTTAGTCGAGACGGGCCGGTATCTCAAATTCCGGACCGTTCTCAAGGACCGCCCGGGTGCGCTCGAAGACCTGACGCGACTGCTGAGTGCCAACAAGGCGAACATATACGCGATCAAACACGATCGGACGTCCCGGGATATCGCGATGAACGACGCCGAGGTCGAAATCGAACTCGAAACTCACGACGAGGCCCACGTCGAGGAGCTATTGGAAGTCCTTCGCTCGAACGGCTATGAGGTCGACGTGTTGATGTAGTCACAGACGTTGGGTTACTGGTTCGACCGATCGTCCGGCGACGATGGCCGAAGGCAGGTCTTTTAAGACAATACTGGCCGATGGTGATGCTGTCTCATGAAACGGATCATCAGCACCCAGGACGCCCCCGAAGCCGTCGGCGCCTACAGCCAGGCGACGACGAACGGAGACATCGTTTTCACCGCCGGCCAGATCCCGATGACACCCGATGGCGAGATGCTCGATGACGAATCGATCGATGTCCAGACCAGACAGTCCCTCGAGAACATCAAGGGCATTCTCGAAGAGGAGGGATTGACGATGCAAGACGTCCTGAAGGTGACGGTCTTCATGGACGATATCGACGATTTCGAGACGATGAACGACGCCTACAAGGAGTACTTCCAGGACAACCCGCCGGCCCGGAGCGCCGTCGAGGTGGCGAACCTTCCACGAGGCGTCGGCGTCGAGATCGAAGCGATCGCAGCCCAAAAATAGAGCCGTGGACCGCCGGACAAGTCTGCTCTGGGGCCTTGTCGGCGGGCTCTCCTTTCTGGTGTTAGTCCAAGCCTACGAATTACTCGTGGCGGTGCGCATCGGATTTCCGATCAAGTTCGGCGTGGCGGCCATCGTCGTAGTCGGCGCAGCCGTTCTCTCTCACGTTCTCGGCCCGCGAATCACGACGATTGAACAGTCTTAAGCCCCTCAGTCGGGTACGATCCAGACACGAGCCAGGATGGCCGAACGGTAAGGCGCACGCTTGGAGAGCGTGTTCCCGTAAGGGATTCTGGGTTCAAATCCCAGTCCTGGCGTGTCTTTCCCTTCTTCTGTCATGTTTCACCGATACCGTCGACTCGGATGTTCGTGACGATTGACAAGGTGTATTAATGACTGGAGCGGGCGTTGTTGTATCCACCATGACCGGTATGATCCATAGCGACCGACGGGACGGTATCTGTACGATCACGATCGAAAACGAGGGCAAGCGTAACGCGCTCGATTACTCGATGGCGGGAGATATCGCCGATATTCTCGCCGACCTCGAGGCTGACGAGGAGGACCACGTCGTCATTCTCACCGGCGCCGGCGAGAAGGCGTTCAGCGCCGGATTCGATCTCTCGATCGATCGCACCGACCAGTCCAGCGATGATTCTTCGGAGTGGGAACGAATGATCACCAACCTCTCCGAATACGAGTTCCCGACGATCGGCCGGATCAACGGCGTCACTTACGGCGGCGCCGTCGAGATCGCGGCCGCCTGTGATCTCCGTGTGGGCGTTCGGGGTGTGACCTTCGGCATCACTCCCGCGAAGATCGGACTTGTCTACGAGGGTGACGCGATCAATCGCGTGATGAGCCTGATCGGTCCCGCGAAGACCAAGGAGATGCTCTTTACGGGCGAGCCGATTGACGCTGAACACGCCTACGAGATCGGTCTGTTGAACTACGTCGTCGATCGGGACACACTGGACGACCGGGTCAACGAATTAGCCGAAACCATGGCGTCGAACGCACCGCTGTCGCTGAAGTACATGAAGGAGATCGTCGACGCTCTGCTGGAGAAAGACCGACTCACCGACGCCGAGCGCAAGTGGATCGCTCGACTTCGAGAGGAATCGTTCGCGAGCGAGGACCACGCCGAAGGTGTCGAGGCGTTCCGGAAGGACCGCGAACCGGAGTTCAAGGGTCGGTGAACCCTCGGGCTTGACTCAACGGCGGACGGCCGGCTCTGCCTGTGGAGCCACCGTCAGCGTCCGCACCGACGGGAACGACACGACGGCTACTCGATCATTCGAGGACACCGTCCTCGTGGAGGCGTTCGATCTCCGCCTCGTCGATGCCGAGTTTCTCGACCAGCACCTCGTCGGTGTGTTCACCGAGCTGTGGGGGGCCCGACCTGACTTCCCGTTCACTCCCCGAGAGGTGTAGCGGATGGCCGTGGAGGGTCACCTCACCGATGTTGGGATCGTCGTACTCGAAGACGTACCCCCGATCGCGGGCCTGGGGGTGCTCAACGACATCGCTGACCTGATTGAGTGGTCCGCAGGGAAAGCCGAGTTCATCGAAGATCTCGATCCACTCCTCGGTCGTCCGCTCTTTGAGCACCGGCCGGACCGATTCCATGATCTCCTCGTAGTGTTCCTGGCGGAGCTGACTGCTGTCGTACTGAAGTAGTGAGTCGTCCTCGATGATTTCGGTGACGAACGTCTCCCAGTCGGTGACGAACAGTGCCATATCCCCGTCTTTCGTCTCGAACACCTCGTAGGGGACTTCAGTCTGGTGGCGTCGACCGAACGGTGTCGGATTCTCGCCGGTGATGCCGTACATCGTGAGATACTCTTCCATAAACGAGACGATCGTCCCGAAGAGGTTGGTCTCGACCTTGCCGCCCTCACCGGTTCGTTCCCGTTCCTGGAGCTTCGTGAGGATCCCGATCGTCGCATAGAGGCCCGTCCCGATGTCCCCGATCGCCTGGCCGACCTTGACGGGCTCGCCGTCTTCGGGACCGGTGACGCTCATGATCCCCCCCTCGGCCTGCATGATCAGATCGACTCCTTTCCGGTCTTTGTAGGGCCCCTTCTCGCCGTATCCCTTGATCGAGGCGTAGACGAGCCCTGGATTGACTTCCTCATGGAGATATTCGTACCCCAATCCGAGTCGATCGAGCACGCCTAGACTGAAGTTCTCGACGAGCACGTCGGCGTCGGCGATGAGTTCCTCGACGAGAACGCGGCCGCTATCGGTCTTCAGATCGACGACGACGCTCTTTTTGTTTCGGTTCCGCGAGATGAAGTTCAGGCCCATCCCGCCCTGTTCGGGATGGCTGTGACGAGTGCCGTCACCGCCACCCGGTGGTTCGATTTTGATGATCTCGGCACCGAGTTCGCCGAGGATCTGGGTACACCAGGGACCGGCGCGGGCATGTGTAAAATCGATGACGGTAAGGTGCGATAACGGTGCATCTGACATACCCGCTTTCACTTGTGACGATGGATTAAAACCACCGTCTGATGTTTGATCGTTCGGTGTCCGTAGCGATCGATCGATACAAACTGGCGTTCGTTTCTCGACTCATCGTGCAGGATGACAGTCATCCCTCCCACTCGAACGAGAACGGTCCCGATTGATGGGGCCGTATCCTGGTACTTAAATCGTCGATCATCCACGTTCGATTATCGATCATGTGTATGTTAACCGATACCACGAATATCTGTGATAACGACTGTTTTCCGGTGGATATCTCATCGTTTCCGACGAGCTATCGTGATGTCGTCGCTTCCGATATTGCGAAGTTTTATATAGAATCACAATCAATTCTCTGCTGATTATGAGCCAGCAAATGCAAGGTCAGCCGATGGTCATTCTCGGCGAGGATTCCCAGCGCGTCAAGGACAAGGACGCGCAGGAACACAACATCAGCGCCGCCCGCGCCGTGGCCGACGCGGTACGGTCGACGCTTGGTCCGAAAGGCATGGATAAGATGCTCGTCGACAACATCGGCGACGTCACGATCACTAACGACGGCGTGACGATCCTCTCGGATATGGATATCGACAACCCGACCGCCGAGATGATCGTCGAGGTCGCCGAAACACAGGAAGACGAAGCCGGTGACGGCACCACGACCGCCGTCGCGATCGCCGGTGAACTCCTGAAAAACGCCCAGGATCTTCTCGAACAGGACATCCATCCGACGGCGATCATCCGCGGGTTCGCGATGGCCTCCGAGCGCGCCCGTGAAGAGATCGACGATATCGCTCAGGAAATCGATGTCACCGACGAGGATCTCCTCCGTAAGGTCGCCGAAACCTCGATGACGGGGAAAGGCGCCGAAGTCAACAAAGAGCATCTCTCTCAACTCATCGTCGACGCCGTCAACGCCGTCACCGTCGAAACCGACGACGGGGAGTATGTCGTTGATCAGGAATACCTCCGTGTCGAGACTCAGACCGGCCGCTCGGTGAGCGATTCGATGCTCATCCATGGGGCGACCGTCGATAAGGATCCTGTCCACGACAACATGCCGCGTGAGGTCGAGGATGCGAACATCCTGCTGCTCGATGATCCGATCGAGGTCGATGAAACCGACGCCGACGCTTCGATCACCGTTGACGATCCGAGTCAGCTCCAGCAATTCCTCGACCGTGAGGAAGAGCAGCTCAAAGAGCAGGTCGATCACATCGCCGAGATCGGTGCCGACGTCGTGTTCTGCCAGAAAGGCATCGACGACCTCGCCCAACACTACCTCGCGAAGAAGGGCATCCTCGCGGCTCGCCGCGTGAAGAAATCCGACATCGAGTTCATGCGAAACGTCCTCGATTCGACGATCGTCTCCAACGTCTTGAACGCTAGTGCGGATGATCTCGGCGTCGGTGATGTCACTCGCGACGAGGACGACGACATGTTCCACGTCACCGGACAGACCGACGAATCCCACGGCGTTACTCTGGTGTTGCGCGCTTCGACCGACCACGTCGTCGACGAGCTCGAACGCGGCGTCGAGGACGCCCTCGAAGTCGTCGCTACGACCGTCGCGGACGGCCGTGTGCTCGCCGGCGGCGGCGCCATCGAGGTCGAACTCGCCGGCCGCCTCCGTGATTACGCCGATTCCGTCTCCGGCCGCGAGCAGCTTGCCGTCGAGGAATTCGCCGCGTCGCTTGAGCTCGTCCCCCGCGTGCTCGCCGAGAACGCCGGGCTCGATCCGATCGACACGCTGGTCGACCTCCGTTCGGCCCACGACAACGGCGACCTTGCCGCCGGGCTCAACGTCTTCACCGGCAGCATCGTCGACAACTACGAGGCCGGCGTCGTCGAGCCCGCCCACGCCAAAGAACAAGCCGTCTCCAGCGCGGCCGAGGCTGCCAATCTCGTCCTCAAAATCGACGACATCATCTCGGCGGGCGATCTGTCGACTTCCGCCGACGTCGACGAGCAAGAAGCCATGCAGAACGCCCCGCCGGGCGCTATGGGCGGTGGCGGCATGGGCGGCGGCATGATGTGATCACGTCGGGACCTACCTACTACATCGCGACCTGTTGATTCGATGTCTCGATTTTTCCGTTGATATCCGTTCTGTATTCGGTGTCCGTGTGTTTGCCTGCGGCTATTGGCCCGTTCATCCGATACCGTGGCCGTGGTCGCTCTGTTCGGTATGGCGACGATCCGAACAACCGATCTGAAACACAGAGATTCGGCGGTCCTGACGGGGGTTTTCGATTCTTCTAAGTGGATTGCCGCGGGAATTCGGTACATGGATACGCTTCTCCTCAACAAGGATGATGTCGATACGAACGCGCAAATGACCGAGGTGATCGACGCGGTCGAGGCGGCGTTTCGCGCCTACGAACGGGGCGACGCCAAGATGCCGGCGAAATCGTATATCGATCTCCCACAGTACAACGGCGATTTCCGATCGATGCCGGCGTATCTCGCCGCCGAGGACTGGGATGCTGCCGGGATCAAATGGGTCAACGTCCACCCGGACAACCCGGACGATCATGCCCTCCCGACGGTCATGGGGACGGTGATCTACTCGGATCCGGAGACAGCGTTCCCGCTCGCCATCATGGACGGGACGGAACTGACGATGAAACGCACCGGCGCGGCCGCGGCCGTCGCGACCCGACATCTCGCCGTCGAAGATGCCACGAGTATGGGGATCATCGGTGCCGGCGTCCAATCCTACACCCAACTCGAGGCGGTGTCGGCGATCCGTCCGATCGAGGAGGTGGTCGTCTCCGATGTCGACGAGGAGGCGATCGAGGCGTTCATCGAGTATTTCGACGATGAATTCGATGTCCGATCCGGATCGATCAGCGAGGCGGGCCACTGTGATGTCCTCTCGACGGTAACACCGGTCGAATCACCGATCGTCTCCCCCGACGATATCGGCGAGAAAACACACATCAACGCCATGGGCGCTGACGCCGAAGGGAAACACGAATTGGCCGACGAGATCCTCCTGAACGCAAAGCTCGTGATCGACGACTACGATCAGTGTACCCATTCCGGGGAGATCAATGTCCCGTGGGCCGCGGGAATCCTCGACGATGACGATATCTACGGTGAGATCGGACAGATCGCCTCCGGTGTCACACCCGGCCGGACGGCCGACGACGGTGTGACGGTCTTCGACAGCACCGGCCTGGCGATCCAGGACGTCGCGTCGGCTCACGTCGTCTACGAACACGCCATCGACAACGACAACGGTCAGCCATTCAACCTCGTCGGTACCACCGTCAGATAAATCCCGCTCCGTTCGATCGGTTCACGTTTCCTCCCGTTGCTCGCCTCGCACCGATCCGCTCTGTCCTGTCTGAAATCGACTCGATCGATCAGCTCGGGCCGGGGCCCGGACCACTTCCTTCCCGGCCGACGCCACCGCCGAGTTTCGAGAGCACCCAGATGAGCAGCATAAACGGCGCGAGTGGGATCATGATCATGATCAATCCGGCGCCGAGTAACATCCCCATCAGGCTCATCTCGTCGTCAGGTCGACTCCGGTAGGGTTTGGTGACCGTCCGGATCAACCCTTCGTCGTCGTCCTCACTCTGGCTCATAGATATCGGAGAGTTCTGGCGTCAGGGGCATAAGAATACGGATGTCTTTCATCCCCTCGTGTGGCGGCGTTCCGCGATCACTCGAGATGGATCGCCGGCCGGAACGGCACCGCACTCCCAGCACGGTCAGCCGGGTCGTAGGGATTCCCGTCTTCGGCGTAGAGTTCGACGGCGGCGTCGAACTCCCGTTCGAGGAAGCCCTCGGCGGCCTCGTAGACCGCTTGTTCGTCGATATTCACTAGCTGTTTGACCTCCGCATCGGGCCGTTCTCGAACGTCTTCGACGAGTTCGGTCACGACCTCGTTGACCTGATCGCCCTTCGATCGGAGCGAATCACGCTGCATGACGTTGCCCATCACGGCTCCGACATCCGGTCCCCGATCGACGACTTCCTCGAAGACCGTGTACTTCCAGTCGGCGGCGGTATAGAGCCGGATCGTCTCGGGATCGGTGTCGGTCACGTCGATGACTTCCCGGACGTCGGCGGCTAAGTCCTCGATGAGCGTCTCCTCGAGTTCGATCCGATCGCTGATGGCGTCGTAGTCAACCGTCGGCCACGCCGCGTCTTCGACGGGTTCGCCGACCAGTTGCTCGTAGAGCTCGTTGGCCATGAAGGGAATAAACGGTGCCAGCAGACGCAATCGTGTCCGAAGGACTTCTTGGAGCGTCCACCGAGCGCCCGGACGGTCGGTGTCGGTTCGGCGGCGGTACCAACGGAGGTCCTCAGCGAACTCATAGAACGCCGTCTGACTCGCCGTCCGGGTCTCGAAGCGATCCATCGCTTCGGTGATGTCCCCGATTAACCGGTTGAGGCGTGAGAGCAGCCACCGATCGATGCGCCGGAGATCGGGTTGTTCGGCCGGCGTCTCGGCATCGATGATCCCCTGGGCGCGCGTCCAGAACCGTTCGAGCTGATCGCGCGTGCTCTGGACTTCCTCGGCCCGCCAGTCGTAGTCCTGCCAGGGCTCGGAGCTGTTCAGGAGGAAAAAGCGGACCGTATCGGCGCCGTATCGATCGATGGCGTTGCTGGGTAACACGACATGCCCCTTCGAGGAGCTCATGGCCTCGCCCTCAAGCAGTCCCATTCCCATCGTCGTGATGCCCTGTGGCCAGTTGTCCTCCTCGAAGAGTTCGGCGTGGTGATAGAGATAGAACGTGAGGTGATTGCGGATCAGATCCCGGCCCGAACAGCGGTAATCAACCGGATACCAGTACTGCCACTCCTCGCGGAGTTCAAGGGCCCGTTCGTCCGGATCCTCGACCGCATCGCCTCCATAAAAGAGCGCATCGAAGAACGCATCATCGAGATCCTCGACGGGAATCTCCCGGAGCCGCGGGGCGATGGTGTAGTAGGCCATGTATATCGTCGAATCCGACAGCGGCTCGATAACGAACTCATCGTCCCACGGCAGCCGCGTTCCCAGCCCGTAGTTGCGGATACAGGGCCACTCGTTGAGCCAGTCGATCGTGTCGTAGTATTCGTCGCGGGTGTTCTCGGGAATCGTGTCGAGCCCTTCGACGGCGGCTTCGGCCTTCGATCGCCACTCGGCGTCGTTGTACCGGAGGAACCAGGTCTCCTGTTCGGATACTTCGACGTCGGCGCCACAGCGACAGACGACTTCCTCTGAGAACTCGTACATCGCGTCGAAGGCCCCAGCTCCCTGATATCGCTCACGGAAGGGTTCCCGGGCCTGTTCGACCGTTTCGCCGGCGAATTCGCCGTACATTTCCCGGAGGATCCCATCGTGGAACTCACGATTGTACAACTCCTGGGTAGCTTCCTCGAGGGCAGGGTCGTCCTGGTGTTCGATGCCCCGTTCGTTGACGGCATCCTCGGCGGGATACTCGCCATACCCCTCGATGTCGAGAATCGCCACCGGCTCGATCGACCGAATCGTCTCGGGATCGAGAGGATACTCCTCGGCGACCTGATCGGCGTTGGCCTTGATCTCCTCGAGGGCGATCCAGTCGTCGGGGCTGTGGGCTGGCACCGACATCACGACTCCCGTCGCGTTGTCCGGGTCGACGAACGTCGCCGGCAGGATGGGGACATTGTCGCCAGTCACCGGGTTGGTGACGAACTCGCCGACCAGCTCGTGGCCCGGAAGCCGATCGGTGACCTCGATGTCCCGGCGCTGGAGGTTGAACTTCTCGACGGCCGCCGCCGAGATCAACCACTCCTCGTTATCGACGTCGGCGAAGACGTACTCGGCTTCGGGATCGACGTAGGCGTTGGTGACGCCGTGGACGGTCTCCGGGCGCAACGTTGCCATCGGGGCGATCGTCCCGTCGTATTCGAATTTGATGAGGGTATACTCCTGGAAGTCGGCGCCCTCGCCTTCGAGCAGATCGTGATCGGTGACGGGCTGTTCCTCGTTCGTACAGTACCGCACCGGCTGGTAGCCCTTCTCTAAGAGTTCCCGCTCGTTCAGCGTGTTGTACTGCCAGGTGATGAACTTCGAGTAGCGGTCGTCGTTGGTGGTGAATTCACGGCGCCAGTCGATCGACAGCCCCAGCGCCTTCATGTTCTTTTTGTAGTGATTCTCGATGAAGTAGTGGGCAAACCCCATCGGCGTCTCGAGGTCCTTCAACGTCTCTTCGGGGACATTGTAGGTGTCCCGTAGCACCGAGAGCTGTTCTTCCTCACCGCTTTTCAATCGCTCGACGGCGCCGATGATCGGCGTGCCGGTCACATGCCAGGCCAGCGGGAAGAGAACGTTATCGCCTTGGAGCCGACGGTACCGGGCCCATGTGTCGGGTACCGTATACGTCCGGGCGTGGCCGATATGCATTCCACCACTCGGATACGGATACGGCACCGTGACGAAGGTGGCATCATCGCCGTCGTCGGCATCGGCATCGGGATCCGCCTCGTAGCGGCCCGTCTCACGCCAGCGGGACCGCCACTTCTCCTCGAGTTCCCGTGGCTCGTAATCCATACCCAAAGCGTTTCGTTCAGGGGCTAAAAGGGCTACCATCCATTCAACGGCGCCGTCTTCTGATCTCCCGTTTACCGACCGATACGAACATCGGGATGACCGGATTACGATCCGTTCATTCGGGCACAGCCTATATTTTCCCGGGCCTCACTGCGATGAACGTACCATGCCCGAGACACCATCACCGCTGGACGGCGAGACGGCCCTCGTCACCGGAGCAAGCGCCGGCATCGGCCGGGCGACCGCCGAGGCGCTCGCCAACGACGGCGCCAACATCGCGCTGGCAGCCCGCAGTGAGGACCGCCTTGAGACGCTGGCAGGCGATATCGAATCGGCCTTCGGTGTCGAGACGCTGGTCGTTCCAACCGACGTCACCGAGGAACGCCAGGTCGAACGGATGATCGATCGAACGGTCGATCGTTTCAACCGTCTCGATGTCGTCGTGAACAACGCCGGAATCGGTCGGCCGGAACCGGTCGAGGAGATGCCGACGGCGTCCTACCGGGAGATCATGGGCGTCAACATCGATGGGATGTTCTTCACCAGTCGGGACGCGATCCCGCACCTCAAATCGACGGCGGGGACGCTGGTGTTCATCGCCAGCTATGCGGGAACGGTCCCGTATCCGAGCAATCCGGTCTATGCGGCGACGAAATGGTGGACGCGGGGGTTCGCCCTGAGCCTTGCGGGCAGCCTCGGGGAGGATGACATCGCCGTCACGGTGATCAACCCCTCGGAGGTCCGGACCGAGTTCGGCTCGTCGTACGACACGCCGTACACCGATCGATACGATCCGGGCGAGGTCACCGAACCAGAGGAGATCGGGGCAGCGGTCGCCTTTGCGGCGGCCCAAGAGCCGCCGAATGCCGTCACCGAACTCGATCTCTATCGTCGCGATAAGTTCAGTGGACTGTGACCCCGCACGCCCGCTACCGCTCCGCGTCGATCCAGAACGGCTCTCTTGACTCAGCGAGAGAATCCCGTCCTTCCCGCGAAGGACGAGCGTTCCGATGCTCTGTCGGAACCGAGGACTGAGCAGGGCGGGAGCGAATCGCATAAGCTCAGCTACGACGCCCACTGGGTAACAGCCAGGCCCGATATTTCACGTTCTCTTTCACTCCGGTAGACCACCTCTTATCGATCTCGCATACACCAGACTATGTATGGCGAATCAGGTCACCCACACCTACCTTGCATCCATCCGCAATCACCAGCAGGTGTGCGAGGATCTCGATTCGCTTGGGGTCGCCGCCTCGAAACTCTAGAATGTCGTCCGGTGGACGTGTGGCCGTATCTGGCACGAAACCGGAACGATACCAGACCACGGTGTTCCCAAAGCGTACCTCAAGGACCACGAACGCTACGCGGATTTGAACACACAATCCAGTCAGACAATTTTCGAACAATTGGCTGAGCCGTTCGACTCGTGGTATGCCCACCGTGAGAATGACAACGAGAACGCGAACCCACCCGGTTACCGAAAACGCGGCGACGACCATCCACGCTCGACGGTCACGTTCAAAGCAGACGGATTCAAGTACGACCCCGACCACAACAGGATTCGGCTCTCGAAAGGACGAACCCTGAAAGATCGGCGGCGAGACTTCATCCTCTGTGAGTATGCTGCTGACCCGGATATGGCCGTACAGAACTCCAGCAGGTCCGGACGATTACTACTTTCAAAAAGAGCGAGCGAAGTGCGATGACAGTTCCTCTCGACAAGCGCGACGGCTGGACCGGAAGCGCAATGAGCGCCGGACACACTTCTTCCACGCCGTCTCGAAGGACATTGTAGCCGAGTGTGCCGCCCGAAAGGTCGGAACGATTGCCGTGGGCGACCTGACTGGTATTCGCGAAGACGTAGACTGGGGTGACCACGGCAACCTCGACGTGCATGGGTGGGCGTTCGACAGGTTCACGGAGATACTGGAATACAAAGCCACCGAGCGCGGTATCACTGTTGAGCGCGTGGATGAACGGGGTACGTCCAAGTCCTGTGGATCGTGTGGGACCACCGACGACGGCCAGCGTGTCGAACGCGGGCTGTACGTGTGTGAGGAGTGTTGGCTGGTCGCCAATGCCGACGTGAATGGAGCCGAGAACATCCGAGGGCAGGTACTCCCGACTCTCGTCTGTGACGGAGACGGGGGAGATAGGGATAACGGCTGGACGGCACAGCCAGCGGTGCGCCTGTTCGACAAATCGACGGGGAGAGTACGCCCACAAGACCAGGTGAATCGCGAACCATAGTATCCCAACGCTCGGGAAACCGCGACGTGAACGGCGCGGAGGATGTCATTCGATTTCGATCTGTTTGCCCTCGTCGGGTTCGGCCTTCGGTAACGTCACGGTCAACACGCCATCGCTAAACGTCGCTTCGATCCCGTCGGCCTCGACGTCCTCGGGGAGACGCACCGACCGGTCGATGGATTCCTGGTGCCGTTCTTGGCGAACGACGTCGACATCCTCCGTTGTGGCACTGGTCTCACGTTCGCCCCTGATGCGAAGCGTCCGTCCCGAGAGGGTCACCTCGATATCGGCCTTTTCGTATCCGGGCAAGTCGGCATGGACGACGAACGTCGATTCCTCATCGATCACGTCCACCGGAATCGTCGGCGACTGCAGGTTCAGTTCGGAGTCGAAGGTAAACTCACGGCTCATCTGGTCGAGCAACTCTTCGATTTCCTCGAATGGGTTTGTTCGCCGCATCCCGATCACAGCCACGCTTCGGCCGCCAGCGGCTAAAAGTAACCGGCCAGTCCAGGCGGCATCGCGTTGTGTGGGTCCTCCCGAGCGTACCCGCTCGGACCGTCGGCCGGTCTCAGGCGTTGCCTTTCCTGGTCGCGGTATCGATGCGTTCGTCGATCTCTTCAGGGGGAATCTCGCGATCGACCTCCTCCAGCCGCCCGAGCACGCATTCGAGCAAGTTGAAACTCTCCAGTAGCTCACGGGTCGACTCCCGGTCGAGGGACAACTCACGCTGGATGTCGTGGATGGTCCGGGCGTCCGTGACGATCCGTTTCAACGCCTCGATATCGATCCCGTCAGGGAGGACGACGCCATCGGGGATCGCGTCGGCTGTCAGGGCATCATTCTCGGCGTTCTCGGTGCCATCGGAGTTGGTGGCACCATCGGTCGTCTCGTTGTCACCCTCGTCAGGGTGATCAACCGTGTCGTCGACCCCGTCCTCCGCCTCCTCGACTGGTGCATCGTCGTCGGTATCCGTCCTCGATTCCGGGTCGTGAATCCCGTGGTCGATCATGTGCCGACGCACCGTCTGTGGCGTCACGTCGACATCGAGGGCCTCCGTCATCGCGGCGAAGCTGTCGTATTCTGCATAGACCGACGCGAGCCGATCCGGATCCTGGTACACCGGTGGTTCCTCATCGGCTTCGGTCTCGGTTTCGCTCTCGCGCTCGGCCTTGGAATCCGTCTCCGATGTTGTTTGCTCACTCCGTCGTGATGATGATGTTTCGTCCTCGTCTTGGGGACTTTCCTCATCGGACGATCTCGAATCGACCGTAGCGGTGATATCGGCCGATCCCTTCCCATTACCTGCGTCCTCGATGGATGACGCTTCGTCTGTCTGGTTAGCGTGCGTTGGGACTTCAGTCGTACCGGCCGTCTCGGCTGTGGATTCCGTAGCGGGGAGTTCGATCGTCAGGTCGGCCCGAAGGACCGGCTCCGCGGAAGTATCCGACAGAGTCGCGGTGACATCGACGACGTCGATATCCGTCTGTTCGAGTTGTTCTAAGACGCCTGTGAGTTTCCGGAACGAACTGCTTGAACGCATGGTAGACACCCTCTTTCTGCCCGTCCGAACTCGGATCGCCTTACTATCGTGTCAGATATAACCTCATCGGCCGATGGGTCGCTGTTGGCCGATCCGGTTCGAGGAGGGTCCGTTGGATGCTGTCCGGCCGTTCAAACGACGTGTTCGGTGTCGTAGGAGCCGAGCCGGCGCACCCAGCCGTTCTCGGCGATCGCCTCGATATCATCGAGGGCTGCCTGGGCGCGGTCCTCGTACAGTCCTGCCTCGAAGTCGACGTGGAAGAGATAATCTCCGAGACGGGTCCCACTGGGTCGGGATTCGATCCGGCTGAGGTTGATATCACGGTCGGCGAACGCCTCGAGGATCTCTAGGAGTAGCCCCGGGTAGTTCGCGTTCGGATAGACGATCACCGAGGTTTTGCCACCGGAGATCGCCCCTTCGTCCGCCGGTGCGATCGCAAAAAAGCGGGTGGCATTCGACGAGCGGTCTTGGATGTCTTCGGCCAGCACTTCGAGGACCTCATCCGCGTTGTCAGGGTGGCCGATTCCGGCGACGGTCGGATCCTCCCTGGCGCGTTCGACGCCACGGGCGGTACTCGCGACCGCCTCGAGGGCCACCTCTGGATAGTTCTCTTCGAGATACGTTCGACACTGGGCCAGTGCCTGGGAGTGGCTGGCGACGGTCTCAAAGGAGTCCGACTGGGCTAACAATGCGTGTCGGATCGGGGTGACGATCTCGCGAACGACTGATACCTCATACTCGACGAGGGCGTCGAGGCTTTCGGTGACACTCCCCTCGATGCTGTTCTCGACAGGGATTACACCGCGGTCATAGCCGTCCTCGGCGACACCTTCGACGATGCTGTAGACCGATTCCCGGAAATCGACCGCGTCCTCGTCGACGACCGCCGTGGCGGCCCGATGGGAGTAGGTCCCCGCCGGTCCCAGGGTGACTGCCTTCATACGTGAGCGGTCGCTATCTCGGCGTAAAAGCGCGTCGGGTCCGTCGATTGACAGGAGAACGGTCGTATTACCGGTTGAGCGTGTGGATCGCCTGGCCGCGGGCGTTCGCCGCGGCCTCCATCACGGCTTCCGACAGCGTTGGGTGGGTGTGGATCGTCGCCTCGATGTCCTCAAGGGTCGCCCCCATCTCGATGGCCAGCCCGATCTCACCGATCAACTCGGAGGCCTCCGGCCCGACGATCTGGGCGCCGAGGACGAACCCGGCCTCCGCGTCGGTGACGAGCCGAACGAACCCCTCGTCGTGGCCGGTGGTCAAAGCCCGGCCGCTGGCCCGGAAGGGGAATTCGCCAACGACCGGCGAGAAGCCGGCTTCTTCGGCCTCGGTTTCGGTCATCCCGACGGTTCCGATCTCGGGATCGGTGAACACCGCAGCCGGGATCGCCTGATAGTCGAGGGCCGCGGGTTCGCCGGCGATGACGTCGGCCGCGACGTGGCCCTCCTTCGAACCCTTGTGGGCGAGCATCGGTTCGCCGGCGACATCGCCCACGGCGAAGATATGATCGACGTCGGTCCGAGCCCGGTCGTCGGTCGGGATGAAGCCGTTATCGTCGGTCGTGAGTCCGGTTGCCTCGAGGTTCAGGGTGTCCGTTACGGGTTCCCGACCGACCGCCACCAGAATCTTCTCGCCGGCGTGTTCGTAGGTCTCGCCGTCCTCGTCTTCGGTGAGGGCGACGACACCGTCATCGGCCTCGGTCCACTCGCTTGCGGCCTGGCCGAAGTGGAATTCGACGCCGAGCTCTTCGGCGCGTTTTCTGACGATGCGGGCGACGTCGTCCTCGTATCCCGGGAGGGCGTCGTCGAGCATCTCGACGACCGCCACGTCGGCGCCGAGCTTCGCGAACACCGTCGACAGCTCCATGCCGATGTAGCCGGCGCCGATCACGACGAGTCGGTCGGGGATGTCCGTCATTTCGAGGGCGGCTGCCGAATCCATGATCGGCTCGGCCTCGTACTCGAAGCCGGGGATCTGGATCGGCCGCGAGCCCGTCGCGATGATGGCGTGTTCGAACTCGATCGTCTCGGCGCCTTGGCCTTCGCCCTCGTGGATGATTCGGGCGGTCGACTCGTCACGGAACTCCGCTCGGCCTTCGACGAGATTGACGCCGTTTGCCTTACAGAGCTTCTCGACGCCGCTAGTGAGCTGATCGACTACCCCGTCTTTCCAGTCGATCATTGCCTCCATGTCGACCTCGGGATCGGCGTGTACCCCCATCGATTTGGCGTGGCCTGCCTCGTGGACCAACCCGGCGCTCGTCACGAGCGCTTTCGAGGGGATACAGCCGCGATTGAGACAGACGCCGCCGTAGGCGTCCTTTTCAACGAGTGTTACGTCGAGATCGAGCTGGCCGGCCCGGATCGCGGCCACATAGCCACCCGGCCCGGCACCGATCACCAGTACGTCGGTCCCGGTCGAGATATCGCCGACAACCATGTGCGGATCCGTCGCGGACCCGCTACATAAATGTGTCAGAACGGGATGGGGCGGCCGGATCCACTTTCGACTAATTCACCCGAGAGACCTCGTAGCCGCCCGACTCGATCGCTTCGATGACTCGCTGGGCGTGCTCCTCGCCGCCGGTCACCACCTCGAAGACGAGGTAGGCCTCCCCTACGTGGAGATCGCCGACCGCCCGGTCATGACGGACGGTCCGAATGTTGGCACCTTCCTGGCCGATCAGTCCCGCAATCATTCCCATCTGGCCGGGTTCGTCGTCGATACGGACCTGGAGGTCCAACAGCTGGTCGCGTTCGGTCAGGGCATAGGTGAGGACTATTTGCAGCATCGACGGATCGATGTTCCCGCCACAGAGTACGGGCAGCACCAGCTCGTCGGTGACGTCGAGGTCGGGGCTCAAGAGACCGGCGACCGAGGCGGCACCGGATCCCTCGACGAGCTGTTTGGCCCGCTCGAGGAGGATCAACATCGCGTTTGCGATCTCATCGTCGGAGACGAGGACGATCTCGTCGACGTGTTCGTCGATGAGCTCGAGGGTGAGTTCCGAAATGCCGCCGGTCGCGATTCCGTCGGCGATCGTATCGGGGTCGTCGATGTCGACCGGAACACCCTTTTTGAGACTCTGGGGCACGGTCGCCGCTTCCTCGGCCTGGACACCGACGATGCGGATGTCCGCATCCTGGCTTTTGATCGCGGTCGCGATCCCGCCGATGAGTCCACCGCCCCCGATCGGTACGATTACTGTATCGACCGCTGGAAGCTGGGTGTACATTTCGAGGCCGAGTGTGCCTTGTCCGGCGACGATATCCGGGTCGTCGTAGGCGTGGATGAACGCCGTTCGGTCCGCATCGGCGAGCGTTCTGGCGTGCTCGACCGCCTCCTGGAAGGTGTTGCCCTCTAAGACCACTTCGGCACCGTAGGAGGCGGTGGCGTTGATCTTCGTTTGGGGTGCGGTTTGGGGCATGACGATCGTCGAATCGAGCCCGGTCTTCGTCGCTGCTAGTGCCACGCCTTGTGCGTGGTTGCCGGCGCTGGCGGCGACGACCTGTTCGACATACCCCTCGGCTGCGAGTTGGGTGAGCTTGTTGTACGCACCACGGGTTTTGAACGATCCCGTCCGTTGGAGGTGCTCCATTTTCAGTCGGACGTTGGCACCGGCCATGCGGCTCAGCGATCGGCTTTCCTCGATCGGTGTGGTCATGACAACATCCTCGTCATCGATCCGGTCATCGGCCCGTTTGATGTCGGCAAGCGCAACCCGGCCCATGTTCATTCCTCTTCAGAACTGAGGGGTTTAACACTTCACCTCTGGCGATCTATGATCACCGTTTCCTCGGGGTAGCGTTCCGTTATTCGAGTAGGAGGAGCCGGGGTTCCTCGAGGTATTCGGCAACGTAGTTGGTGAACTGCCCGGCCATCGCGCCGTCGAGCACCCGGTGGTCGAACGACAGCGACACCGGCATCGTCTGGCGGGCGACGACGTCGCCATCGACGACCATTGGTCGTTCCTCGATCGCACCCGTCCCGAGGATCGCGACCTCGGGGTGGTTGATGATCGGGGTGCCGTACTCCCCGCCGATCGCACCGTAGTTGGTGATCGTGAACGTACTCCCCTGCATCTCCTCGCGGGTGATCGTCCGGTCTCTGGCCTTCTGGGCCAGTTCGGCGATCTCGGAGGCTAGCTGGAGGATCCCCTTCCGATCGACGTGTTCGATCACCGGCACGAGGAGACCGTCCTCGGTCGCGGCCGCGAAGCCGATGTGATAGTCGTTCTTGAGGACGATCTCCTCGGCGTCCATATCGAGTGAGGCGTTGAGATAGGGGTACTCTTTGAGCCCCGCGACGACTGCCTTCATCACGAAGGGGAGATACGTCAGCGTGATGTCCCGCTCCTCGGTGCGATCCTTGAGTTCGTTACGGGTCGCCACCAGCTCCTCGACGTCAAGCAGGTCGTGATGGGTGACATGCGGGATCGTGTCGACGGACTCGGTCATGTGTTCGCCGATCGTCCGTCTGATCCCACGATAGGGGATCCGCTCCTCGCCGCCGCTTGGATGCTCGGTTGCGGGCGTGGGGTGGCCGGCAGCGCCGGTCGATTCGGCCGCGGCCGGTTCTGCTGTTCTCGCCTGAGCGTATTCCCGAACGGCGTCGGCCGTGACGAAGGCTTCACCATCCCGTTCTTCGACAGCTGGCACGTCGTTGATGTCGACGCCGAGTTCGCGGGCGATACCACGGGTGGCCGGTGTCGCGAGCGTCCGGTCACGTCCGGCCGGCTCGACGCCGGCTGTCGGGGTCGTTTCCGTCGACGCGGGTGTCGCGGTTGTCGACTCTCCGGCCACCGGTTCTCCTTCGATCGCCGCCGGTTCGGATTCCGACTCGGCGGCTGCCCGGACATCGCTTTCGGTGATCCGGCCGCCTGGACCAGTTCCCTCGACACGCCCGAGATCGACGTCGAGTTCGCGAGCCAGCCGCCGGACGCCGGGTGAGGCGAACACGCGGCCTTCTGGTGTTTCCTTCTCTTTTTCTACCGGTTCTTCGACCGTCGGTTCCTCGGTTTCGGCTGATGGCTCTGTGGCCGGCTCGGTTGTTTCACTTTCGACGTCGAAGACGATGATTACTTCGCCAACCGGGACAACGTCGCCCTCTTCGGCCCGGATTTCCTTGACGGTCCCGTCGACTGGCGACGGTACTTCCACGATCGCCTTGTCGGTCTCGACCTCGGCGACCGGCTGGTCCTCGGTGACAGGATCGCCGACGTCGACCAGCCAGCTGACGATCTCGCCCTCGGCGACGCCCTCGCCGACATCGGGGAGTTTGAATTCGCGGGGCATCCTCAGAAATCCACGGCCTCGCGGATGCCGTCTTTGATTCGGGCCGGTTCGGGGAGGTAGTAGTCCTCGAGGGCGTACATCGGGAACGGCGTATCGAAGCCGGTGATCCGCTTGACCGGGGCTTCCTGATAGAGCAGGGCCTCCTCCTGGAGAGTTGCGGTGATCTCGCCGGCCAGTCCGCCGGTCTTCGGCGCTTCGTGGACGACGGCGGCCCGACCGGTCTTCTCGAAGGAGGTGACGATCGTGTCCGTGTCCATCGGTGAGACCGTCCGGAGATCGACAACCTCGACATCGATTTCGTCGGCGAGCTCCTCGGCGGCCTCCAGCGTCGGGCGTGTCATCGCGCCCCACGTGTAGACCGAAATATCCGTCCCCTCGCGGCGAACGGTGGCCTCACCGATCGGGACCTCGTAAGGTTCGTCGGGAACGTCTTCACGGAACGCCCGGTAGATCAGCTTCGGTTCGAGGAAGATCACCGGATCCGGATCGCGGATCGCCGAGATGAGCAGGCCCTTCGTATCCCGCGGCGTACTCGGCATCACGACCTTCAATCCCGGATGATGGGCGAAGAACGCCTCCGTCGATTCGGAGTGGTGCTCGGGGGCCCGAATCCCGCCACCGTATGGGGCCCGCACGACCAGCGGCACGGTGAACCGCCCCCGGCTTCGGGTACGCAACCGGGCGGCGTGGCTGACGATCTGATCGAACGCCGGATAGATGAAACCCATAAACTGGATCTCCGCGACCGGGCGCAGGCCGTAGGCGGCCATCCCGATCGCCGTGCCGACGATCCCCGATTCGGCCAGCGGTGTATCGATGACGCGATCCTCGCCGAACTCCTCGTAGAGTCCTTCGGTCGCGCGGAAGACGCCGCCGTTCTTGCCGACGTCCTCGCCCATGACGAGCACGTCGTCGTCACGATCTATTTCGGCGTGTAGTGCGTCTCGGACGGCCTGTACGAGCGTGAGGTTCTGGGTTTCCTCGGTGGTTTCTGCCTGGCTCATATCCTGATCGTGTGCGTGTTGGTTCGTTCCGTGGTTGTCAGTCTTCGAGAATGACCCCGTCCCCGTACTCGTTTCGGAACTGTTCGAGCCATCCTCGCTGGGCCTGGAGGGCGGGCGTCGGTTCCTCGAAGACGTGCTCGAAGATATCGTTGGGATCCGGTCGTTCGGTCGATTCGGCGTCCTCGATGGCGTCGGCTACCTCCGTGCGGATTTCGGCCTCGATGGCGTCGATGCGCTCGTCATCGAGCAATCCCCGATCACGGAGGAACGTCTCCATCCGGGGGATCGGATCACGCCGACGCCACCGCTCTAATTCCTCCTCTTCCCGGTAAACAGTGGGATCATCGGCCGTCGTATGGGCGCCAAACCGGTACTGGACCGCCTCGATCAACGACGGCCGGTGTTCCTCTGGACCGGGCGACTTGGCTTTCTCGAGGGCGGCCTGAGTGACTTTGTACACAGCCAGGGGATCCATGCCGTCGACCTGGACGCCCTCGAAGCCGTAGGCTGTTGCCTTCTGGGCGATCGTCTCGGCGGCCGTCTGGCGCTCCCGTGGCACCGAAATCGCCCACTGGTTGTTATTACAGAAGTATATCAATGGGGCGTCGAAGACTCCACCGAAATTCAATCCTTCGTGGAAATCTCCCTCCGAGGTCGCGCCGTCGCCGAAATTGACGAGGAAAGCCCGGTCTTCGTCACGGAGCGTCGCGGCCCAGGCGGCGCCAGTGGCGTGGAGGATTTGTGTCGCGATCGGGACAGCGATCGAGAACACGTTCGTCGACTCGGGCGTATGTGTCCCGCGGGCATCACCCATCCAGTATTGAAGTATCTGTCCCAGCGGAACACCCCGAATGTAGAGGGCAGCGTGTTCGCGGTAACTCGGGAAGAGCCAACTATCCTCATCGAGGGCATACGCGCTCCCGACTTGAGCCGCCTCCTGTCCCGAGAGCGGGGGGTACGTTCCCATCCGACCTTGACGTTGCAGGCTGACCGCTCGTTCGTCGAAGTGCCGGCCGAGGCGCATATCCCGATACATCCCAACGAGCTTCTCGTCGTCGAGATCGGGGGCTGCTGCTCCATCGATGACCTGCCCGTCTTCGTCGAGGACACCGATTTTATCTTGCGGATCGCGGTGCAGGAGGCTCACGACCAACCCCGTGCCATACGGCGGAAAAATCAACGCCGTTCGTCAAAGGCCTTTCGTAACTCTCAGGTAATGGATTGACCCACGGTTCAGCTTGATCGCAAGGCGGAGCCCCCTTCCTCAACGAGCGCCGGGCTTCCGACTGTCCAAGGCCGCAAGGTTGTCACCGTATCGACCATTGCTGATGGGTTCGCCATGTTCAGGACCGTTCCGCTGGACCCTCTTGTCTGCTAATGTTTAACACATATTCCATGGTAACATATAGCATATAATATCACATCGATGTTCGAAATTTCGCCGGAAGAGATCACCGAGGGGCCGCTCCTCCGGCCACTGTTGGTGCTCGCTGCCCCGCTGTTGGTACAAAACCTCATGCAGGTACTCCAACAGCTCGTCGATCTCTTCTGGCTCGGCCGGCTCAGCGGTGATGCCGTCGCGGCTGTCGGGCTTGTCTTCCCACTGTACGCCCTGCTCGTTGCCTTTGCGGTCATCGCGCCCTATCTCGGGACGCAGGTACTCGTCTCCCAGCGAGTCGGCGCCGAGGACATCAGCGGGGCTCGGCGGGCGCTGTTCACCGGCATGACGGTCGCCGCGGCCATCGGCGTAGGCCTCGGCGTGCTCACGGGTGTGGTGACAGCGCCCGTAACGCGACTGCTCACGGCGACCCAGCCGGAGACCGTCGGTGACACCGTCGCGGCGATGGGTGCGGAATATCTCACCGTCATCGGTCTCGGACTCCCGTTTCTCGCCCTGTCTGATACAGTCGAAGGCGCGTTCGTCGGTTGGGGTGATTCACGAGCAGCCTTATACCTGAACGTTCTTGCCGTCGCGATCAACGTGGTGTTGGATCCGATCCTCATCTTCGGGCTGGGCCCGGCGCCGGCACTGGGTGTCGAGGGCGCGGCGTTTGCACTGATGTTGGGTTATACGGGGTCATTTCTCCTGGGAGTAGGTCTCATCGCTCGCGGCCGCAACGGGGACATGCTGTCGCGTGCGGCGGTCACGATCGATCGTGCCGATCACCGCGAACTCCTCGACGTCGGCATCCCGACGGCGGCCCAGCAGGCGGCCCGCCAGACGGTCCGAGTCATCATCATTTCGGTCGTCTTCGCGGCCGGTGGGCCGCCCGGTGTCGCAGCCTATACCGTCGGCGCCCGCGTTGCGGCGGTCGCGTTCATCCCCGCACACGGCCTCCAGCAGGCGACCCAGAGCGTCGTCGGCCAGAATCTCGGAGCGGGTAATCCGTCGCGTGCGGGCCGGGTCACATGGCTCGGTGTCGCGGTGGCAACCGGTGCGCTCGCAGTCATCGCCCTGATCCAGTGGCTCGTCCCGGTCCCGCTCGTCACCGGGATCGCCCCAGACCTGGGTGCCGAAGCGTTCGATCTTTCGGTCGATTACCTCCGGATCCTCGCCTATGGATATCCGGCGATCGGGATGGCATATCTGCTTGAGGGGGGATTCAACGGCGCCCGGCGTACCCGCACGAGTTTCATGGCCACGCTCCTGCAGTTCTGGGTCGTTCGGCTGCCGATCGCCGCGCTCGGCGGGCTCTGGTTGGGATACGGCATTATGGCGGTCTTCTGGGCCGTGACGCTCTCGAACCTCTTGGCGGCGATCGGACTCGGGCTCTACTATGCGTATTCGACTCGAACCGGGATGCTTGTCC
>JBDGPX010000007.1:98962-112736 GCA_042219475.1 Halobacteriales archaeon
CGCTGATGCCGCCGATGCCTCGACGGGCTGATGGCCGCGAAAGAAACGCCTTTGCCTGCCCGTCGATTGCCAATGAGTGGATGGACGTTGCCGAGGTCGTTCCGGAGTTCGCCGAGGCGTTTCCCTTCGAGACGTTCAATCGAATGCAACGTGAGGCGTTGCCGGCGTTGCTTGAGACGACCGAGAACGTGGTTGCAAGCGCGCCTACGGCTAGTGGCAAGACTGCCCTCGCCGAGCTCGCCATCATCAAAACGCTCCAGCACGGCGGGACGGCGCTGTTTATCGCGCCGCTGCGGGCGCTGACCAACGAGAAGGAACGCGAGTGGGAACGCTTCGAGGAACTCGGCCATTCGGTCTATGTCGTCACCGGCGAACGCGATCTCAATCCTCGCCGTGCCGCCCATGCCGATGTCCTGGTGATGACTCCCGAGAAGGTCGATTCAGCGACCCGCCAGCACGACTCCGATCGCTACCGGTTCATCGCCGATATCGATTGTTGTGTCATCGATGAGGTCCATCTCCTCGATTCCGAGAAGCGTGGCTCCGTCTTGGAGGTGACGATCGCCCGACTCCGGCGGTTGTGTGATCCCCGTATCGTCGCCCTCTCGGCGACGATGCCGAACATCGACGATGTCGCCGACTGGCTCGATGCGCCGCCGGAAACCACCCTCGCCTTCGGCGAAGAGTACAGACCGGTGACGCTCCACTCCGGGGTCGAGACCTACACCCACGGCGAGAATGCCTTCGCCGATAAGTACCGACGATTGTACCGAGCGCTCGATCTGGCCGAGCCGCACATCCGTGATGACGGACAGGCACTCGTGTTCGTCTCCTCCCGGCAGGACACCGTCCGCGCAGCCACGAAGGCCCGTGACGTGCTGGCCGAGCGGGATGTCCCGATGGGTGCCCGCGGCGACTACGACTTCCACACCGCCGCCCAGGAGATCGACAACGACACCCTCCGTCAGTCGGTCGTCGATGGCGTGGCATTCCACCACGCCGGTCTCTCGAAAAACGACAAAGACCGCGTCGAGGCGTGGTTCCGTGACGGCCGGATCCAGCTGCTGTTTTCGACCTCGACGCTTGCGTGGGGTGTCAATCTGCCGGCGCGCTGTGTCATCATTCGGGATACGAAACTCCACGATCCGCTCGAGGGCGAAGTCGATATGAGTCCGATCGATGTCCTCCAGATGCTCGGGCGGGCGGGCCGGCCGGGCTACGACGATGTCGGCTATGGATGGATCATCTGTGACAACGATGACGCCGAGAAATATCGTCGGTTGCTCCGGGACGGGACCGATATCGAATCACGGCTGGCCGACGATCTCGATGAACACCTCGTCGCCGAGATCGCGATGGGGACGATCCGGGATCTCGATGATATCATGACATGGCTCGAAACCACGTTCTATTACGTCCGCGCCCAGAGTCAGCCGGACGCCTACGGCTTCCCGGACCTCCGTGAGCGGGTCCGGACGACCGTCGAAGCCCTCGTCGACCGGGGTTTCGTCGAGACCGACGCCGACCTCGGTGTGACGGCGACACCACTAGGTCAGTTGGCATCGAAGTACTACCTCCGGCTGGATACCGCCGAACGGTTCGCCGGACTCGTCCGGGGCACTGACGGCGATCTCGACACCGATGCGATCCTCGACTGTGTCGCCCGGGCCGCCGAGTTCACCAGCGTGAGTGCTCGCCAGACCGAACAGGAAGCTATCGAGACGGTCCTCGGCTATGAGGCCGGCGATCGCGATCCCGGCCAGCGGAAGGTCCTCGCGATCCTGCGGGCAAGCATGCGGGATTCGATCCCCGCCGATCTCCGAAGCGATGCCTGGATCATCCGTCAGAACGCCCAGCGACTGCTCTCGGCACTGGGGGCGTTTGCCGATCGCTTCGGCGATCCGAGGGCCGCCAATACCGTACGGCGGGTCACCGCGCGTGTCGAACACGGTGTTTCGTCGACGGCTGTCGGATTGACGGCCGTCGATGGGATCGGCGCTGGCCGTGCCGAGACGCTCGCGGCGGCGGGCATCGAGACGCTTACGGATCTCCAGGCGGCGGGTATCGGGACACTGGTCGAAGCTGGACTCACTGAGGGCATCGCCAACCGGATAACACAAGACGTCACCGATCTCCCCGATATTCGGATCGAGTGGGGGGATTTCCCGTCGACGATCGACGCCGGCGATCGGGAGATCCGTGAGGTCACCGTCCGGACGACCGCTGGGAATGCTCAGGTTGGCGTTCGGGTGCTCGCCAACGGCACCGAGATGACGACGAAGTCGGGGTTTCTCAGTGATACGCTTACCGTTCCCGTGGCGATCTTCGGCGGTGCCGACACGATCGAATTCACCATCGAGGTGACGTTCCCGGAACTGCCGTTGTCGCCGATCACGGACTCCCGGACGGTCGAACTCGTCTGAGACAGTCGGCGTCCGAGGCTGCTCACGCCGGCGCGTCGATGACTTCCAGTCGTTCGATCGGGTCCCCGACCGCGAGCTCCTTGCCCCGCTCGGCGTCGGGAATCCGCGTCAAGGTCATCAGCATGAAGAAGTGATCGAACTGTGAGCGATCGACCCAGTCAGGAATGGTCGCCTCGCGATGCTCGACGAACGTCGACTGGAACCCTTCGTCCGTTTCGCCGGTGTAGGAGTGTCGCGTCGGCACGACACAGCGCGGGACCGGCCCACGACCTTCGAGGACTACATCCCCGATCCGAATCCGGACGGCCTCGTCCTCGCCGGCGAAGAGCCGATCCTCCCAGAATGCCTCGACGCCTTCGATTTCGAGGTTCGGCCGGAACCGGCGCCGGGCTTCCTCGAGATCGATATCATGCCAGCCGGCAACTGTCTCTAAAGTGGCGGTGCTGATGATCGTCGGGCCCCAGCCTGCACCGCTGTCGGTTTGGGCGCCACCGGTCTGCTCCTTGAGCTGGACTGAGAGATCGAAGTAATCGCTCAGCCATTCCTTGAGTGCGGAGCGGTCTCCCTGGAGGTGAAACTGGCGGGCATCATCCTCACCCTGGATGCGGAGCGTGAGCATGTCGTTGTGGGGGTCGTACTCGCTACGGAGCCGGTGGACTGCCGCCGTCCGCTTGCCGTTGACGTACTTCCCACCCTCATCAACGATTGCATAGCGACGGTCGTATTCGAGGCCGCCAACGTCGGTGATTCGGGCAGTTTCGAGATCGAGCGGATCAAGCGCCTTGATCGGATAAGTTCGGATCCGGGCGAGCGTCGACATGTTTCCCCGTTAATCCGGGTCGAGGATTAAATGGTTCGTCCGATCTGGTAGTGGTGTCTGGGGGATTGATGGCGCACTTACCTCGTTCGATGGGGATACAATATCAATGAACTGCTGTCATCACGGATCGGGTGTGGTGTTGTTGGTTTTCCCTTCTTTCTCTATCGCTGTTAACCGATAATCGCTTGTTGCCGAGCTAGTTCACCCGTTTTCTTATTTTGGCCATTCCCGTATTTCGTGTTCACGTGTGGCTTCGGGTCGGGGATTTTATTGTCTGAATCCCATCCGACCCAATAACCACAGTAAAATCACTAACAGTGTGACGATTATCGTCCAACCGATGAGGCTGAAGACATTAGAGAGGAGTTGATCGACTACTGTTTGAAGTACGCGCATACACGAACTACAGTAGTAATCTCCCTTTAACTAACTGCAGGTATTAAGCCCTCTTTCGAGGCAGGAGGACGACAGCGAGATCGTCGGTGACGTCGGTCCGGTCGGTGTGATCGTTCGGTCGAATTGCTCCCTGTGTTGTGGTTTTCGTGCCCGCGAGAGGGGTTCAGTACTCCGAACCGGATCGGCGAGGCTGACCCCTGGTGGTCCCAGAGTTTATCGTTGAGAACGCGACCACCTTCCTTCGATGGCGACCGAACCCATGCGTGTGTTCGCCGGGGAGTGTACCGTCGAATACCGTGATGCAACGCTTGACCGACAGGAGCGAGGCCTCGTTGTGGTGCTCCTCAAGCCCGATAACACTCTGTTGATCCACGACCCTGATGGCTATCGACCCGTCGCGTGGCTTACGCGACCGACGGACCTCTCGCTGACGACTGACCGTTCCGGATTCGTGATCACAGCGACCGATGACGATCGACGACTCTCAGTCCGGAGCCACGTCGAACACGGTCGGGGCCAGTATCCGATCTCCGCCGTCGGACATTCCGTCGGCTCGTGTCCGGACTGTGGGGGGACGTTGATCCGGGCCGACAGAGCAGTGTCGTGTCTCGGTTGTGGTGACCGCTACGGTATTCCGACCGATGCCGAACTGCTTGAGGCTGCCTGTGAGGACTGTGGGCTCCCGCGGATGCAGGTCGAGCGTGGTGCTCTCTTCGAACTCTGTATCGATCGGGCCTGTGATCCGCTCGATGATGCCGTCGCCGAGCGATTCGATGGGGCGTGGGACTGTCCTGATTGTGCGGGCGAGCTCCGGATTCGACGGCGGGGCAGCCTCCTGGCTGGTTGTGAGCGATACCCCGCGTGTGAGACCGGTTTCGTCGTGCCACACGGGACCGTCGACGGGGTGTGTGACCGTTGTGGCCTTCCAGCGTTCGAGACACCGACCGGTCGGCGTTGTCTCGATGCGACCTGCCGGGGCGATGCCTGACTACGTGATGTCCGATCGCTCCGAGCGAGCATAGGCAATCCCCAACAGCAGGGCACCGATGGTGCCTCCGAGAAGACCGACGGCCACGAACGCCTGCCCGACCGAGATGATGCCCAGCGCAATCCCGACCACTAGCGGCCCACCTGCCTGCCCGACGCTCTGGAAGACGACTGCCGAGGATACGGCGCCCGCCCGGCGGGCAGATGGCACGAGCTGGGTGACCAGGCTCTTTTGTACCGGGCCGGTCACGCCGGCTCCGAGCCCGACAAGGAGCACACCGGCCCCGAGGCCTACTCGTGAGCCGGCGACTCCCATGATCGCGAGACCGCCGCCGAGGGCCAGGAAGCCAACGAACATGATCAGGAAGGTGTTGGCTACCGCTGTCAGCCGCCCGACCTGCGTCGAGGTGAGCAGCGAGATGAGGCCGAATGCCGAGACGATGAATCCGCTGGTGACGGCCGAGGCTCCAATCGATTCGGCCAACAACACCGAGATATACGCGAAAAAGGCGAAGATCAACAGGAATCGGATGGTGAACGACAGCATGATCGATCCCATGACAGGCTGGCTCAGTGAGGTCGCCAGATCATAGCTATACGCCCGCAGCGATGTCGGCTCGGCGGCGTCGATCCGGGGTAGTCGGAGCCACGTCCATGCGGCGATCGGAATCGCGACGAGGAACAGCAAAAACGGATACCGCCAGGAGACAAGCACGAGCCCTCCAGCTAGTAGTGGTGAGAGCAGGTTCGTCGCTTGGATGCTGGCGGTTCGCAGCCCCTGGGCCGTGGCCTCTCGACCGCCGCCGTAGAGATCACCGAGGATGGCCACCCCGATCGGGATGATCGCGGCGTAACCAAATCCCTGGATGGCCCGCAACCCGAGTGCGATCGGGAACGACGGCGTCAGCGCGACGGCCGCCCCGGCGACGGCGAAGATCAGCAGCCCGCCGGCCAACACCGGCTTCCGACCGATCCGATCGGCGAGGGCACCCATCAGCGGCACTAGCACGATCGACGGAGCGGTAAACGCCGTCACGAGTTGGCCCGCTGCCGCCTCGGAGACGCTAAACGGGCCCGCCAGTTCCGAGACGATCGGGCTGATGACGAAGATCCCGGCCACCGACATGGCCGTCGATCCCATCACGATCTGGAGTTCCGTCTCCGCGGCGACGGTTCCTTCCTCGCCGAACAGCCACCGTAGCGTCCGTCGCATCACCGTCCCGGCCATAGCTGGTCTTGTCGGTTTCCTCGATGGTCGGGTTCAACTATTTTGTCACTCTTGATGACCCGCCTGCGACACCGTCACGGCTTTCCCGACTGACGCGTTCGGATGCGGTATGCACGGCCACCGTCGCGATGGGACCATCGTGATCGGCGGTGACGCCCGGCAGCGCTTCCACGACGCGCGTGGCTATGGCTATCCGTTGGAGGGCAACGAGATCGCCGTGGCGCCGGTCGAGGCCGCCCACCTGCTGTTTCGCGGTGATCTCGAGGCCGTCGATGATGAGGCCTTTCCGGCGTTCGTCGAAACTGCCGCGGCCACTGATCCGTCCTTCGGACCCCGATTTCTGGTCTATGCCGACTTCCGTGAGCGCGGATTCTACCTCTCGCCAGCCGAGCCCGACTGGGTGACCACGATCGATGCCGTCGATACTGCGGAGCCGGCGATCGATTTCTACGTCTATCCGCGCGGACAGGGTCCGTGTGACGGTGATATCGCCTATCGGGTTCGGGTTCTCGATGAGTATGCATCGGTACCTATCGCCGACCTCGATGATGATCTCCTGGCGATCATCGACGAGGAGGGTGAGGTCACCTATCTCGGTGCGAGCCGCCCTGACTACGAGGGTTCAGCGGCGTATACGCCACCGGCCGTCTCCGGGACGTTGCTGACTGACCGCGTCGTCGTCTGGGACCCGCCGGCGGAGCTCTATCAGGAGGGGTTCTACGGGCAACCACTGGGTGCTGTCGATGCGGACGAGGCGCTCTCGACGTTGCATCTCTCGCTCGTCGAGGCTGCCTATCTCGCCCGGAACGGATGGCTCACCGTCGAGGGCGGTCCCGATCGCCTACTCGACCGAGGACGAGAAATCGGTGGCGACGCGTTCGGCCGTCGATTACAGGTGTACACCGCCCTGCGTGATCGATCGGTCGTCCCCAAAACCGGGTTCAAATTCGGCGCCGATTTCAGGACCTACAGCGCGTTCGAGACGGTCGATTCCCTGAGTCACTCCGAACGCCTTGTACGCGTGTTGCCCCCCGATACGACCTTGTCACCACGGGAGCTTGCCCTCGACGTCCGGCTTGCCCACGGCGTCAGAAAACAGATCGTGTTCGCGCTGGCCGACGGCAGCACCATCTCCTGGCATTCCTTTGAGCGCGTGACGCCCTGATAATAACGCCTAAGTGGCTCTTGGCTGTCATCTCGGATATGCGCGTCCCGCTGGCTACCGATCGGTGGCGCTGGCTGTCCGCGCTGTGAACGGACAGTATCGTGACCGGCGTCCTCCGGGCCTCACTCGGTGGCAGTCGCACGTTGCTCCCTCCGTTTTTCTTTCGATCACCCGTCCCGACCGCTCAGTATTCCGTTTCCCCGTCGCCAGATGTCGCTACCCACACCCGACACGAACTCTCGCATCGACTCGACAAGGTTAACGACCGTCAGCAGTATCCATCGAGTACGTACCGGCCCCGCCGATGCTGTCCCGATCCAAATTCCCGGGAGTGTGCTCCGAGAACCATGACACATGAGTCCGATTCAGAGTCCGACGCCACTGACGTACCGAATCCCGAGCTTACCACCCACGCCGATGGTACCGATGCGACAGCACGGACCGACGGTGGTGCGGCCACCGGTGCCGATGAGACCGTTCTCGATCCGTGGGGATCGGCTACGATCGACGACTATGGCGATCTCTTTCGGGACTTCGGTATCGAGAAATTCGACGATGTCCTCCCCGATGTACCTAACCCGCATTATCTGATGCGACGCGGGATCATCTTCGGTCATCGGGATTACAACCGCGTCGCCGAGGCGTTGCGGAACGACGAATCGGCGGCCGTCCTCTCGGGATTCATGCCGACCGGTGATCCCCACATCGGGCATAAGATGGTCTTCGATGAGATCATCTGGCATCAGAAACAGGGTGCCGACGCCTACGGCCTGATCGCCGACCTAGAAGCCCACTCCGCCCGGGGGCTTTCCTGGGCGGAAATCGACGAACACGCCCGGAACTATCTGCTCTCGCTTCTGGCGCTTGGGTTCGATCCTGAGGGGGGGGAACTCTACCGCCAGTCCGGCAATCGCCAGGTACAGGATCTCGCCTTCGAGTTAGGTATCGAAGCCAACTTCTCGGAGATGCAGGCCATCTACGGATTCGACGGCGAGACCGACATCTCTCACCTCGAGAGTGTCATCACCCAAGCCGCGGATATCCTCTACCCACAGCTCGATGAGCCGAAGCCGACGGTCATTCCCGTCGGTCCGGACCAGGACCCGCACGTTCGCCTCACCCGTGATCTCGCTGCCCGATTGCGATACTTCGGTGTCACCGAGGCGTACGCCAGCTTCGAGGCCGCTGATGAGGAGGAACGGGCGCTGTTGGCTACTGCCTACACCCACCGAGAGGAATACGTCGACGACGATAATCCAGTTCCGCGGTGTGAGGACGCCGCTGACTGGCTTACGACGACCCAGGCCGATGCCGACTGGAATCCCGACAAGGTCGACTCGATCGCGGCCAAACTCCGCGAGGCCGGCAAAGAACCCCTTGAGCCGCGCATCCGATTTCTCGACCGTAACGCTACCGAGGAAGCCTTCAACGCCCTGATCGACGCCATCGACGGCGAGAAACGGGTCTATGACGCCCACATCGACGCGTTCGATCTCGAACGAGACGCTGCCGAGGAATTGGCCCGCGAAGTTGAAGTCGACCACGGCGGCTACGGATTCGTTCCGCCATCGTCAATCTATCATCGATTTATGACCGGCTTGACCGGGGGGAAGATGTCTTCCTCGGTGCCGGCGAGTCACATCAGCCTCCTCGATGACCCCGAGGATGGCTACGAGAAGGTCAAAGCGGCAACGACCGGCGGCCGTGAGACGGCGGAACTCCAGCGCGAACTCGGCGGCGAACCCGATCAGTGTCCGGTCTATGAGCTCTACGCGTATCTACTGGCCCAGGACGACGACGAGTTCGCAACGCGGGTCTACGAGGAGTGTGCCAACGGCGACCGCCTCTGTGGCGACTGTAAGGAACAGGCTGCCGAGCTCATGAAGGAATTCCTCGCCGACCACCAGGAGAAGCGACAGGAGGTCGAGCCGATGCTCGAGGAGCTGGAACTCGATCTCGCATCCCCACGACGCCGGTAACGGCCGAGATCGCTCCTGGGACCGGCGAAGAGAGGATAACGTTTTTGCAGTCGCCCATGTCAACGACGGATATGGCGTGCCAACCCCGCATTCGCCAGTGTCAGTGCACCGATGCCGAGGGCTACAGTACGGGGTTCGGCTTCTTTTTCGCCTGACCGGGCGGTGAACGGATCGCCGTCGGGAAACCGACGCCGGTCCCGAAACCGTCCAGCAGGCCACCCATCGGCCACAGCGTACCGTCCCGCAGTCGGAACGGCTAACTGCTGCCTTCCGGTATCACGGCTAACACGATCACCGATCCACGGTTTCCAGTATATCCACCATGCAACTGCCACGATCACAACTCGCGGTGCTTGAAGCCGCGAGCGCGACCGACCCACAGACGATCGACGAGCTCGCCGAAGCAACTGACCAGGCGCCGGAGACGGTTACCGGTGCGGTGTTCGAACTCGAGGAAGCCGATCTCGTCGATGTCATAGAATCGACTGATGAAGAGTTCACTTTGACCGATGAAGGTGCCGAATACGCCGCGGACACCCTTCCGGAAATTCGTCTTTACCGTGCTGCCATCGACCACGGGGCCGATACAGCCCCGGTCGAGATGGGCACGGTCCTCGATGACGCCGGCCTTGAGGGCCCACAGAACGACATCGCTCTCTCGAACTACGCCCGGAAGGGCTATGGGGTGATCGATGACGGCGAGATCAGTGCTGACCCCGACGCCGATCCGGCCGCCGATGCCGAGATGGCGGTGCTTGAGGCGCTCGCTGCCGGCGAGACAGACATCCAAGAGCGCTATGCCGACGATGTCCTCGACCGGCTCGAACGCCGCGATCTCCTGCAACGGCGCGAGCGAACGGTCCGCTCGGTTACCCTCACCGACGAAGGGGTTACGGCCCTGATGGAGGGGATCGAGGCCCAGGAGGGCGTCGGCCAGCTGACGCCGGAACTGTTGACGTCCGGGGAGTGGGCGGACGTCGCGTTCGCCGAGTACAACGTCGAAGCCGACGCCGAAACCCTCGACGGCGGGAAGGTCCACATCCTACGTCAGACCGCAGAACGCGTCAAAGATGTCCTCGTCGGTATGGGGTTCAAGGAGATGGAAGGCCCTCACGCCGACGCCGACTTCTGGATCAACGACTGTCTGTTCATGCCACAGGACCATCCCGCCCGAACCCACTGGGATCGGTTCGCCCTCGAGGAACCGACCCACATCGAATCCTTACCCGAGGACTTGGTCGATCGCGTCGAGGACGCCCACCGCAACGGCGTCGGCGAAGACGGCGAGGGGTATCACTCTCCCTGGGACGAAGACTTCGCCCGCGCGATCGCTCTCCGGGGGCATACCACCTCGCTGTCGATGCGATATCTCTCCGGTCATGAGATCGGCGAGCTCGATCCGCCCGAGCGGTACTTCAGTGTCGAGAAAGTCTACCGTAACGACACCCTTGATCCGACTCACCTCCTTGAGTTTTTCCAGATCGAGGGCTGGGTGATGGCCGAGGAGCTGTCGGTGCGGGACCTGATGGGGACGTTCGAGGAACTCTATCGGCAGTTCGGCATCACCGATCTACAGTATAAACCTCATTACAACCCCTATACGGAGCCGAGTTTCGAGCTCTTTGGGACCCATCCCACGACCGGTGAACTCGTCGAAGTCGGCAACAGCGGTATTTTTCGTGATGAAGTGTTGCGCCCGCTCGGGGTTGAGGCCGATGTCATGGCTTGGGGACTTTCGCTCGAACGGCTCCTAATGCTCATGTATGGCTTCGATGACATCCGTGATGTCCACGGGACGCTCTGTGATCTCGAATTGCTCCGCGAAACGGAGGTGGTCTACTGATGCCCGTCGTCGAAGTCGATCCCGATGAGCTCCGCCGACTCACCGGTCACGACGAGAAGAACGATGACGAGCTGAAATCGGACCTGTTCGCGCTGGGGCTCGAATTCGAAGGCGAGACCGAGGACGGGGCGTTCGAACTCGAATTCGCCCCCGACCGCTTAGACCGGCTCTCGGTCGAAGGGGTCGCTCGATCGCTACGGTATCAGTACGGCGACGATCGCGGGGTGTACGTGCCCGACACGAACGACGCCGACTGGACGTATATCGTCGATGAGAGTGTCCCTGCCGAACGCCCCTACGTCACCGGTGCGATCGTCCGTGGTGTCGATCTCGACGACGAGGCGCTCGACTCGCTGATCCAACTCCAGGAGAAGCTCCATACGACAATGGGCCGTGGCCGGGCGAAAGGCGCCATCGGGATCCATGACCTGACGATGCTGAAGGGTTCGGCGGCGACCGCGGGCGCCGGTTCGAACTCGATCACCTACAAAGGGATTGCCTCGGACGGCGATCGGTTCGTGCCGTTGGATAGCGACGAAGAGATGACGCCTGCAGAGGTGCTTACCGATCATCCGATCGGCGACAAATACGCCGATATCGTCGCCGACTACGAGCGGTACCCGGCTATCTACGATGACATCGGGCTATTCTCGTTCCCACCAGTGATCAACGGCCGCCGGACCGAGGTCACCACCAACTCCCGAGAGCTGCTGATCGAGATGACCGGCACCGATCAGTGGACGATCGATCGGATGTGCAACATCATCTGTTATGCGCTCGATGCCCGCGGGGCGATCATCGAAGACGTCGAGGTGATCTACGAGGACCGTGCGCTCACTCGGCCGGACTTCTCGCTCAAACAGAAGTCGGTTACCCATGAACGCCTCGAGAAGATGATCGGGATCGACTTCGATCCCGAGACGGTCGTTGATCTCTTCGAACGCTCCGGACTCGATGCCGAGGCGACCACGAACGGCGATGAGGAACCCGCCTATGAAGTCACTATCCCGCCGTATCGGGTGGACATCCTCCATCCGCTGGATCTCATCGACGACGTGGGACGGGCCTACGGGTTTAACGAACTCGTTCCACGGTACCCGGATGTCTCGACCGTCGGTGGCCGACATGAACGGTCCCGACTCGAAAACGCCACTCGGTCGCTACTGACCGGCCTTGGGTTCGAAGACCTGCTCAACTTCCACCTCATCAGCGAAACGGAGAATTTCGAGCGGATGGGGATTGCTCCCGACGCTGATGTCCTCGGTGGCGGCGAGCCCGCTACCATCGAGGAGCCCTACAGTGCGGAGTATACCATCCTGCGGACCTGGGCGCTCCCGTCGATGCTGATGGTCCTTGAGAACAACACCCACCGGTCATATCCACAGGACCTCGCGGAGATCGGGCTGGCGGCTAAGCTCGATGATAGCGAGAACACCGGTGTCACGGAGTGGCGCACGGTTGCCGGGGTGTTGGCGCGTACCGACGCCTCCTACGAGGACGCGAAGGCTCGTCTACAGGCGATCGCACGGAACTTCGATGTCGAACTCAAAACGCCGCCGACTGAACATCCTTCCTTTATCGACGGACGGACCGCTGCGATCGTCATCGATGGCGATTCTGTCGGCGTGGTCGGCGAGATCCACCCGGCCGTGCTCGTCGAACACGATCTTGAGCTCCCGGTTGCTGCCTTCGAATTCCGGCTCGACGCGCTGCGCTGACATCCGGCTGTTTTCCGGGTATCGAACCGTCCTTCACTCCGGGACTGCGTGTGTTCGTTTACAATAGTTTCTTACTTAGAGATCGGCCCCGACGGCGGCTTCGATGCTGTCGAATCCGTCCCGTTCGAGAAGATCCAATAACCCGCTATTGATTTCACGCGCGATCGCGGGGCCGCGGTAAACCAATCCGGTGTACAACTGGACGAGGCTCGCCCCGGCACGGATCTTCCGGTAGGCGTCCGTAGCGGTGAACACGCCCCCGACTCCGATGATCGGGACGTCCGTCCGCTCGGCGACGAATCGTACCGTTTCGGTCGCCCGGGACTCGATCGGTCGTCCGGAGAGGCCACCCTCCTCATCACGATGGGTATCTTGTAGTGACGCCGGTCGATCGGTCGTCGTATTGGTGGCGATGATCCCGTCGAGCCCGAGGTCGTCGACGAGGTTGATCACGTCTTCGATCGCCGAATCGGTTAGATCCGGTGAGAGTTTCATCAACAGCGGCTCGGCACCGCGGTCCTGAATCGTCGTCAGGATCCGCTCCAATGGCTCGCGTTGTTGGAGTTCCCGGAGCCCCGGCGTGTTCGGACTCGAAACGTTGACGACAAAGAAGTCGCCGTACTCGGCGACGCGATCGTACGTGTAGGCGTAGTCGGCTTCGGCGTCTTCAAGCGGCGTCGCCTTTGATTTCCCGATGTTGATCCCGATAGGCACCGTCGGTAGCTGGCTGCTGGCTAACCGGTCAGCCACTTGATCGGCGCCGTCGTTGTTGAACCCCATCCGGTTGATGATCGCCCCGTCGTCGACGAGTCGGAACATCCGCGGACGGGGGTTGCCGGCCTGCCGTTCTTTGGTGACGCCCCCGATCTCCACGTGACCAAAACCGAGGGCAGCGAGGATTTTCGGGATTTCTCCGTTTTTATCAAAGCCGGCGGCGACCCCGACCGGATTCCGGAACGACAAGCCGAAGACATCGGTTTCCAGCCGTGGATCGCCAACGGTGTACCGGGCCGCCAACAGCCGTTCGAGCGGGGTATCCTGGATGATCCGAAGGCCCGTAGTCACCGTGTTATGGGCCGTTTCGGCGGGTAGCGAGAAGAGCAACGGTCGCACTGTACGGTACAACGATGACATTACCGATCGTCGGACCGTCGTCGGTATGTCTCCTCCGATCAGAAGTCGTGTTCGACCTCGTCCTGATCGGCCTTTTGGATG
>JBDGPX010000121.1:0-64915 GCA_042219475.1 Halobacteriales archaeon
TGACGTTGACCTTCTCGCCGGTGTTGATCACCGTCGGGTTGGCGATGTTGTGCAATAACGGATCGAGCATGTCAGCGACGGTCTCCTCGCCGTTCGCGGCCAGTTCGTCGAGAGCGTCGTCGGTCCGTTCGGGATCGAGCAACGCTCGGAGCCGGTCCTCGGTCGGCGGGGAGAGTTCCTCGGCCATCCCCTCGATCATCGATTCGACCGTCGGCACGATGTGAACCGGCAGTCGTGATTCGTCGACGGCCGTGATCGCCTTGGCCATCTTCGCCATCGCGCCACCGGAGTGGGCCGAGGAGCCGTGGCCGGCCGGCCCGGTGAACGTTGCCTGCATCGGACAGGAGACCTTCTCGTTCATTTGGATCGGGTAGAATCGCTCGCCGGCGATCTCCGTCGAGAAGCCGCCGAACTCTCCGATGGCGTACTCGACACCCTCGAAAGCCTCGGGGTGCTCCTCGATCATGAACGCAGCCCCGTCACTTCCGCCGGCCTCCTCGTCGCTGAGGATACAGAGCAGGAGGTCTCCGCCGAGATCGATATCGTCGACGGCGGCCCGCAGATACGCGGCAGTCATCATTGCGACGCCGCCCTTCATGTCAAGGGCGCCCCGTCCCCAGACGAGGTCGTCTTCGATGACACCCTCGAACGGCGGATGGGTCCAGTCCTGCCCCTCGGTCGGCACGACGTCGACGTGGCCGTAGAGCAGGAGGGCGGGAGCATCGCCGCCGGATTGTCGTGAAACGAGATTCAGCCGGTCGGGATCGTTCGCGTAGGTCTCGTATTCGAGGCCATAGGTATCCAGGAGCTCGCCGATCCATTCGACACAGGCCCGCTCGTCGCCGGGCGGATTCGTGGTGTCAAAGCGGATGAGTTCCTGAAGGAGTTCGATGGGTCGTTCGTGCATGTCGGTATCGACCGGTGGTGAACGGGTACCGTCGGATTCGGCCATGACTCTACGACGACCGGGGTCGACAATAAGCGTGAACAATCCGGCGATCGCCCGCGACGGCGGGTCACGAACACGAGGTCGTATCGGAGTGGCGACCCGACTATCGGGCGATCCGATTCGGGCCGATCACCACCACCGGTTCGACTCCAGGCGATCGATCGCCTCTCGGAGGGTGGCTTCGTTGCGGGAGAAGGTAAACCGGACCCAGTCGGCATCGCCATCGGTATAGAAACTGCTGCCGGGGACCACGGCGACCCCAGCCTCCCGGGCCAGACGGAGCGAGAACTGGTGGTCGTCCTCCTCGGTGGGATACCGGGCCATCATGTAGTAACTCCCAGCCGGTTTCCGGGGGTCGAGCCCGGCGTCCTGGAGCCCCTCGTAGAGCAGCTCCCGTCGCTGTTCGTACGACGCTGCGAGCTCCTCGTAGTAGGAATCGGGCAACGAGAGTGCCTCGACGCCGGCCCGCTGGAACGGCGTCGGCGCACAGATCGTCGTGTAGTCATGAACCTTCCGGAGTTGGGCCGAGAGCGGTTTCGGGGCGAGTGCGAACCCGACACGCCAGCCGGTGACGCTGAACGTCTTCGACAGGCCCGTACAGACGATCGTCCGGCCGGTCAGATCGGCGACTTCGACCGGACTGACGTAGCGGTCCTCCTCGTAGATGATGTGTTCGTAGATCTCGTCGGTGATGACGATGAGCTCCTCCTCGCGGGCGACCTCCGCGATCACTTCCAGTTCCGACTCGGTGAAGACCTTCCCCGTGGGGTTCTGTGGTGTGTTCAACAGGAGGATCGACGCATCGGCGGCCGCCCGCCGGAGCTCCGCCGGATCGACGGTCATGTCCTCGGTGATGTCGATCGGATATCCCTCCCCTTCGGCGAACTGTGTGGCCGGAATGTAGCTCTCGTAGGTCGGTTCGAAGTAGATCACCCCGTCGCCGGGATCACACAGCGCGAACATCGCCGACATCACTGCCTCGGAGGTCCCCGTCGTGATCGTCACCTCAGTCTCGGGATCGTACTCGACACCCTTCCAGTCGGCATACCGATCGGCGACCCGCTCGCGCAGGTCGGGTAGCCCCCAGGTGAGTGTATATTGGCTCTCGGCGTCGATGGCCTCCTTGGCGGCCTGTTTGATCACAGCTGGCGTCTCGTCCTCGTCGGGAATGCCCTGTGAGAGGTTGATCGCGTCGTGTTCGAGGGCCTCGCGAGTCATCTCGCGGATCACCGACTCGACGACGGTGTTGGTCCGATCGCTGCCGACGGCCGCCGAGAACGGGGAGTCGATCGTCATGGATGGTCAAATAGGGGTCACGGATAAAGAGCATGCTGATCCCGCTAACTACTGACGATGGTGTCGTCGTGTTTGGCGATCATTCGTTCAGCGATCAGGGGTTACGTTTGTCTCAGTTCGATTTTTCTTTTCTTCGCCGACGGCAACTACTGAGGATCCGCATCTGCTCGGTGTCCAGTTGTCTGCCCCCTCTGTCATGCCCACGGACTCTCGCTGCCATCCTGCTGGCTTGTTTCGGTCTCTTCTAGATGCGTACCCGATCTGTGTCTGGCGTTGTTACAATGAATGCGGACAATCGCGAATCCTGCTAATCCCCGACGCTACAGCCACTCGGCGCCGGTGGTCACGTCGTTTGCTGGGATCTCCCCACGGAAGACTCGCCGGATCTCCTCGGCAGCACGTCGACGGACTTCGTCACGGGATTCTTCGGAGTACCACCCGATATGGGGTGTGACGATCACATCGTCGCGGTCGAGCAGGCGGCGATCCGACGGAGGTTCCTCCGCCAGCACATCGAGGCCGGCGGCCCGGACGGTCCCCGAATCAAGCGCCTCGATCAGTGCTTCCTCATCGATGACGCCCCCACGACTCGTGTTGATGAGGATCATCCCGGCGTCGGTGTCGTCCGCCGCCATCGTCTCAAAGGCGGCCGTGTCGATCATCGATTCTGTCTCCTCGGTCAGTGGCGTATGCATGGAGATCGCATCCGCCCGTCGGAGTAGCTCGTCGAAGCCGACCCGTTCGACACCGTGGGTTTCGAAGACATCGTCATCAAGGTATGGATCGTACGCGACCACCGTCTCGAACAGCGGCTTGGCCTTCTGGGCGATCCGCCGACCGATCCGTCCGAAGGCGATCACGCCGAGCGTCCGTTCCTGGAGGCGAAAGAGGGGGACGCCGCGTTTCCAGTCCCAGTTGCCGGCCTCGGTGTCGGCGTTGTAGGTCGGAATCTCCCGAGCCAACGTTATCAACAATCCGAGGGCGTGGGTCGAGACCTCATCGACGCTGTAATCAGGGACGTTCGTCACGGCGATTCCCCGATCGTGGGCGGCATCGATGGCGATGTTGTCGACACCGATCCCCACGCGAGCGACGATCTTGAGCGCGTCGAGCGCGTCGAGAACCCGTTCCGTCACCGGCGTCCCAGCATCGACCATGATTCCCTCGGCATCCATCGCGGCCTCGATTACGCCGGCCTCCGTCCGGTGGGGCGACATCTCGATCTCGACGGGACCGTCGAACTCATCGAACACCTGCCGTTCGATCGCGAGGTTCGGCCGCTTGGTATCGAAGACCACCACGTGACGTGGGTCCATGTGCTACTCCACCCCTCATCCCGACGGCCTATAATCGTTGTTCTTGCTCGAAACAGCTGTGGAACGGACGGTACCGCATCCTCGCCAGCTCCTCTATCCTCCGGAACACCTTGATTCAGCAACATTTTACTCGCCACACCATCAGTTCCCAGCGATGGACACGCTTGGAGTGTCGTTCCGGAGGTCGCCCTCATGACCGTTCTCGTCTTAGGCGATCAACTCACCCGGTCGGTCGGGCCGGTGGCCCGCCGGTCGGACGATCGGGTCTGCATGATCGAGACCCGTGAATTCGCCCGCCGGCTGCCGTATCATCCCCACAAGCTCGTGCTCGTGTTCAGTGCAATGCGACACTTCCGCGATGCGCTCCGGGCGGCAGGCCGTCGCGTCGACTACTATCAGGTCGAAACGTTCGCGGACGGCTTCGCGGAGCACTTCGATCGCTGGCCGGCCGATACGCTGGTCACCATGCGATCGACCAGCGACGGCGGGACCGACCGGTTGCGATCGCTGGTCGATGCCGCTGGTGGCACGCTAGAAACCGTCGACAACGACCTCTTTCTCTGTTCGATCGAGCAGTTCGAGGCGTGGGCCGACAGGGACGATCACCCCCGTCACGAGGAATTCTACCGGTTCATGCGCCGAGACACCGGCTATCTCATGGCCGATGGCGAGCCGGTCGGCGGGACGTGGAATTATGACGAGGACAACCGCGAGACGCCCCCGCCTGACTACGATCCACCCGAACCACCAGCCTTCGAACCCGACGAGCTGACACAGGAAGTCATCGCGTGGGTCGATGAGACGTTCGCCGGCGGCTACGAGACGCCGCCCTATGGCGGTGACTGGGCGGATCCGGTCACGTTTCGGTGGCCGGTGACACGATCGGAGGCCCTGACGGCCCTCGAGGATTTCATCGAGCACCGGCTGCCCGAGTTCGGTCCCTATCAGGATGCTATGGTCGCTGGGGAGTGGGCACTCAACCACGCACTGCTCTCGCCGGCACTTAACCTCGGGTTGCTCCATCCCGTCGAGGTCGTCGAACGGGCCATCAAGGCGGGTACGGAACGCGAGGACATCCCTCTCCAGAGCCTTGAAGGGTTTGTCCGCCAGATCATCGGCTGGCGGGAGTTCGTCCGCCACATCTACCGTCGGGCGATGCCCGAGTTGGCGACGGCCAACCAGCTCGATGCCGACGGAACACTCCCGGCGTTTTATTGGACCGGCGAGACCGACATGGCCTGTCTCGCCGACGCCGTCGCGGGCGTCCGTCGCCGTGGCTACAGCCACCACATCCAGCGGCTGATGGTGCTGTCGAACTTCGCGTTGCTCGCCGGCGTCCGACCGGCCGCAGTAAACCGGTGGTTCCATGCCGCCTACACCGACGCGTTCCACTGGGTGACGACGCCGAACGTCGTCGGGATGGGGATGTTCGGAAGCGATGTCCTCTCGACGAAACCGTATGCGGCCTCGGCGAACTACATCGATCGGATGGGCGATTACTGTGCGGACTGTCCTTACGATCCGGATGTGGCGGTCGGCGAGGACGCCTGTCCGTTCAACACTCTCTACTGGGCATTCCTCGATCGCAACGAGGAGCAGCTCCGGACCAATCACCGGGTGGGATTGGTGTACCATCACCTTGATAACAAGGATGCAGAGGAGCTGGCCCGGATCCGGACACGGGCTGCGGATCTCCGAGAGCGGTTTGATGTCACCGACGGTTCCCCCTCGGATGGGCAAGTCATCGACGATCCCTGAATCGTGATACCATATTATCCCTCCACGTGGCCGTCTCGATCGCAGAGCGTAAGCCGATTTATCCGTATCGATGAGATGTGCCAGCCGATTACGCCAGCGGGTTCCAGGGCGTCGATGAGGAATACCGGGGTTTCCCGCTCGATGTCGAGGGGACGATCCCCGGATGGCTCACCGGCTCGTTGCTGCGCAATGGACCGGGAACGTTCGAAATCAATGGGAACTCCGTCGATCACTGGTTCGATGGCCTCGCGATGCTCCGGAAGTTCACCTTCGCGGCCGACACCATCCGGTACTCGAACCGGTTTCTCCGGACGGATGCCTACGAGCAGGCACAACGTGGGGTGTTCGACGGCGGGTTTGCGACCGGTGAATCAACCCTTCGCGAGCGGCTCAAATCCTTTCTCTTCGCCGATACCTACGACAACACCAATATCATTGCCGAGCGGCTTGGCGATCGATATTTCGCGCTGACCGAGACGCCACGGTGGGTCGAATTCGACCCCGACACGCTCGAAACCGTCGGCGATTTCGAATATTCGGGACCGGCACCGAGCGGCCAGTTGGCCTGTGGCCACCTCCAGTTCGATCCGGCGACCGGGGAATGGATCAACTTCGAGGTCGAGTTCGGTCGGACCAGTCAGTATCACGTCTATGCCATGACTGTCCCCGACGATCGGCGGCCGATCGCCTCGATCCCCGTCGAGCGGGTCGCCTACATGCATAGCTTCGCGCTGACGCCCTCCTACATCGTCCTTACGGAATTCCCGTTCACCGTCAACCCACTGGTTTTCTTCAAACCCGGCCGACAGCCACCGTTCATCGACCACTTCGAATGGGACCCCGATCGCGGTACCCGGTTTATCGTCATCGACCGCTCGACCGGTAAAATCGTCACCGAGCCCCGAACGGACCCGTACTTCGGCTTCCATCACGTCAACGCCTTCGAACGCGACGGCGAGCTCGTCGTCGACCTCGAGACGATCCCCGATGCGGACGCTGTCGAGACGCTCTATCTCGACGATCTCGAATCCGGCCTGGATACGCCCGCCGCGTCGATCCGTCGGTTCCGGGTCGATTTCTCGGCCACATCACAGATCACCGTCGATCCCATCTACGAGGGTGGCACCGCACTCCCGACGGTCTCGCCCGATGTCTGGCTTCGACCGTACCGGTTCGTCTACACACAGTCGACCGACGAACACGTCACCCAGTGGCCCGATTCGCTCCTGAAGATCGATGTCGAAACCGCCGACGTGTGGGAATTTTCGGTGTCGGATGCCTACTGCAGCGAGCCGATCTTCGTCCCCCGCCCTGCTGGGACGGCCGAGGACGATGGAGTCGTGCTCAGCGTTATGCTCGATACGGCCAGCGATGATTCCTGGCTCGTGATCCTCGACGGCGAGACGTTCGAGGAGCGGGCTCGGGCCCGGCTCCCACACCGGCTACCCTACGATTTCCACGGGCGGTTCTTCCCGGAGACCACGCCCTGATCACGTCCGATTCGGCCGTCGGCTCTCAGCTGTGGTCCCGGAGCAGTTGCGCCTGTTCGGTGCGGTCCAGCCATTCGTAGGCGTTGGCATCGTATTCGAGCGATAACACCGGCAGGTCGATCGACCCGATGGAGACGTATTCACGGTGGTCGGTCACATCGACCGGTCGGTCCCACGAACCGTCGGCCCGACGTTTGCGCAGGGCACCGATGACTTCGACCGTATACCCCTCGAGCGTGAGTGCGCCGAGATATGATCCGAGCTGCTCCGAGCGCGTCCAGGTGATCGGCTCCATGATCGAGTCGACAAACACCCGCTCGATCGTCGTCGCGCCGGCGACATCGGTCTGGACATCGATATCGTCCGGCTCGACGGGGACGCCCTGCAGCGCGAAGCTCGTGCTGCAGGTGAGGGCCCAGTCGACGGCCATCTCGGCTTCGATCAGTCGGCGATGGACCGTCCGGGCGGCAGCCAACCGATCGGCGTCGATCGGACCTGGCATGGCTCATCTCTCGACGACCAGCAGTGCCACGCGTTCGATGACGAGTTCAGCGAGCGTCGCCGTGGTCGCCGCGAGTTCGTCGTCGGTGATGTCGAAGAATTCCCGGATCCGTGCTTCGTCCCGACATGCCGCGATCGATCGTTCATCTGCAAGCAGCGTCTCGACGGCCTCGGCAGCCACGGATTCGTCGGCTTCGTCGGTCTCACCGGCGATGAGCACGACGACTGGTCGCTCGCCCGGGCTGACACCCATCTCGAGTGCGCGGTTGATCTGGCGGCGGCCGGCGGCGTACAGCAGGATTTCGACGCCACGGTCGCGGGCGATCGCCTCGTCCCGTTCGATGGCCCGATCGGCGTGTTCGAGTGCGGCTCGGAGGTGCTCGCTGCTGGCGACGTACCGAGCGTCGAACGCCTGGACCGTACAACCGTAGGTGTCGCCGATAGTATCGAGTTGATCGACGAACTCATCGACCGCGTCGATGCTCGCCATGCCACAGCGGAGGATCATCCGAAATCACCGAGGCTGGCCTGTTCTTCGGGGTCGTCCGTTTCGACCGCATCGTTCGTGTTGTTCGATCGTGCCCCCGTGGTGTCCGTATTGGCCTCGACGGCGTCCGGCCCCATCGATGGATCCTGTCGACCGGCGTTCCGGAGGATGTTCTCGGCGGTCTGTCGGCGACCTTGGAGCGCTTCGAGGATCGTGCTCTTCTCGGCGGTCCGGAGGTCGGCGCGGGACTCGATCCCCGCCTCGTAGAGCCGACGGGCCCGCTTGCGGCCGACGCCCGGGACGCCGACCAGATCGAGCAGTTCCTCGCGAACGCCGTGCTCGACCCGCAAGCGGGCTTTCCGGATGGCACTCACACAGTCGAGATTGAGTTCGCCAGCGAGCCGTTCGGCGGCGTGTAACAGCCACTCGGCCGTTTCGACTTTGCCGCGGATGTCGCCCGGGCCGATGCCGTACCGGCTCGTGATCCGGTCTTCGTCGAGTTCATCGCCCCAGTCGGCGAGCATGCGAGCCGTTTTCAGCGCGGCCAGCCAGTCCTCGAAGGCGTGTTCGTCGAATTCCGAGGGCATCCGGCCGAGGAACTCCGATTCGTGTTCGTAGGCCAATTCGGTGTAGGTCTCCCGATCGCCCGACCGCAGGTAGAGTTCGTACATATCGGGCGTCCGGCTGATCAGATGGTACAAGCCCAGTGCGGTCACCTCCTGATCGGGGTCGGCGGCTTCGAGCCCGTCGACGATCTCGGCGGCGCTCATCGGGTCGATGTACAGCTGGGAGACCGCATGTCCGAGTGATGTCGCCGTCAGTCCATCGCCGTCACGCTCGATGAACCGGTTGCGTTCGAGGTACTCCAGTACCGTCTCGATCACGCGGTCGAGCCGGCCGCGTTCGGTCGTCTGAATGGCGTACAACGTCTCGTCCAGAAACGATCGGACGCCCTCGACGGTCGTCGCAAAGCCGGTCGCGACCGTCGCCAGCAGATGCGTTCGGAGTGCGGGCTCGGTGGCCAGCTTCGACTGCACCGGTTCCGGATCAGCGTGGATGTAGCGTTCGAACAGTTCGTCGAGTTCGTCGTGGCTGTTGGCGATCAAAAGCGCCTCGCCGTACGGGTCGAGGCCCGGTCGGCCGGCCCGCCCGAACATCTGATGAACCTCGAGGGTGTCAAGCGGTGCCATCCCGCCTCGGCTCGCGTCGTAGCGCCGCCAATCGCGAACGATCACGCGTCGACTGGGGGTGTTCACGCCCGCAGCGAGGGTCGGCGTCGCGGCGATGACTTTGATCCGACGATCCCGAAAGGCGTCCTCGACCAGCGAGCGGTGGTCCGATTGCAGGCCGGCATGGTGGAAGGCCGCCCCTTTCTCGACGGCATCGGCCAGATCACGGCTGGTTTCGGTGTCGCTAACGTCGCGGATCTCCGCGGCCACCGATTCGAGTGTCTCGCGGGTATCGGGGGCGAGCGTCTCGTCGACGACATCGGCCAGACGGCGCGCGGCGGCCTCGGCGTTGCGTCGGGAATTGACGAAGACGAGTGTCGATCCGCCGTCGGTTAAGGTATCCCGGACCAAAGTCGCCGTCGCCTTCTCGCGGCCACCCTGTAGTTCGGCCATGTCACCGTCGTCGTAACGGATGGCGTTCCCGTAGTACACGCCTCGGCGGAGATCGATCGGTCGCCAGGTCGTATCGATCAACTCGGCGTCGAGCCAGGCGGCGATCTCATCGGCGTTGCCGATCGTCGCCGAGAGCGCGACGGTCTGGAGATCGGGCACGGTGCTTCGGAGCTTGCCAAGCGTCACCTCGAGGGTCGGCCCGCGGTCACGATCGTCGACGAGATGGACTTCGTCGGCGACGACACAGGTGAGATCGGCGATCCAATCGGCCCCGTTTCTGATCAACGAGTCGACCTTCTCGCTGGTCGCGACGATGATGTCCTTGGCGGCGAGCCACTCGCCTGTCGACTCGTAATTTCCCGTCGAGACGCCCACCTCAAGCCCGAGTGATTCGAACTGCTCGAATTCGGCTTGCTTTTCGGTCGCGAGCGCTCGCAAGGGGACGATATAAAGCGCCTTCCCGCCCCGTTCGATGGCCGCGAGCATTGCCAGTGCGGCGATGAGTGTTTTGCCGCTGGCCGTGGGCACGCTCGCGACGATATTCTCGCCCGTGAGGACGCCCGCTTCGACGGCCTCAGCCTGGGGAGGATACAGCTCCTCGATACCATCGGCTCGGAGTTGTTCGATGGCGCCGTCAGGTAGGCCTGACAGCTCCCCGACGTTCATTGTCCTCGGATAGTCGGTTGCTCCGGTTTAAACTATCGTCTCCGTCGGATCCGACCGCCATGACTTTGCCGATGCCGGCGTAACCACACCGCATGCGCATCGAGTACGATCGGGACACCTGCACGGGCATGTTCCAATGTATCCACGAGTGGGATGCGTTCGTCGAGAATCTGGAGGCTGGCAAGGCCGAACTCGAAGGTGCTGAGGAGATCGAGGATGGATTGTTCGTCCGGGATGTCCCTGAGGACGCGGAACTCGACGCGAAGTTCGCTGCCCGGACCTGCCCGGTTGATGCGATCACTCTCTACGACGACGACGGCGAACAGCTGATCCCGTGAACCACATCTGTCTACTCGCTCGCTGCCGCTCGCTCCTTGAGGCAGTGGCTCTCTGCTTTCACGACACGCTTCAGGGACACAACCGTCGTCTCAACAGGGAGCGTAGTCTTCACAGGCGTGCCTTTGAAGTGTCCCGCTCTTAGGTCGCGAGTCCGCCAGCAAGGATGTTCCACGCCGCCTTTGTGTCTCTGTCTCCCCCGAAACCACAGACCGGGCTGAAGTTTCACGAACCCATAGCTGTTTGTCGGTTTTCACGCCACTCTTGGCACATTCCTTTGGTCGTGCCTTCCTAACCTGTCAGCGACGGCCAGGCCGCCAAGCCCTGTTCTTCGTCCATCACCGAGACGATCACCACATGTGGCAGCGTCAACACCGCGATCAATACCAGATAGATCGCGACGAATCCCTGGATATCGGCACGGGGATTGGGGACCAAGAGGGCGAGGCCGCCAAGCAAGAGAATGGAGGCGGCTGTCAACGGGGCTGCGTCCTTCCCGAATCGACCGAGCGCCCGCAGGATCCGACGGTCACGCAGTGCCGTAACTGCTCGATCATCTAACAGAATGAGCCGGGCAATGTGTCGGATCGAATGCCAGAAACAGAAGTACAACCCGATCGCCAGGACCGGCGGGACTACGAGGAAATAGATGGCCAAGAGACCCGTCTCGCCGATATCGAGACGCCACGCTTGGGTCGCTCCACCAGCCCGCCGGAACCCAGCGACCAGTGAGAGGATCACAAGCGCCGCAAAGCCCCTACCGAGGGCGAGGCGGACGGTCGGCTGAAACATCCACGCCAACGCCTCGGCGGCGCCTGGCGTGAAGAGCCCGACCAGTAGTTCGGCGACGGCTCGGTAGCGATCGGGTGCCCCGATGAGCGGCACGAGCATCGGCAGCCCGCCACGAACGAGGATCGTTCCCCAACGGGTCGTCACAGTATCGAGGTAGTCGGCGTCGGCGAGCGCGGCGAGCGCATAGAGATCGCCCTGTCCCCAGTGAAACCATGTCAGCAGGATGAAAAGTCCGAACGCGATCGCCGGGGCGAGAAACCACATGACGGTGTAAGCTCCGCCCAGGAGGAGATAGAGAAGGCCAACACCGATGAATGTTTGCCACGTCGGGCGGTTCTCTCGGACCCGTGGTACGGCGAGATGATCGACGGCGCCGTGTGGGAGACCGAAGAACACGACACTGGCCGCCAACGGTCCGTAGCGGAGGACAACCGGAAGTTCGATATCGACCGTGAAGACAACCGTCACGGCCGCGATGAGAAACCACTCCGGTCGTAAGATCACGCGACGGAGGGTTCGCCTGATCGTCGGTTCGATCGTGTATCCACGGTCGGCAGCACCGACTGCGGCCGTCATCGTTCGATCACCCACAACAACAGCACGATCCCTTCAACGATGAAGGCGTTCGTGATCAGAAAGAACGCCCCTTCCTCGATCGGTAGTCCAAGAACAGTGATTCCGGTCGTGTAGGTCGGGGAGATGTGCCAGATACCATGGCCGATGGCGATCCGATCCGCGATCGACAGATACAGCGTCGGCACGCCGATTCCCACGAAGACCGTCCGCCAGTGGCGCCGGAGATATGGCCATCCGAACCCCCACTGGATCGCAAACACCGGCCCTGCCCAGGCAAGGATCGCCCCCATGTAGTGCGTCGATGTCCCGACGAACAGTCCAACGCCGATCAGACTGATGGCGGCACCGGCCAACACGCCGATCACACGCTCACACACGGTAATCGTCATTTGGCTGGCGGTCGGGATCCGAACGTGACAGAGCCATAACCCCGTGACTGCCGGTTGAAGCAACACGAACAGATACTCCTCAAGGGGCATATAGCCAAGCGTCGCGAGAACGTTGCCTTCACCGTACCCCCAGACGCCCTTCCAGATCAGATAGCTGTCCCAGGGTGTCGTATAGAACAGCGCGAGCGCCGCCATCAGTCCGATCCCGCCGTACATTGCCCGCCGTCGGTTGGCAAGCGGCCGGGCGGTCGTCGCGAGGACTGCCAGTGGCGGCAGGATGAACACCGCATGGAAGCCGAGATAGGTGAGTGTCGTCATCGCGATGAGGCCTTCGTTCGATCGGGTTCGGTGGGCGCTCGATGTCGGTCGACGACCGATGGCCGGTGACGGTCATCTGTCATGTCACACCCGTGGCCGTGGCTAATGAAAGGGTTGTTAGTTCGATAAATAAAGACGATGATTGGTTGGATCAGGCTGGTTACTCGCCAGCTGCCGCCTCAGCGGATGGCTCTGGTGCCGAGGCATCGCCGAGGATCGCCCGGCTCCGGAGCAGGATGAATCCGAAGCCGACCTTGGCGGTGACATCGAGCACCATAAAGCCAAGCGTCTCGACGAAGAGGTTTACGATTCCTGCACCCTCCGTTCCGATCAGCCACCAGATCGGATAGATGAACCATAACACCAACACGAGGTTCCTGAGGGTCAGGAACGTCGACTCGCGGTCCTCGGACATCTCCGAGGCCTTGGCGGTCATGATGGTGAACAGGTAGTACAGGATGAACAGCAGCGCGATCTCACTGACGACCCACCAGACGTACCGGTAAATCAGCACTTCGCTCAGTGCGCCAACCAGCCCGGTGACGATCATGAAACCGTCGAGGCCGATGAGGCCAATGATCGTCGCTCGATCGGCATCAACAAGGAGTGCAAGGTCAAGCAACAACAGCGGCGTCGTGAACAGCCAGTCAGCGTACCGTGCCCAGTAAATCGGGCGTGTTTCGCCGGCGACTGAGACTTCGGTCAATCCGAATCCGAAGAACATCGAGAGATACGACGCTGCCGCGATCGCCGGAATGAGGATCGTGACAACGTAGTATTCCCGTGCCTCTGGGTCTTCAACGCCCCACCCACGGACGATGAAGTACACCATGCCCAGTAGCATCAGCACCGTCCCCAGCGCCAGCCAGATCGATTCCGGCCGGGCGAGAGGGTTGGCCTTTGCGATTTGCAGGATTACCTCGTTTGGGAACATGATCCAGTTGACATATTGAACATGTCTACACTTAAATATATTGGATTATTATAGTTTTCTCGTTAATATAATTGTTGATTATTATATTTCTGACTGACGAGTATCGCGGTTTCGTCTGCCAAAATCACTGATTTACCGATCTTCGTACTGGGGTTTAATATATTAGGAAAAGTACATGTTCGATATGGCTGATCCGAGCGACTCCACCGTCGAGGATGAGGACGAAGCCGAACTCGAGGAGGAAGACGTCGATGTCGATACCACTGAAACGGAGGTCGACGACGAGGTTGTCCTTGATATCGACGCGGCCGAAGAGTACGAGGCACAGATCGAACGGCTAGAAGAGCAAGTCCAGTCACAGGCCGAAGAGATCGACGAACTCCAGGATCTTCTCTTGGATCTCTCGACCCGGGTCGCCGACGGCAATGACATGGGGGTCTGTCCCGACTGTCACGGGCCGGTCGTCAAACAGAGCCGATGGTTTCGCTCGAACACCATTGAGTGTACGCGGTGTGGTCGCGTCTTCCACGAGTACTGACGCTAGTGAGAATCGGTCTCCATCGACGATCCCGGCTCGGGCTGGCGATCGCGTTCCGATGATCACCGTCACTCTCCACGGCAACCTATGACGCTCTCGCTTACCGTCGCTGCTATCGAGGATCCGGATACGGATCGTGAACACGCGCTGCTCGATCAGACTGCACTCGACCGTCTCGGCATCGAAAGCGGCGACACGATCGAACTCATCGGTCGCCGACGCACCGTCGTGGCCGTCTACGCGAGCGGGCGGGATGGACCGACAGGAACGATCCGGCTCGATGAGACCGCCCTGCGCAACGCCGATACCGAGATCGACGACACCGTCGAAGTCGCGCCAGTGGAGACCCGGCCCGCGACTACCGTGACCGTTGCCCCGACCCAACCGCTCCAAGTTAGCGGCGGCGAAGCGGCGATCCGCACGGCACTGGATGGCTGTCCGCTCATCCGTGGAGACACCGTCCGGACGTCATTACTCGGGGGCTCGTTGACGCTCACGTTCGTCGTCGTCGACATCGATCCCGATGGCCCGGTCCGGGTGACCGAACGCACCGATCTCGTGGTTAGGGATGATCCCGTCTCGGCGACCGGCGTCCGTGAACGGCGGTCGATCCGTCCGACCGTCGCCGTCGAAGATGTTGGAGGGTTGGATGCGGAGTTAGCGGAACTGCGGGAGACGCTCGTATTGCCCCTTGAACATCCGGAGCTGGCCGATCGACTCGGTCAGACATCGCCGACTGGCGTCCTGCTTCACGGTCCGGCCGGAACCGGCAAGACGCTTCTCGCCCGGGCGCTCGGTGCTGAGACGGACGTGGCATTTATCCCCGTTACCAGTCCGACCATCGCCGGCCTCTCGACCGGTGATCGCGAGGAACGGCTCGCATCGATCGTCCAGGACGCCACCCAACAGGCACCGGCGATCGTCTTTTTCGATGACATCGACGCCCTAGCGCCGAGCCGTGATGACGCGACGGGCCGTGATCGCCGCGGTACTGTCCGTCTGCTGCCGACGATCGATGAACTCGCTACCACCGACGGCGTCGCGTTGCTGGCGACCACTAACCGGCTTGAGGAGCTCGATGAGGGCCTTCGGCGCGGCGACCGGTTCGGCTATGAACTCGAAATCGGCGTTCCCGATCGCGACGATCGACGGGCGATCCTTGAGGTGCGGACCCGGGGGATGTCTCTTGGCTCGGCGGTTGATATCGACGAACTGGCCGACCGGACGCATGGGTTTGTCGGCGCTGATATCGAGGCGCTTTGTCGTCGGGCGGCTGTCAGCGCCATGCGCCGCGTCAGCGACCGGCTCGACCCCGGGCCGGATCCGATCCCCAATGAAATCCTTGCGACCATCGAGATCGAATCCGATGATTTCGAGACAGCCTTGCAGACCGTCGAACCTAGCGCCATGCGGTCCGTTTCGGTCGAAATCCCGTCGGTCGTCTATGACGATATCGGTGGACTGACAGCGGCCAAGCGCGAGTTGATCCGGGCTGTCGAATGGCCCCTGGCCTATCCGGATCTGTTCGATCGGCTCAACGCCGATCCGCCGGCGGGATTGTTGCTGTATGGCCCACCCGGGACGGGTAAGACACTGCTTGCCCGGGCGGTGGCTAACGCCACCGATGCCAACTTCATCTCGATCAACGGTCCGGAAATCCTCGATAAGTACGTCGGTGAGAGTGAGCGATCAGTCCGGGAAGTCTTCGATCGGGCTCGCCAGCACGCCCCGTCGGTGATCTTCTTCGATGAGGTCGATGCCATTACACCCCAACGGGGTAACGATGTCGGATCCCGGGCCGCCGAACGGGTCGTCTCCCAGCTATTGACCGAGATCGATGGGCTCGAATCGCTCGACGATGTCGTGGTCATCGCCGCCACTAACCGTCCGGATATGATCGATCCGGCACTCCTCCGCCCCGGCCGCCTCGAGAAGGCGATCGAAGTCCCGCTCCCGGACCGGGATGCACGCGAGGAGATCTTTCGGATTCACAGCCGGGACATCCCGCGATCGGACGTGGATTTTACGGCCCTAGCCGATCGAACCGAGGGCTATTCCGGCAGCGATATCGAGGCCATCGTCCGGGAGGCGAGTATGCTGGCTCTCGAGGATTATCTTGCCGACCGCGGGGAGGATCAGCGTGCCCAACGGCGTCTCCAGGTGATGTCGCGACATTTCCAGGAGGCACTTGAGCTCGTCTCGCCATCGGTTACCGAGGAACGCCGGGAGTATTACGAGGACCTCGCCGATCAGCTCGGCCGATAGTCGAGCCGGTCGACAGCCGGGTAACGGTTAAATAATAATTCGTCGTAAATACGGATTGAGGTAGCATGCGACACGAACAGGACCGTGACCGCGAATCCCACGTCGAGGAGTGGGAGCGGTGGCTTCGTCGGCGTGATGTCGACGATCGCAGCACCGAACGGTTCTGATCCGTCTTTCAGGCGATTTCGTCGTACTGCTCGGTGAGTTTATCCGCCGCCTGATCGAGTTGTTGGCGTTCGAACTCCGTAAGTTCCCACTCGATCACGTCCTCGACGCCGTCGGTGCCGAGCTTGACCGGAACGCCAAGCGCGACGTCCGAGAGCCCATACTCGCCGGCCAGTGCGATCGAGCCGGGGAGGATCTCGCCGGTGTCACGAAGGACGGCTTCGACCATGTGTGCGACCCCTGTCGCCGGCCCCCATTCGGTCGCACCCTTGCGTTCGATGACGTTCATCGCGCTCTCTTGCAGATCGGAGAGGATTTCCTCCTTTTCGTCGTCCGTGAAGTCCGGATCCCGGCCATTGATCCGGACCTTCGAGAAGACCGGTACTTGCGCGTCGCCGTGTTCGCCCATAATCGTTGCCTCGACGTTTTGGACCGGCGCATCGAAGCGCTCGGAGAGCACATACCGGAACCGGGCGGAGTCGAGCCGGCCGCCGAAGCCGATGACCTTCCGACGGTCACGGTCGCCGGTCTCGTAGAGGTGTCGGTTCAGGAGATCGACCGGGTTCGAGGTCGTAATCGAGACGAAGTCGTCGTTGTGCTCCGCCAGCGAGGCGCCGATGTCCTCCATGATCGGTGCGTTGTCGCCCGCCAGATCGATCCGTGTCTGGCCGGGTTGTCTGGGGATGCCGGCCGTGATGACGACCACATCGGAGCCGGCTGTGTCCTCGTAGGTCCCCTGTCGGATGGTCGTGTTGGCATCGTACGCGACGCCGTGATTGACGTCAGCCGCCTGCCCGACCGTCTCGTCTTCTTTGTCCGGAATGTCGACGAACACCAGTTCGTCCGCGATATCCCGCAACGCGATATTATACCCCGCAGCGGCGCCGACCGTTCCGGCTGCACCGATGACGCTTACCTTGGTCATAACGCCTTGAAATCCCGTGCCAACGGGCGTTAAACCTTCGACTTTCCGTGCCATTGCCGTGTATGCGACGGGGTTTTTCGGCCGTTCAGTGGCGTAGCCCTTTTTGATGCGAACCTCCTCGCTTCAGGTATGAGCGACGAGTTCGACAAGGAAGCCGAGCGAGAGAAACTCCGTGAGCGATTCGAACGTGAGGAGGAGGATCGGCAGGCCACCGAGCACATGAGCCAGTTGCTGTTACAAGGGGCGACGATGACGAATCGCCATTGTGACGACTGTGGTGATCCGATCTTCCGTCACGACGGCCAGGAATTCTGTCCGACCTGTGAGAAACCCGTCACACCGGACGATCAGCAAGCGGACACTGACCAACAGACTGCCCATGCACAGTCCCACGAGGGCGCTGGCGAGGATCCTTCGGTTCGATCCGGCGAACCCGCTGATGGCGGGAATGATCAGCCCACCCCTCACCAGTCGGCCGGCTCGAACGCTGGCGATGTTTCCCCATCTCAACCGACTCCACCCCGACAATCCGCCCAGCGCCAACAGTCACAGTCACAGTCACAGTCACAGTCACAGTCACAGTCACAATCATCCCCGACACAGCCGCCGGACCAAGCCGGCGGCCAGCAATCTGCGTCCCAACCGAGGGCGTCGTCAGGGCCCCATTCCGCCGATCTCGGGGATGCCCGACTGGCCCTCGTTCGACGGATCACTACCCTTGCCCGCGAGGCCGAGGCGACCGAGGACATCCAGCGTACCCGGCAGCTGTTCGAGGCGGTTCATGAAGGTGCGGATGCACTCGCCGCACTGAACCGGAATGCCGACCGGTAGGTAATCGCGTTCTTTACTGCGTATCCGTAATCGAGGTGGATCTAGACGTGTTGCTCTCCATCGATGTTCTAGACCTGCACGCGAAGGTGCGGGTGTAGGCCCGGCGCTTATCGCTGATCAGGACGCTTCAGCTGTCGAGGATGTGCCGACTCAGTTCGGGTCGTACTCGGCGCTGACGACTTCCCGGATGCGATCGGCCGTCACCGTCCCGATCCCCTCGACCTCCCGAAGTGCCTCTTCATCGGCGGTGACGACGGCTTCGACACTGCCGAACTCCTTGAGCAGGCTACGGGCGGTGACCGGCCCGACCTCGGCGATCGAAGAGATGACGTATTCCTGTTGTTCGGCAAGCGTTTTCGCCGTCTTTTCACCGTGGACATTGATTTCCCGATCCGATTCTTCCTGTTCGCGCCGGGCGATCACGTCGAGGAGATCGGCCGTATCGGCCTCGTCGGTCGTCTGGAGGACGCTCGCGTTGAAATCGACGGCTAGTGATGCCAGTGCTCCACGGATCGCGTTCGGGTGCACGTTTCGTTCCTCATACAGCCCGCCGCCCTCGATGAGTAGCACCGGCCGGGCGTAGTGACGGGCGAGATCACCCACCTGCTCGAAGAGCGAGCGATCACCGCCGGTCAGCGTATCGAGGAAGTCATCGACGGCCTTGCGTTCGACTGCGACCCGGTCCGAGAGCACGTAATCGCCGACTTCGAGGGTTTCTAACCGCGTCTCGATACCTTCCCGGGTGGAGAGATCGCGGGCGATCGTGGTATCGAGTTCACGCTGGTCGATGACGATTTCGACGGTCCCTTCGTCCGGACGAGCGGTGGCGACGACGGTGTTCTCCTCGTCCGTGTCGATCTCCTCGGCTTCCGAGCTGGTGTCTTCATCACCCGCCGTCGTAAAGTCGGTGAGGCCGGGCTGGGTATCGAGATGTTCCCCGTCTGGCGACGGCGATTCGTCATCGTTGTTCTCGGGTCCCGTTTGCGACTCGGTCGTGGATGACCCATCGTCCTTCGCTGGAGCCCCCTCGGATTCGGTTTCGTCGTCGAACGAGTTGAGATCGGCCTGTTGGTCGTCGAGTTCGGCCTCGACCTCGTCGGCGACGCTTTTGAGCTTCCGGAGTTCCTCGCGCATCTGCTCTTCCTCGTGGCGGGATTTGAAGAAATACGCCTTATCGCGGGTATCCTCGGCGAGCAACACGACGACCCGGCCCTCCGTCTGGCGGCCGGTTCGCCCCTTGCGCTGGATCGATCTGATCGCCGTCGGCACCGGCTCGTAGAACAACACGAGATCGACTTGGGGGACATCGAGCCCTTCCTCGGCGACCGATGTCGACACCAGTACCTCGAACTCGCCGGCCCGGAACGCATCGAGTACCTCCTGTTGTTCGCGTTGGGTCATTCCCTCCGATCCCTCGCGATCACCCTGACCGACGAACCGGCGGGTCTGGAAATGCTCGCCGAGGAAGTCGGTCAGCGTCTCGGCGGTGTCCCGAGATTCGGTGAAGACGATCACCCGCTCGCCGCCGTTGATGCCGAGCGTCTCGGCGATCAGCATCCGAGCTTGGCGGAACTTCGGGTGGAGCCCCTCGTAGGCCTCGGCCTTCCGCATCGCCTCTTTGACTTTCGGCTCGGAGACGAACCGTTGGCTTGCCTTCGAAGCGCCGGACGAACGGGCGGCATTGCGCTGGCGTTCGAAATACCGATGGAGCGCCTCGACGCTTTGGGTTTCGACCAGCTCGACCGCCCGCCGGAGTTTCATCACCTCGGCGTGGGCGGACATGCCTTTATAACCCGAGGAATCCCCGTTATCGATCAACTTCTGGAGCCGTCCACGGACCTGGTTGAGCTCCTTTTGAGAGATATCGGTGTTTACCGACCGGACGACGCCGAGTTCCTTGAGCCGCTCTAACCGCTCTTCGATCACCGCGTTGAGCGCGTCACGGATCTCGATGACTTCCTCGGGAAGTTCGACCCATTTCCATTCGACGTCGGTTTCGTAGGTGTGCTCCTCGACGTCGGCGTCGTCTTCGGTCATAACCTCGACGTCAGTGATGCCGAGGTTATCACAGACCTCGAGGATCGCTTCCTTATCCCCGCCCGGGGAGGCCGACAGTCCGGTGACCAGCGGGTCGGTCGCATCCTGATGGTATCGGTCGGCGATATACGTATACGCGTACTCGCCGGTCGCGCGATGGCATTCATCGAACGTCAGGTGGACGACGTCCACAAGCGAGATCCGCCCGCCGATGAGGTCGTTTTCGACGACCTGGGGTGTTGCGACGATGATGCTTGCGTCCTCCCAGAGGGCCGCCCGATCGTCCGGAGGGACCTCGCCGGTGAAGACGACGATCCGATCGTCGTCGATGTCGAGCCACTCGCGGTAATCGTCAGCGTGTTGGTTGACGAGTGGCTTGGTCGGCGCCAACAACAGGGCCTTGGCATCGCCGCCGCGACCGTGGCCGTGGAGTCGATCGGCGGTGACGAGCAAACTGACGGCGGTTTTGCCGAGTCCAGTGGGCAGACAGACCAGCGTGTGGGCGTTGCGGGCGGTCCCGGCGAGTTCGACCTGGTAGAGCCGCCGCTCGATCGCGTCGGGTTCGATCAGCGGGTGGTCCACGTACTGGATTTCGCCGTCCGTGACGGCCATTCGTTCCTTCATTCGGCCGCGTCGCGTTTAAGGGTTCGCCGACCGACCTGAAGGTGAAAACACCTCTCGTCAGGGCGATCGATACCCGTTATATTGGTCGTCAGCTCCGGAAGTCCCGGTCCCGGTGGCGGGGACTTATGCGGCGAACGATCGATCGGTTCGCTATCCCGCAATCGTGACACGACGAACGGTCTACCGGGCGGATTTAGCTAACTACGGGCGGTAACCACCGCATGGCAAGTAGGGCGGGATCGTTCACAACGGGAGTGCCGGCGCAAACTGGAGGCCGATCCAGATGGCGACGGCTGCTCCGATCGGGATGGTCAGATTATCGTCGATGACGTATCCTGCGATGACCGGCTTAGCCCCATCGGCTGCCGTCGCCGTGAGTGCTCCCATGGTGGCGGGGATCGGCGGAACGAACCAGATCGCGATGAGCGCACTGACCAGAAATGTCGTCCCGATCACGAAGGGCCGTTTGACGTCTTTGAGTTCATTACTCCCCAATAGCCCGCTCACCGGATCGGCGATCATCAACATCAACACCGCCGGCAGCGCGATCCGTGGCGGAAACGCCAGCACGACCGCCGCCGAACTCACGAAGTAGATGGCGTATCCGGCGAGGTTATCCCGTTCGTACTCGCGGGTGAGCTCCTGATAGATCGCCCACTCGAGTCCGACGAACAGCCGGAGCATCTCGAGCCCGATCGCGACGATCGCTCCGATGACGAACAGAAGGCGAAGCTGCTCCCAGGTGATGACTGTCAGGAGGTAGCCGGCTGGCAGCACGACGCCACTGGCGTGAACGAGGCGGCGCTTGAGTTCGTCGGCGGTGACGCCCATTGGAGTGGGAGGGTTTGGATTAGGCGTCCGCGTCGGCGGCTTCCCGTCCGACGTCCTCGAATGCTCGTTCGCCCGTACGGAGTGCCTCGAGAACCTCAACGAGGTCATCGCTCGGGACGCGCCGCTGGTCGGCCGAGTCGCGCTCCCGGATCGTGACCGTATCATCCTCGAGGGTGTCGTAGTCGACGGTGACACAGTAGGGCGTCCCGACCTCGTCCTGACGGCGGTAGCGCCGGCCGATCGAGCCCGAGTCGTCGTAGGTGACGTCGATCCCGGCCGCTCGCAGGTCTTCGGTGAGCAGGCGGGCCATATCGCCGAGGCCGTCGCGATCCATCAGCGGGAAGACTCCGACTGTCGTCGGCGCGATGTGGGGTTCAAGCGTGAGATGGGTGCGTGTCTCGCCGTCAATGACGTCCTCCTCGTAGCCATGGATCAACAGCGTATAGACCGTTCGGCCGACGCCGAAGGATGGTTCGACCACGTGGGGGAGGGTATGCTCGCCCTGTTCGGTCACCGTCTCGATGGTGAAGCCGGTCTTCTCGGTCGGGACCGTGTACTCCTCCCCGTCGACGGTCACGGTGACCGTATCCGTATCGAACGCGTCGGGTGTCCGTTCCGCCCGTGTTTCGAGCGCGTCGGCCACCGCGGCGGCATCACTGCCGAACTCCGGACCGAGATAGCTCATATCGGGATCGACTACCGCCCGCTCGACGGTCCGTGGCTCGTCGTACTCCCGGAAGATCGTGAACTCCTCATCGGAATACTCGTCGTGTTTCCGCAAATCGTAATCCGAGCGGTAGGCGAACCCGGCGAGCTCGATCCAGTCGCCCTCGATCTCGGCTTCGGCGTCCCAGCAGTCGCTGGCGTAGTGGGAGCGCTCCCCGCTGAGGTGTTGCCGGAATCGGAACCGATCCATGTCGACGCCGATCGTTGCATACCACTCCCGGGCTACGCCGAGGTAGTAGGCGATCCATGGTGAGGCGATGATCCCGTCCTCGACAGCCTCGGCGACCGTCGTCTCGACATACTCGCCGTCGGCCTGTTGGTTGCTGGCGGGATAGAGCGTGAGCGGCACCGAGGACACTGCCACGAGATCGGGTTCGTTTCGCTCCGGATCGATGAACAGCTCCAGTTCGGCCTGGGTGAGCTCCCGGACCCGCACGAGGGCGTTCCGGGGGCTGATTTCGTTCCGATAGGCGCGACCGATCTGCGTGACGCCAAAGGGGAGCTGGCCGCGGGCGTACTCCTTCAGACGGGGGAATTCAACGAAGATTCCCTGGGCGGTCTCCGGGCGGAGATAGCCGGTCGATGCGGTGCCCGGGCCGATGTTGGTCTCGAACATCAGGTTGAACTCCTCGATCGGTTCGTCGGCCAAGATGGCGCCACAGACCGGACACGTGATGCCGTGCTCGGCGATGAATTCGGCGACTTCCTCGGGGGTGTATTGCTCGGCATCCTCGATGTCGGTGTGATCCTCGACGAGGTGATCCGCGCGGTGACTTTCTCCACAGTCCGGACACTCGACGAGCATGTCGTCAAAGGTATCGAGATGGCCCGATGCCTCGAAGACGGCCTCGGGCATGATCGTGGGGGCGTCGATCTCCATGTGGCCCTCTTGGATGCTAAAGCGATCGCGCCAGGCGTCTTCGACGTTCTGTTTGATCGCTGCCCCCGTCGGGCCGTAAGTGTAAAACCCTGAGACCCCGCCGTAGGCGCCGCTGGACTGAAAGAACAGCCCCCGCCGGCGTGCGAGCTCGCTCAATCGTTCCTGTTCATCCGTTCGATCAGGCTCGGAATCGGAACCGCCGTCGACGCCGCCCATCCCTACAACGCCTCCAGGAGATCGATATCGCGGACAATGCCGACCAGTTCGTCGCCCGAAACCAACGGGATCTGCTCGATATCGTTCGAGAGCATCAACCGAGCGGTTTCCTGGACGGTCCGCCGCTGGGAGACCGTTACAAGCTCCGCACTCATGAACTCACCCACCGGTTCGTTGGGGATCGCGACGTTGCGGGTCGGCAGATACCGGTTGCCGACTGCCTTGATGCCCTCCCACATCCATTCGTCGTCCTGGTTGGCGATACTCTCGCCGGTTTCGTCCTCGCCTTCGACGACGCGGGCGACCTCGATGACGTCGACCTCGGTGAGAATCCCGGTCATCGAACCTTCCTCGTCGAGGACGATCGCGTAGGGGACGTTCGCATAACGGATTTCCTCGTTGGCGACCGGCAACGGCGTCTCACAGTAGGTCGTGTTGATGTCCGCTGTGGCGATCTCGCCGACCGTCGTTGCTGTTTCGACTGCTCCGTCGGCGATCGCACGGACGACATCGGTCACCGTAATGATTCCCTCGAGTCTGCCGTCGACGACGGGGATCCGCCGGGCGCTTTCGGTGACCATCAGCTGGGCAACCGATTCGATCGTGGCGTCCCGTGTCGTTGTGGGGACCTCCCGCATGAGCAATGCGAGCTGATCCTCATTGGGGCGTTCGATCAGGTCTTCCCTGGAGATGAGTCCTCGATATTCCTCGATGCCGTCTGTTTCTTTGACGACCGGAACCGATGAGAATGCCCGGTCCTGGAGGTACTCGAGGACGTCATCGCGGGTGCCTGGGAGTTCAACGGTCACGACATCCGACCGTGGCGTCATCGCGTCAGCGACGTTCATACCCCCGGGTTTGACTTCGGCGTTCTTGTACCCTACGAACGGCTTGAGGCCGTTCGGCGAAATTTTGGCCATGATTTATCAACTGAAACAGGTTTTCTCCGGGGTGGGTTATCGCCGGTTCCGTGACGTTTCGACGAGTTTATGAACTATGCCACCAAGTGTCATACATGCCGACGGATACGGTCGCCAACGATCCCGATGTGATGGCGTCCATCGATGATCACGGCACCAGTGCTGACCTGATCATCGCCGATCTCTCGACGGAGGACGCCTGGGTATCGATCCCTGCCACGGACGCACCGGTACTCGACGAGATGCGATAACTCGGCGACCGGTTCTGATCCGTTGTCTTCGTGATGTAACCAGCCCTCAGACACCTTCGACCGTCTTTCGATAGGCGTTGATGTGATCGTTTGCGGTGTCGATCCGTTCGGCCGTCTCCTCATCGGCCGCTGATTGCAGTTCTCTGAGACTGTGTTGATGACGATCGAGTCGACCGTGATCGGGGTCCCGGTCTCGCTCGGCGAGCGTGGTGAGCTGATCGGCCTGCTCCAGTAGTCGGTCCCGAACCGTCTCATCCTCGACCTGATCGGCGGCCTCGCTGAGCACCTCGCTTGCCGCAATAAGTTCGTCCCGAGCCATGCGGGTACCTAGCATGTGGCGATTGAAAGTGATTGTGTCATCCGTTCGAGGGGATGCTCTTCGGTCGGCGAATAGAACGGTTTTTGGATCGATCGCCGGTTGGATCGGCTATGCGCCGGTACTGGACGGATCCGCGACGCCGGCGGTGGTTAGGCTGGGGTGCCCTCGCCACCGTCTTCCTGCTGGTCAGCGTCTACCGGCTCTCGACGGCTGTCCTCGCCGAGCGACTGATGGCCGCCTTTTCGACGACCGGTGCGGAGCTGGGTACTCTCCATGCGGCGTTCTTCTATATCTATGCTGTATTACAGCTCCCGGCGGGCGCGCTGGCCGATCGGGCCGGGACACGCTGGACCGCCACCGGTGGTGCCCTCATGATGAACATCGGTGCCATCGCCTTTGCCTTCAGCGATAGCTATCCGACCGCCTTCTTCGCGCGGACGCTGATCGGTCTCGGGGCATCAGTGCTGTATATTACGATTCTACGCTTTGGCGCCAACTGGTTTCGTCCCCGGGAATTCGCGACACTCAATGGGCTGACGATCGCGATCGCTGGCGTTGGAGGCATCCTCGCCACGACCCCGCTTGCGATCACGGTCGGGTTGTTCGGGTGGCGGTCGACGATGGTCGGGCTCGGAGTGATAGGGTTGGCGACCACCGGTGCTGTCGTGATTCTCGTTCGGGATACACCCGCGGCAGCGGGGTTGGAGCCGATCGAAGGGGTCCCGACCGCCGATTCGCTCTCCCTGCGCGAGGTCGCTACCAACGCCCGCGCCGTCATCGGCGAACCCGAAACCTGGCTGATCGCGGTCCTCTCGTTTTGCAGCGTCGGCATCAACATCACGCTGCTCGGACTCTGGGGTGTGCCGTACGTCGTCCAGCTCTACGATGTGTCGGTCACTCGGGCCTCGACGTATACACTGATGGGCAGTCTGGGGCTGGTGATCGGCTCCCCGGCCATCGGATGGCTCTCGGATCATCTCGGCTCGCGCACGCCGTTGATGATCGTCGGTGGTGTCATCTATACTGCCGCCTTCCTGGTGATCGCGATCACCGTCACGCCGCCGTTGCCGGTCGTCGGGGTGGTGTTTTTCCTGACGAGTTTCCTCTCAGGCGCGTTCGTCCTCGGCTATACCGTGATCAAAGAGCGCCACTCGACGGCCGCCAGCGGTGTCTCGACCGGCACGGTCAACACGGCCGCATACACCGGGGCGGCGCTGTTCCCGACGGCGATGGGCATCGCCCTCGATGCCTTCTGGACCGGTGAAACTGTCGCGGGAGCCCGGGTGTATACCGTCTTTGGCTATCGTGTCGCCTTCGCGATCGCGACCGCCGCCGGCGTCATCGCGTTGCTCTGTGCGGTCCTCGTCCACCGACGCACCGACCAAGCGAGCGGATAAAGTGGGCGGCCACCCAACCGGTGTGTAATGAGTAACACCGGTCCCGAGTCCAAATCCGAATCCGACGCCGATAGTGACGCCGGCTCGGGTCCCCTATCGCCGGATCGACCCGAAGCCGAACGCCCGTTTCGCGTCGACGCCCCGTTCGACCCCGCGGGCGATCAGCCAACGGCGATCGAGGAGCTCGTCGAGGGATTCGAAGCCGGGATGGACAAACAGACGCTGCTTGGGGTGACGGGATCGGGCAAAACCAATACCGTCTCATGGGTGATCGAGGAACTCCAACAGCCGACCCTCGTCATCGCCCACAACAAGACTCTAGCCGCCCAGCTCTACGAGGAGTTCCGGAGCCTCTTTCCGGACAACGCCGTCGAATATTTCGTTTCCTATTACGATTACTATCAGCCCGAAGCATACGTCGAACAGACCGATACCTACATCGACAAGGATGCCTCGATCAACGAGGAGATCGACCGGCTGCGTCACTCGGCGACCCGGTCACTGCTGACCCGCGATGACGTGATCGTCGTCGCCTCGGTCTCGGCGATCTACGGCCTCGGTGACCCGGGCAACTACGAGGAGATGGCCCTCCGAATCGAACAGGGCCAGACGATCGATCGCGACGAGTTGCTCGGTCGGCTGGTCGATCTGAACTACGAGCGAAACGACGTCGATTTCACCCAGGGAACGTTCCGGGTCCGCGGCGACACTGTCGAGATCTATCCGATGTACGGCCGGTATGCCGTCCGGGTCGAGTTCTGGGGCGATGAGATCGACCGCCTCACCAAGCTCGATCCCCTTGAGGGGGAACTCAAGGGAGAAGAACCTGCCGTGCTTGTCCACCCGGCCGAACACTACGCGATCCCCGAGGACCGCCTCGAGACGGCGATCGAGGAAATCGAAGCGTTACTCGACGACCGGATCCGCCACTTCGAGCGCCAGGGCGATCACGTCGCCGCCCAGCGGATCGAGGAACGGACCACCTTCGATCTCGAGATGCTCAAGGAGACCGGCTACTGTTCGGGTGTCGAGAACTACTCGGTACACCTCTCCGATCGCGAACCCGGCGACGCTCCCTACACCTTGCTCGATTACTTCCCCGATGAGTTCCTCACGGTCATCGACGAATCCCATCAGACTATCCCTCAGATCCGCGGCCAGTTCGAGAGTGATCGCTCCCGCAAGGAGTCGCTGGTCGACAACGGCTTTCGACTGCCGACGGCCTACGACAACCGGCCGTTGACCTTCGAGGAATTCGAAGCACGGACCGACCGGACGCTGTACGTCAGCGCGACGCCGGGGGACTACGAACGCGAGGAATCCGGCCAGGTGGTCGAACAGATCGTTCGTCCGACGTATCTGGTCGATCCAGCGGTCGAAGTGGCCGATGCTGAAGGACAGATCGACGACCTCATGGATCGGATCGACACCCGTATCGAACAGGACGAACGCGTCCTAGTGACGACGCTCACCAAGCGGATGGCCGAGGATCTCACCGAATATCTCGCCGAGGCCGGTATCGATGTCGAGTACATGCACGACGAGACCAACACGCTCGAACGTCACGAGCTGGTGCGTTCGTTACGGCTCGGCGAGATCGATGTCCTCGTCGGTATCAATCTCCTCCGGGAAGGGCTTGACATCCCGGAGGTGTCGCTGGTCGCGATCCTCGATGCCGACCAGGAGGGGTTCCTCCGCTCGGAGACGACGCTGATCCAGACGATGGGCCGGGCCGCCCGCAACGTCAACGGATCGGTCGTCCTCTATGCCGATGAGGTCACCGACGCGATGCAGTCGGCGATCGACGAGACCCGCCGCCGCCGCCGGATCCAACAGGAGTTCAACGAGAAACACGGCCACGAACCGCGGACCATCGACAAAGCTGTCGCCGAGACTGACCTGCCGGGAAGCCAGACCGACACCACGAACGTCACCGGCGATGAACCGGCCGACGCCGAGGAGGCTGCCCGCCATATCGAGCAGCTCACCGACCGGATGCAAGAAGCCGCTGATAACCTCGAGTTCGAGCTCGCGGCCGACATCCGTGATCGGATCCGCGAACTGCATGAGGAATTCGATCTCGACGGCGAGGATGCTGACGCCGGCGTGGCCCCCGAACCTGATCCCGAATTCTGATCACAACGGCTCGGTGTCGGTAGCGCAACCATCAATCAACTAACCGTTTTAACCGCCTGACACGCCGGGGCGTTGGGGAATTATTATATCGCTCCGGGAAGCACTCTCACCCATGGATCTGCAGGGGGCTGACACTCTCATCCGTGTCCTGGTGATCGTGACATTGGTCATCGGTCTAGCGCTCATCCTCTTCACCGGTCCGACACTAACGGGGATCGGCGTCATATTGATCCTGATTAGCGTCGTCAGCTTCCTGGCGGTCGTGAAAAACTACATGACCGATCCCCAGCCGGCGTGACGGTCTGATCACTCGCGGGCGTTATCACTAAAAATGCCCGAAACAAAATTTATAATCGATATTGGTATACGAATGTGTGATTAATTAGCGAATATCACGTTATATTTTTATCAATCGAACGGTTATCATCGACCGAACAGAGGTGATGGCCATGGCTCTTCCCACCACGGCGAGTTCATGGATCCAGAACCTCGATGTCCCGTCCCGCCTCTTCGAGCTCGACGGTACCGACTACGAACTGTTCGAGGAAGACGATGAGTTCGTCCTCAGCGTCGAGATGCCGGGCTTCGAGACCGATGGGATCGACGTTAATTGGTACGAAGGCCGGCTGACGATCTCGGCGGAACACGAGGACGAGATGCGGGACGCGAAACGGACCTACCACCGGACCTTCCGGATGCCCAAGGAGATCGATCCCGAGGGCATCACCGCCGAATACACCAACGGCGTCCTGGAGGTCCGGCTGCCGGTGCTCGCGGACGAAGGCGTCCGCGGTACCGCCATTCCGATCAAGGGTTAACGGCCGATCGGATACCGTTTTTTATTTTTTAAGTAGCTCTGCACTCAGAGCCGCCGCTGGATCGTCGCTGCCGTGTCGGTACCGATCCCGGGAACGGCCTGTAGCTCCTCGGCGGATGCCGACCGAATCCCATCGACGCTGCCGAATCGCCGGAGAAGCCGCCGGCGTTTGGCGGGGCCGATCCCGGGGATGTCATCGAGGACTGTTTCGACGGTATCCCGCACCGTCTGGTGGTACTGGACGGCAAACCGGTGGGCTTCGTCGCGGACCCGCTGGAGAAGATGGAGATGGGTCGCGTCGTCCGGCCACCGATAAATCCCATCCGGTGTTATGACCCGCTCCTCAGCCTTCGCGAGGGCGATCACGGGACGCTCCCATCCGACGTCCTTGAGTGCGTCTCTGGCGGCGTCGAGTTGCCCCTCGCCGCCGTCGACCAACAGCAGATCCGGCGCTGGTCGGTCGTCTCGGTCCTCGACGGCCCGCTTAGCCCGCCAGGCGAGGAGGTCATACATGTTGGCGTAGTCGTCGTTCCGATCCTCGAGTTTCTTGCGCCGATAATCGCTTTTTGCGGGCTGTCCGTCGACGAAGACGACGTTGCTCCCGACGACCGCTTTCCCCTGGGCGTGGCTGACATCGAACCCCTCGATCCGTTCGGGGCGGGGAAGACCGAGGGCCTCGCCGAGCGCAGCGAGTTCGTCACGTTCGTCGTGTTGGCGGGCGTTGCGCAATGCGAGATCGACGAGCTTCGCCTCCCGACCAGCCCCCGGGACCCGCAGTTCGACGCCCTCGGCGCCCAGCCACGCTTCGAGATCACCGCTCTCGTCCTCGGGACGATCCGAAACGACGAGGACATCCGGCAACGACGGCTCGGCGTAGAACTGTGGAATGAACGCCCCGAGGACGGCCGGGGCGGCTTTCTCAGTGTCGGGGGTTTCGAGGCGATGCCGATCGCGATCGATCAGTTGGCCGCGTTCGGCGTGGAGCCTGGCAACCGTCGCGTGCTCGCCCTCGACGACGGCCCCGAGCACGTCCATCGTATGGCCACTCTCGGGATCGCTGACGGCAGCGGCGGCGCCGTCGTGAAATGCCTCGATGGCCTCCAACCGATCCCGGAGGTTCGCCGCCCGTTCGAAGGACTGTTCGGCGGCCGCTTGCTCCATCGCCCGCTCGATCGGATCCGTCAGGATCCCCGTCTCCCCCTCGAAGAACCGTTTGACCGACTCGACATCGCTCTGGTAGTCGGCTTCGCTGATTTCACCGGTACAGGGTGCCGTACATAATCCGAGATCGTAATCGAGACACGGCCGGTCACGATTCGAGTATTTGTGATCCGAACACCCTCGCAGACCGTAGGTCTCCCGCAGCGCCTTTACGACCGTTTCGACCCGGCCAACGTCGGTGAAGGGGCCATAGACGGTCGCATTCTCGTCAGGATCACGGGTGATCTCAATGCGGGGGACCGGATGGGCCGTCAGCTGGACCATCGGATAGGATTTGTCGTCCTTAAGCCGGACGTTGTACCGCGGCTGATGGCGTTTGATCAGGTTCGCCTCCAGCAACAGCGCCTGGGTTTCGGTGTCGGTCACCGCGATGTCGATCCCGGTGGCCCGGTCGACCATCCGTTCGATGCGTCGGCTCCGTGGATCGGCGTATGACCGGACCCGATCGCGGAGCTCGACGGCCTTGCCGACGTACAGCACCGTCTCCCCCGAGAGGAACTGATAGACCCCCGGCTCGTCCGGTAGCTCATCAGCCCGCGATCGGATGTCGGCGGGATCCATCGGAGGACTGTAGCGTGTCGAGGTGTTTCAACGGCGCGATCGGGCCCGATGAGAGGGGAACGCCCAAGACCACCGCCACCGACGGATCGGCTATGTCAACCGACGCCAACGACGACGAAATCGACTGTTGGCTTGTCGAGCGCGATTACGATGACAAAGGCCTGGTCAGATTGGTTTACGCCACGCCCGATGGCGAGTACCACATTGTCCGGGAACGATCACCCCGAATGCTTCAGGACGGCGTCGCCGTCGCCGAGTCGGTACCCGTCGATCGCCTCGAACTGGTCGACGATCCCGACCGCCGGGAGCGCTATGCGACCGAAGTCGGCCGGATGCAATCCCGGCACGATCCCGATGAGACGGTCTGAGTCGTCCGACGCGAGCAAGACGGAGAGACAAAGCCCTATATAGCCGGTCTCGATACCGGGTGATAAGACATGTCGGCGATCGAGCTGCACGGCGTGACGAAACGCTTCGGCGATGTCGTCGCCGTCGATTCCCTCGACCTCGAGATCCCGGAGGGCGAGGTCTTCGGCTTTCTCGGACCGAACGGGGCCGGCAAGTCGACGACGATCAACATGCTTTTGGATTTCGTCCGCCCGGATGTCGGATCGATCCGGGTCCTGAACCGTGACGCTCGCGAGGAAAGCGTCGCGATCCGCCAGCGGACCGGGGTCCTTCCTGAAGGGTTCGATGTGTACGAACGGCTCACCGGACGCCAGCACATCGAGTTCGCCATCCAGTCGAAGGAGGTCGATCAGGATCCGGACGCCATCCTCGACCGTGTCGGGATCGCCGATGCGGCCGACCGGAAGGCCGGCGGCTACTCGACGGGCATGGCTCAGCGACTCGCATTGGGGATGGCCTTGGTCGGCGAACCCGATCTGTTGATCCTCGATGAGCCCTCGACGGGACTCGATCCCAACGGCGCTCGGGAGATGCGCGAGATCGTCCGGGCGGAAAACGATCGCGGGGCGACGGTTTTTTTCTCCTCGCATATCCTCGGACAGGTCGAAGCCGTCTGCGATCGTGTCGGCATCCTGCGGGATGGCGAGTTCGTCGCACAGGACTCCGTCGAGGGGCTTCGGAAGGCCGTCGGCACCGAATCGACGCTCCGGATCGATGTCGAGACCGTCCCGGATGGTATCTTAGAGGAGCTACGGGTGCTTTCGGGCGTTTCGAACGTCGAGGCCGAGGACACCAGTCTCACCGTCGCCTGTACCGATGAGGCCAAAACCGCTGTCCTGACTGCGCTTGAGGATGCCGGTGCCGGCGTCCAGAACTTCGAGACCGAGGAGGCATCTCTTGAGGACCTGTTCGTCGCCTACACCGAGGGCGATGCGGAAACCCAATCAACCGATGGTACGGACGTAGCTGAGGAAACGGAGGAACCAGCATGACCTGGCAGGCCGTCGCCAACAAGGATTTTCAGGATGCGATTCGCTCGCGGTGGCTGTGGGGACTGTCGATCCTGTTCGTGATCCTGATCGCCGGGAGCGCGTATTTCTTCACCCGCGGTGATACCCAAGACGTCACGACGGACTCGTTCATCGGTCTCTTCGGGCAGATCGGTGGGCTCCTCGTCCCGTTGGTCGCGATCGTCATCGCCTATGCCGCGATCATCGGCGAGCGCGAGTCGGGCACGATCAAACTGTTGCTGTCGCTGCCCCATTCCCGACAGGACGTCGTTCTCGGCAAATTCATCGGCCGGAGTGCCGTGATTACCCTCCCCGTGTTGCTCGGGTTTGCCATCGCGGCCGTCGTCTTTCTGATCGCCGGCATCACGTTCAAGCTCGCGAACTTTCTCGCGTTTACAGTTCTGACAGCATCGTTGGGCGTCGTCTTCGTCGGCATCGCGATCGGGTTTTCCGCGGGTGCGCCCAGTCAGCGGCGGGCGATGATCGGGAGTGTCGGCGTGTACGTGCTCTTTACCCTCTTCTGGCAGTACCTCCGTCGTGGCGTCATCAACATCCTGACCGAGGCCGGCAAACAGGTGCCTGGCCTCTCGGAGCCGAGCAATGCGACGCTGGTGAATGCTTCATTGCTCGCGAAATTCCTCAACCCGGTCCGGGCCTACGAGACGCTCGCGGCGACGCTGTACGCCCAGGATACGATCGGCGCCCGGCTCTATGGCACCTCGAACCCGATTCTCGCCCAGTTGGCCCGCCAGCAGCTCCAAGACAACCTCCCGTTTTATCTCACCGATCCGTTCATCGTTGCCGTCCTCGTTGTGTGGCTGGTAATCCCGCCGGTCGTCGGGTATCTCCTCTTTACCGACTCCGATCTGACCTGAGGCGGTTTCCCTGACGGCCCCAAGAGGTTATAGAAATTCAAGGCGAATATTCCCGCCTTCTCGTGAGAGACGAGTGTTCCGACACCTGTTGTCGGAACCGAGGAGCGACCAGGCGGGGGATGAAGCCGACATGGTGAGCAACAGTGCCAGACTGTCGATCCAGGGTGAGGATCTCAATCGATCGGGACGCCGCGTTCGGCGAGTAGCGACTCGAACTCCGCTTCATCCAGCATCGGAACGTCGTTCGCTTCGGCGTTCTCCCGTTTGGTCTGCCCGGGTGCATCGCCGACGACGAGGTAATCGGTTTCACTCGAGACGGAACTGGTCGCCCGACCGCCGTGGCGTTCGACGAGTTCCTGAACCTCCGTCCGCGTATAGCCGTCGAGTGACCCGGTAAACACGAACGTCAGGCCATCGAGTGCGTCCCCCGACTCCGTCTCGACTGGCTGTGGCGTGACGTGTTCGAGCAATGCATCGATCGTCTCCTGGTTCGCCTCGGCGGTGAAGAACTCGATGATCGTATCGGTGACCGTCGGGCCAACATCCGGGACGGCTGTCAACGCCGCCGTATCGCCTGATTCAGCGGCCGTCCGGAGGGATTCGAAGCTCCCAAATGTCGTCGCCAAATCCCGGGCGACTGAGGTCCCGACCGACGGAATCCCGAGACCGACGAGGAAGTCGGTCAGTGGCGGCTCCGTGGTCGCGTCAAGCTCCGCTATGAGGTTTTCTGCGCTCGTTTCACCCCACCCATCGAGCGCGGCCAGTTCTTCGACGGTCAGCTCATAGAGGTCGGCTAGGGACTCGATCAATCCGGCGTCCATGAGCTGTTCGATCCGCTCGGGGCCAAGCCCCTCGATATCCAATGCGTCGCGGCTCGCATAGTGTTCGATCGCCCGTTCGAGTTGGGCGCGACAGCCCAGCCCGCCGGTACAGAACGCCATCGGCCCGTCTCGCTCGACCGGACTGTCACAGACTGGACAGCACTCGGGGAATGTGTAGCTCCCCTCCGATCGTTCATCGGTCACTTCGACGACCTCCGGAATGACATCGCCGGCCCGTTCGATCCGGACACGATCGCCGATGTCCACGCCCAGTTCCTCGATGATCGAGGGGTTATGGAGACTCGCCCGCGAGACAGTCACGCCGCCCACGTCGACTGGATCGAGTAACGCTACGGGTGTTAATCGTCCCGTGCGGCCGACCTGAACGACGATATCTCGGAGGATCGTCTCCTCGGTCCGGGCCGGGAATTTGTAGGCGAACACCCACCGGTAGGCCCGGGCGGTCGTCCCTAGCTCCGCACAGGCTGCCCGACTGTTGACCTTGATGACGACGCCATCGATCTCGTAGTTGAGGTCGTCACGTTCCTCCAACAGCCGATCCCGGTAGTCGATCGCCGCCTCGATGTCATCAACCAGCGTGGTTCGGTCGGTCACCCGCAGACCGTACTCCTTGAGCCGGTCGTGTTCCGCCGCGTGACTGTCCGGCCGGGTCGTCGCATCGAGGATGTCATAAAAGAAGACCGACAGCGGCCGTTCGGCCGTCACCGACGGATCGAGCTGGCGAAGCGTGCCGACGGCGGCGTTCCGCGGGTTCGCGAACGGCTCCTCTCCGGCTTCGATGCGTTCGCGATTGAGCTCTTGGAAGGCATCACGCGGGATGTAGACTTCACCCCGGACGGCGAGGAAGTCGGGGGGATCCCCGCGGAGTCGCTGGGGCACCATCGGTATCGTCCGGACGTTCGCGGTGACATCGTCGCCGACCTCGCCGTCGCCACGGGTGGCCGCTCGTACGTACTCGCCGTCCTCGTAGACGACCTCCAAGGAGAGACCATCGAACTTCGGTTCACAGACGTACTCGACGTCGCCGACGGCCTCCCGAACCCGTTCGTCGAACGCCCGGACATCCACCGCTTCGCCGCTGGAATCGATCGACAACATCGGGACCGTATGTTCGACATCGCCGAGCTCGTCGATCGGTTCGCCGCCGACCCGCTGGGTCGGACTGTCGGCCGTCTGGAGACCGAACGCCTCCTCGAGGGCCTCCAATCGCGAAAACAACGCATCATACGTCCGGTCGGCGATTACCGGATCGTTCTCGACGTAGTAGCGGTAATCGTGGTAGCGGATCGCCTCCCGGAGGGCGGCGGCTTGGGTTTCGGCCTCCGATTCGGAGAGTTCCTCCGTCGGGTCGAAATCGGTCGGCGGATCCTCGATATAAGGATTTTCGACGTCGACGTCCTCCGACGATGACATCATCAACCCGTAGATAGCGCCGGGTGCAAAAGCTCCGGGACTGAGTTAGACTGACCGTCGGGGACTCCGAGGAGTTCAGCGGTCATGGCTCAATAGCTGTCGGCGTGCTCCCAGCTACCGAGGTAGTCCCGCTGGGCGTCGGTGAGAGCGTCGATATCGATATCGAGAGTTTCGAGTTTCCGTTCGGCGACGGCCCGATCAAGCCGGTCGGGGACGGTATACAGGCCGGGTGCCAGCGCGTCACCGCCCTCGCCGTCGATGTGATCCCGTCCGGCGACGAACATCATCGCGAAGGTGGTATCCATTACTTCGGCGGGATGGCCCTGACTGTACGGGCCAGTAAGGTTGACGAGGCGACCGCCTGCGAGGAGGTTGAGCCGCCGGCCGTCCGGGAGGTGGTATTGGGTGACGCCGGCAGTCGGGCTCGTCGTTCGATCGGCGAGATCCTCAAGGGCCCCGGTTTCGATTTCGACATCGAAGTGTCCGGCGTTACAGAGCGTCGCGCCGTCGGTCATCCGTTCGATGTGTTCCCGCCGGATTACCTCGGCGTTGCCGGTGGCGGTGATGAAGAGGTCACCCTCCGTGGCGGCGTCGGTCATGTTCATGATCCGATGACCATCCATGTGGGCCTGGAGTGCCTTTCTCGGATCGACCTCAGTCACGACCGTCTGGGCCCCTATTCCTCGGGCTTTCCGAGCGATTCCTCGGCCGACGTAGCCATATCCTGCTACGACGACCGTCTTCCCCGAGAGTTGGGCGTTGGTCGTGATCATCACGTTCGCGAGCGCCGACTCGCCGGTTCCGTGGACGTTATCGAAGAAGTGCTTCATCGGCGTATCGTTAACGCCATACACCGGAAACTCGAGCACATTGTCCTCGTCCATCGCTTCGAGCCGATGAATCCCCGCAGTTGTTTGTTCGGCCCCCCCGAGGACGGTTTCGGCGATTTCTGGATGGTCGGCGTGGACCTTCGCCATCAGTTCACAGCCGTCATCGAGGATGACATCCGGTCGTTCTTCGAGGAGTTCGTGCTGGGCGGCGGCGAATGCTTCGTCGCTCATCCCTTCTTCGGCGTAGGCCGTGATTCCCGCCTTGCCATCGAGATATTCGACGACATCGCCGTGGGTGCTCTGTGGTTCGCTGGGTGCGAACACGACATCGGCGCCCGCCCGCCAGAGCGTCTCGATCAGGATCCCCGTGGTGGCTTCGAGATGGGAGGCGACGGCGACCGTGTAGTCCTCAAGCGGAGTGTCCGTCTCGTGTTCGTCACCGAATGACCGGAGGATCGGGGTGTGATCACGAGCCCACGCAAGTGGATCGTCGATCTCTTCAGGCATAGACGCACACTCCAACCCCGGTCGTATCAAGGCTTTGTCACGGATCGATCCCGTATCGACGGTATATGACTCGGAAATATCATTCGTTAGCGGCTAAGACGGACGATATCAGGGAAATATCCGTCTTTTACTGGCCAGAAAACATACTACTACCCGAAGTTCAGTTTACAGTTGCCGCGACAGGGAGCGTTGAGGACCGCTGTCATCGCGTGTTCCCCATCGCTTGGACCCCAACGGCCGGACTGATCGGAGGCTGACCCCGCCTGTCGCGGCATCTCCTTTCCTCAGCTCGCGGAGTCGATCGCGTGTGTGGCTCTCTTCTACCGATCACGGATCGACTACGCCGTTTTGCACCGAGCGATACAGGATCACAAAGCGGCAGGCCGGGTCCCCGGTCCGATGGGGAACGTTCGATTCATCGGGAGGCTGACCGGATGGTCGGGAACCCAGATAGGTGTTACAAAGCCGTCTGTAAGGGTTTTTTGGCCGCTCTCGCGGCGATACGATCGTCTGTTCGCCCTCCACTGATTTAGCGAGTGATCTGTCGACATATCACATGGTTCGCAGGTTTTGCCGTAACTGTGGGTTATACAATACTGGAAATATATGCATCATATACATGACCCGAGGATTCCGGACGCAGAGCGTCCATCACGGCCACACGCCCGACCCGGCGACGGGTGCGCGGGCACCCCCGCTGTATCAGACGACCTCCTATGTGTTCGACGACGCCGACCACGCCGCCGATCTGTTCGCCCTCGACACCGAGGGTGACGTGTATTCGCGGATCTCAAACCCGACCGTCGCCGCACTCGAAGACCGACTAGCCGCCCTTGAGGGTGGAACCGGTGCGGTCGCGACGGCAAGCGGTATGGCCGCCCTCGATGCGTTGACGTTTCTGCTTGCCGAAGCTGGTGACACTGTCGTTTCCTCCGGGGATCTGTACGGTGGCACCCGCTCGTATTTTACCCACACCGCCAGCCGACGAGGGATCGATGCGAAGTTCGTCGAAACGACCGACGTCGACGCCTACGCGGACGCGATCGACGAGGATACCGCGTTCGTTCATGCCGAAACTATCGGGAACCCGTCGCTCGTGACGCCGGATCTCGAAGCGATCGCCGACATTGCCCACGACCATGGTGTACCCTTTGTCGTCGACAACACCTTCGCGACGCCGGCGCTCTGTCGACCGATCGAGCACGGTGCCGACATCGTCTGGGAATCGACGACCAAGTGGCTCCACGGTTCAGGGACGACGATCGGCGGGATTCTCATCGACGGCGGGACCTTCGATTGGGATGAGCGCTATCCGGAGGTCGGCGGTGACAATCCGGCGTTTCACGGGCTGAACTTCGCCGAGGAGTTCGGCGATCAGGCCTTCGCGACGGCGGCTCGCCACCGAGCGGTCCGATCGATCGGAAGCAGTCAGGCCCCCTTCGACGCCTGGCAAACCCTCCAGGGGCTTGAGACCCTGCCACTCCGGATGGCCCGTCACTGTGAGAACGCCGAACTCGTCGCCGATCACCTCGCCGACCACGCCGCTGTCGACTGGGTGACGTTCCCCGGGCTGTCGGATCATCCGACCCACGAGGCCGCGAACACCTACCTCGACGGCGGCTACGGGGCGATGATCGCCTTTGGCCTCGATGGTGGGTACGAGGCCGGTCGGCGGTTCTGTGAAAACGTCGAGTTGGCCTCCTTCCTCGCGAACGTCGGCGATGCGAAGACGCTAGTGATTCACCCCGCCTCGACGACCCACGCCCAGCTCACCGAGGAGGAACAACGGGAAAGCGGCGTCACGCCGGACCTCATTCGGCTGTCGGTCGGCATCGAGGAGCCGGCCGACATCATCGCGGATCTCGATCAGGCGATCGAACGAGCGGTCGGTGCCGCCGTCTAACGACCCATGCAGATCGATCACGGGACCGTCGAGCTGGGAACCTTCGAGTTCGAATGTGGGGAGACCATCCCGGAACTCGAGGTCGCCTACGAGGCCTATGGGGAGTTCGACGGCGACAACGCCATCTATGTCTGTCACGCGCTCACCGGCAGCCAACACGTCGCCGGTCAGGGTGGCCACGAGGGGACGGCCGGCCAGGCCCACGCCTGGTGGGATTCGATCGTCGGCCCGGGGAAGGCTATCGACACCAACGAGTACTATGTGGTCTGTGCCAACATCCCCGGGTCGTGTTACGGCACGACCGGGCCGAGTTCGGTGAATCCCGAAACCGGCGAGCCATACGGGCTGGAGTTCCCGCCGGTCACCGTTGGCGATTGGACACGGGCCCAACGGGGATTGCTTGACGCCCTTGGTGTCGGGCGGCTTCATGCGGTCGTTGGGGGCAGCGTCGGCGGGATGAACGTCCTCGAGTGGGTGAAACGCTACCCGGATGACACCAATCGGATCGTCCCGATCGCGACGGCGGCCCGCCTCGACGCCCAGTGTCTCGCGTTGGATGCGATCGCCCGGCGGGCGATCACGACCGATCCCAACTGGAACGGCGGTGACTACTACGGTGACGACCAGCCGTTCCCGGAGTATGGGCTGGCGATCGCGCGCCAGATCGGTCATGTGATGTACCTTTCGAAGGAGTCGATGGCCGCGAAATTCGGTCGTCGGGCTGCCGGTCGCGATGGTCGCCATGAGCCCTATCCCGAGGATCCGACGACCGGGTACTTCCCGTACCGGGACGTCGAGTCGTATCTCGATTACAACAGCGTCAACTTCACCGACCGGTTCGACGCCAACAGCTATCTCTATTTGACCCGGGCGATGGACGACTACGATCTGGCGGCCGGCTATGAATCCGATGCCGCGGCCCTCGCGGCGTTCGAAGGGGAAGCGCTCTTGCTCTCGTTTACCGCCGACTGGCATTTCACTGTCGAGCAGGCCGAATCGCTGGCGGCGGCGTTCCGGGAGGCGGGCATCGCGGTGACCCACCGAACGATCGAGTCGGATCACGGCCACGACGCTTTCCTCGTCGAGCCCGGCAAGGTCGGCCCGCCGGTTCGATCGTTCCTCGCCAACGGTTTCGGCACCGACAGTGGTATCCCCGGGACTGATTCGATCGCAACCGGCCGGCGATAGCGGGTATCACCGCCCGTTGCGTCGGTTATTCGCGGAGCCGATGGAACAGTGAACTGCGCTGCTCGATCGTCTGATATCCGGCCGCGAGACCGATCGCCAGCAGCGCCGCCAGCGCCCACCCATGCGGTGGGACGGCACTCAACGCCGGCACGCCGATCATCGCCGCGATCACCAACAACAGGCCGAGCACCGACAGGCCGGCGTAAAATTCGCTCCAGGCGAGACCATATCGCGGCACGGCCTCCAGGTAGATGCTGACTTCCTTTGCCCTGTCGTTGAGCCGGATCTTCTTTGCGGTCCGGTCGTACTCGACGATCCCGAGGTCGTCGAGTTTCGGCAAATGGGTCTGGTGTAACGAGACGTACGCGCTCTGGCGAGCGTTCCGCGGCGGCGGTGACTCCCCAGTCTCGAGCTCGGCGATCCGTTCTGACAGTTGTCTCGCCGAGATTGATCCGCCGACCTCCTGAAGGTACTTGAGCGCCATTTGGCGTCGCTCGTTGCTCAATACGTCGTGGATATCAACGTCTGTGAGTTCTGATGCTGATTGTCGTTGGACTGCCACCGGAATCCCCCACCGTGCACCCCCACTAATGATCCTTCTCCATATAATGGTAGGGGTTCATTCATCCCGATCGACCGTTAGTTTCGGTCTCGGGTGCCGTCCGTGGTCGCACTTCCAAGAATGACCGGAAAGGACGCGTTCAAGTGGGCCGCGGTCGGTTCCCCGTCCGTGACCGAGACCGTCGGCTCCGATCGCGACGAACGCCTCGTCACCGGCTATACGGGTCGGCTGTTGATCGCCGTCTCGATCGGTTGGGCGTTCATTCAGGCCGGCCGGTTGGTCATCTCACCGCTGTTGCCCGCCATCAGTACCGATCTCGGGCTTTCGAGTACACGTGCGGGATTTGCGATCACCGTTATCTGGGGATTGTACGCGTTGTTGCAGTATCCAAGCGGTCGGCTCTCCGATCAGCTCTCCCGGACGACGCTACTAGTCGCCGGGTTGATGTTGCTCTGTGTGGGATTTCTCGTCCTCTCGGGAGCGCCGACCTACCTCGTCTTGCTGGCCGGGGCAGCCGTCGTCGGGCTGGGCGCCGGTCTGTATCCGACCCCTGCTCGGGGGCTGGTTTCCGATCTCTTCGTCAACCGGCGCGGACAGGCCTTCGGGATCCATACCGCCTCGGGCGACGTTGGCGGCGTGCTCGCGGCGGGCTTGGCGACGGTGGTACTCGCCGTTGCGACCTGGCGGGCGGCCTTCGCGCCGGTCGTCGTCGTCTTGCTTGCGGTTGCGCTGTCCCTCCATCTCTGGAGCCGGGAGGGCTACGTGATCGAAAAAGTCGACCTGGCGGTCGGCGACACGGGCCGACGGTTGCTCAAGGAACCACAGCTGCGCTGGCTGCTCGTCGCCTACGCCCTCTATGCCTTCTCCTGGCAGTCGGCGACGGGATTTCTGCCGACGTATCTCCAGGTCGGGAAGGGGTTCTCCGCGGCCGTCGCCAACACCGGATTTGCCGCCCTGTTCGTCGTCGGGGCGATCGTCAAACCCGTGGCCGGCAGTTTGGGCGACCGATTGCCACGAGGACTGCTCGCGCCGGCGGTCCTCGCGCTAGCGGCGGTCATGCTCGTCGGCGTGATCCTCGCCCAGACACCGCTGATCGCGACGATCGCTGTGGTCTGTTTCGCGGCGGGGTTGATGGCGTATCCGCCGGTGATGCAGGCATATCTCATGGATTCGTTTCCGACCGACAGCATGGGCGGCGACCTCGGGGCGATGCGGACGATCTACATCGGCATCGGGGCGCTCGGTCCAACCTATGTCGGAGCGGTCGCGGACGTGCTCGACTATACGACCGCGTTCACGGGGCTGGTCGCCTGTCTGTTGCTGAGTAGTTTCCTGATCATCACGCTGGGACGTCGGTAAGGGATCCGACACCGATACCCGGTGTCAAAAGGCGTCGAGAACCGCGTCGGGATCGTTCGGTACGGATGTCGGGTCCGAGCCGGCCTCGGCCGCGGCATCCGGGTCCTTGAGGAGGTGGCCGGTCGTCAGGCAGGCGATCCGTTCGTCGGGATCGATTTCGCCGTTATTCCGGAGTTTCCGGACGCCGGCGACGGAGGTGGCGCTGGCGGGTTCGACGCCGATCCCGTCCTCAGCGAGCAGTCGCTGGGCGGCGGTGATCTCCTCGTCGCTGACGGCGACGGCGGTTCCACCGGTTGCACGCACGCCTGGCAACGCCTTGCGGGCATTGACGGGATTGCCGATCCGGATCGCCGTCGCCCGGGTTTCGACATCCGCCCAGCGTTCGACGTCCTCCCAACCGTGTTCGATGGCCTCGACGAACGGTGCCGCGCCCGCCGCCTGGACACCGACGAGCTTCGGCACCTCTTCGGGCGTCATCGCGCCGGCAGCGACCAGCTCCCGGAACCCCTTGTACAACGCCGAGGTGTTGCCAGCATTGCCGACCGGCAGCACGATCCGGTCGGGAAACGCTCCGGTCGCATCCCGTGTCTGTTCGAGGATCTCGAAGCCGATCGTCTTCTGGCCCTCCAGACGGAAGGGATTCAGCGAATTGAGTAGATAGACTTCGCCGCGGGTGGCCAGTTCGGCGACGATGTCGAGACAGGCATCGAAGTTCCCGTCGACCTCGAGGATGTGTGCGCCGTGGAGGCTCGCCTGTGCGAGTTTGCCCGCGGCGACCTTCCCGGCGGGTAACAACACGAACACGTCCAGATCGGCCCGGGCACCGTAGGCCGCAAGCGCCGCGCTCGTGTTGCCGGTACTGGCACAGGCCAGCCGCTCTACACCGAGACGTTCGGCCACCCGGACGCCGACGGTCATCCCCCGGTCCTTGAAGCTGCCCGTCGGATTCATCCCCTCGTGTTTCACCCGGAGATCGTCGACGCCGACGGATTCGGCGATCGATGGGGCTGGATACAGCGGGGTTGCTCCCTCCTGGATCGTTACGCCGTCGTCGACCGGCAGGGCATCGCTGTATCGCCAGACGCCCTCGCCGTCGAAGTCCTCGAACGTCGGCGGGTCGGCGTACCGGACTTCGAGGAGCCCATCACATTCCGGACAGCGATAGAGGATGTCATCGAAGGCGGGTGCGGTGTGGCCACACTCGATGCAGGCAAGCCATACCCCATCCCGTGCGGTCTCAGGGATGGTCGGCGATGCCGTCGCGAGTCGTAGGTCTGCCATTACTCGATATCGGGGGATGCGCGGGCAAAAAAGGGCCGATCGATAGGGGGGATATACTGAACCGTTGGGCTTCAGGGATGCCTATTCGATGGACTCGTCGCCGTTGCCGAAGGCATCGATCCGGTCGTGGACGTTCTCCGTCCAGGCATCAAGGGTTCGGTGCAGGCGTTCTTTGGTTTCGGGGAGTGGTTCGGCCGTGTACTGATAGACGTATCCGCCCGGATCGAGCAGACGTCGTTCCCGTCGGACGAGATCCAACTCGAGCAACCGGGAGAGCGATCGATTGATGTTGCTGCGGTCCCGTTCGAGGTCGTTTGCCAGCTCCTCGACGGTACTGCCCGGCCGGTCGAGCAACGCGAGATACGTTCTGATCTCTCGACCGCCGATCCCGATGACACAGCTCATGATCTCCTCGAACTCTGGATCGTCCCGTTCAAGTAACCAGCCCATATCGTGCCCGTCGATTTGCGTCGCGGTTGGTGGCCCGTCGTCCCGCTCGGAGTCCATATGTCACCGTATTATTGTGATGCCACGGTCAAAACGCTTCGCTCGCAATCGTGTTACGCATTTCGGAACGATTGCGAGCGATCGACGGTGTGAGTGTCATGATTTACAGTAGCCTTGGGATTCGAGACAGCTTCGCATCCCATCCTGAGTCCGGTGACGATGCAGAGTCGTCGGCGTGTCACAGTAGTACACGTCGCCGTCATATCGGAGAGTGATCTCGTGGGTATTGCCTAAAAATTCGTATTCGATGACGATCCGAATTCCGTTCTGGAGTCGGTCGAGCAGTTCATCGGCACTGCGTTCACCGGCCTCGATTCGTAACGCCTCGGTCATCGACGGAGTATCGGACGGGATGGCCTTGAACGCTTGTCCTCGGTCGGATAGGTGATGCTGCTGCACACACGACGGGGGTTCATATCGTCACATGGAGTACTAACTCGCTGTAACCGACCGTTCGTCCATCTGTGGATGAACGGTTCGGGAACGCTCCACGTTCGTCTGTGGGGGATGGGACAATGTCACGGGAATCATCAGCAGAACCAAAGACACAACGCGACACGATTGTATCGACGACTCGATTAACGGACTGGCAGGCGGGTGTTCTCGCTGGCCTCTTCGGCAGCCTCGGGATGGGAATCGTCATGGTCGCTATGGCACCGGAGGTCATGGCGGTCGCGATTCCGGCACTTTACGGTCTCCAAGGCGGCGCCATCGGTTGGATCTTTCACATGGCCCATGGGGCTGTCCTCGGCGTCGTCTTCGCGGCGCTCGTCGAGCGGACCGATCTCGGGGAATACGCCACCGGCATCGGTCGGAGTGCCAGGTTCGGTGCGCTCTATGGGGGGGTGCTCTGGGCAGTCCTGGCCGTCGTTGTGATGCCGATCTGGCTCGGTGCCGTCGGCTTCGCCGGCGCACCGCCGCTGCCGAACGTCAACATCGGCAGCCTGTTCATGCACTTCGTCTACGGGTTGATCGTCGGCGCGCTCTATCCGGTATTGCGCTGACCGACGATCGGTTCTTCCCGACAAGCACGGAACGCTCGATAGACGTACGGATGCCCGGGATCGACTTTCCGGTTGACGGGGATTGCCAGTCGCCACGGCACCGGTGTCATTTTTTGACCACTCCGTCCGGATCTGTTAGCACAGTATTAGATCCGACGGATCGGCACGGGACAAAGCTTAATGGAAACTCCAGCGGTATCGATTCTATGAGTACCTCACAGCGATCCGATATCGGGACTTATTTTGACGATGTCATGGTCGTCGATACGGATGTTCATGTCTCAAGCGAGTCTGAGGAGATCGTTCGCAAGAAGCTGCCCTGGATGGAGGAACCTCACCTGAGTAATCTCGATCCAGATGTCGGACTCGATAAAGGTGCGGCCTCGTATCCATCCCACTCTTGGCCGGATCGAGTCAACGAGGACGGTACCGCCGTTGAGGAGAAGGCCCCGCAGGTCGTCGATCTTCAGACTGATGTCTACGAGACGCTGTGTCAGCAAGGTAACGTCGATTATCCGATTATCAACATGCAGGGGCGCCACGATCGGCTTCACTCTTCGGAACGCGCTGTCCAGGAAATGCGCGCGAACAACAACGTCCTCCTGGAGATGCTCGATGATCATCCCGACTTTTTCGGATTGATCGATCTGTTCACCCACGACCCGGCAAAGGCCGCCGAGGAGATCGATCGGATCGGCGACGAGGCACAATTCGTGGGTGTCTACTTCCCGACTTCGGCACTCGAGAAACCGGCTGGCCATCCCAACCACGACGTGATCTTTCGGGCGGCCGATGACCACGACCTCACGATGGTCTACCACGGCGAATCCGCCTCATACCTCGGTCGAACCCCTTTCCTCGATGAGGTCGAGTCATTCATGGAAATGCAGACGCTCGCCCATCCGGCCCAGCAGATGATGTCGCTGACGACGCTCGTCATCCAAGGCGTCCCGGTTAAATTCCCGGACCTCAATCACGTCTTCCTGCAGGCTGGTCTTGGCTGGGTTCCATATATGATGGGTCGGATCAACCGCGATTATGGCCAACGCCCCAGCAAGGCGCCACTACTGGATGACCCCCCCGAGGAGTATATCCGTCGGAACTGCTGGTTCGGCGCGAGTCCGCTCGGAGAACCGGACGACCCCGACGATATCGTCGACATCATCGAGATGACCGGCCCCGAGAACATCGTCTTCGCCTCGGACTATCCCAACCACGGCCACGACTTCTCTGCGGTCGATGCGATCTTCCGACGGTTCCCTGATGAGGACCGACGTGCCATGCTCCATGGCAACGCGATCGAGGCTTTCGACCTCCCGATCGGCAGCTGATACCGCGGCGTGTTGTCCGGGTTTCGGTCGATTCGGCTAAGGCTCCGATCCGATCATCGATCGGTTTTATTATGTAACCGCCTCGTGCCTCGATATGGGCTCGGATTTCGAGGGGGACAAACCCGAGTGGTGGATCGAAAACGAGCAGATCCGCCGGGCGTACGATCTCCCCGAATACGATCCGCCGAAATTCGATGATGGTGCCTATCTCCATAACGTCATTCCCGAACTCGAGTCGACCCACGATTGTACGATCCAACTGATCGGCGTCAATACGGAGTATCTCGACGACTGGGAGGTTCGCGTCGATGAGGAGGTCGTCTTCACCGTCGGCCACCGGCGTGATGAAAACGGGAACACCGTATACGAGATCGATGCCGCGGATTTCGAACACCGGATCGAGCGCCACTTCGACATCACCTGATCGGGCTATTCGTAGAGCACACAGCGGGCGGCCTGCTCGTCGGCGACCTCGTGCATGGGCGGTTCGCCCTCCCAGCACCGGTCCATCACCTCGGGACACCGGGGGGCGAACCGACAACCGCTTGGGAGGTTCACCGGGTCCGGTACCTCCCCCGGGATATCGATCGGGTCGTATTGTTTGTCCGGATCGATGATCGGAACGTTCGAAATGAGAGCCTGTGTGTAGGGATGCTGTGGGTTGTTGATGATGTCTTCCGTCTTGCCGATCTCGACGATCCGCCCGAGATACATGATTGCGATCCGGTCACAGAGGTGTTTCAGCAACGTCAGGTCGTGGCTGATGTACAGCGCCGTGAGCCCGAATTCCTCTTGGAGTTCCTGAAAGAGATTGAGGATCCGTGCACGGATGGATACGTCGAGCATACTCGCTGGCTCATCGGCGAGTAGAAACGAGGGATTGAGCATGAGGGCCCGTGCGATGGCCACCCGCTGTCGCTCGCCGCCGCTGAGGTCCGGCGGGTGTTGGTCGGCGTAGGCACTCGGCGGTTGTAGGTTGCAGGTGTCGAGCATCTCGTAAACCCTGTTAACCCGCTCTTCTCGACTCCCGATATCGTGTACTCGCAGGGGCTCGATCAGCCAGTCGAAGACGGTAAACCGGGGATTGATCGATTCATACGGGTCCTGGTAGATGATCTGGCTCTCTCGTCGGAGGTCCTTGAGTTCCTGTCCGGATAGGTTCGTGATCTCGTTGCCGTCCAGATGGATTCTGCCAGCCGTCGGTTCGAGGAGTCGAATCGCCGTCTTCCCGGCCGTCGTTTTCCCACAGCCGGATTCGCCGGCCAATCCGAACGCCTCTCCTTCCTTGATCTCGAACGAAATACCGTCGACCGCCCGCACGTACTCCCGGTCGCGTCCCAACAGGCTGTCGATTATCCCCTCCCTAACGGGGAAGTGTTTCTTGAGGCCATCCACTCTGAGCTTGACGTCGGCATTCGGTTCAGTCCGCCGTTTGGCGTTCGCTTCGGCCATTACTGCTCACCTATCGTATCGCCGTATTCGTCCGTCGTGTCGCCGTATTCATCCGGCTTCGGTGGTGTGTGATCACCACGCCACGTCTCCGGCTTGGCGGCTTCCGCTTGGAGCATCTCGACCTCATCGGCCCGGTGACACTCGACGAAGTGACCGTCTTCGATCTCCCGACGTTCTGGCGATTCCTTTCGACAGCGCTCGATCGCGAACGGACACCGCGGTGCGAACATACACTTGTCCTCCGGTTCCGTGAGATCGGGTGCCTCGCCGGGGATCGAGATCAGTTCCTGCTCATCAGTGTCGATCGTCGGAAAGGCATTCTTGAGTCCGAGCGTATAGGGATGATGGGCGTCGTTGATGATCGTTCGGGTATCGCTGGATTCGACGAGATTCCCGCCGTACATGACCGCGATCCGATCGCAGGTTTCGGAGACAACGGAGATATCATGCGTGATCAGTATCATCGACGACTCTATATCCTCCTGGAGTTCCTGGATGCGTCGAAGGATCCGCTCTTGGATGATTACGTCGAGTGCCGTCGTCGGTTCGTCAGCTAGAATGATTTTGGGATCCAACGCCATCGCCAGTGCGATCATGGCCCGTTGTTTCATTCCGCCGGAGAACTGATGAGGGTAATCGGTCAGCCGGTCCTCATCGAGATCGACCAGATCGAACAGCTCGCGGGCTCGTTCTTGTGCTTCCTTCTCGGAAATCGGCCGATGGGCTTGGAGGACTTCGACGATCTGATCTTGGATCGTATAGACTGGATCGAGCGCGTTCATCGCACTTTGGGGGATCATCGAGATCTCAGTCCATCGATACTCCCGGAGTTCCTTCTCTGAGAGTTCAGTTAGGTCAACGTCATCGATCCGGACTTCGCCATCGATCACTTCGCCGTTATCGGGCAGTACACGGTTGATCGAATAGGCGAGCGTACTTTTCCCGCTCCCGCTCTCGCCGACCAGTCCGAGGGTCTCGTTTTCCTTGAGGGTGAGTGTCACTCCCTCGACTGCGTGGACATCACCCTGTTCGGTGTGATAATAAGTCACGAGATCCTCGATTTCGAGAACGGCGTCCCGATCCTCCATGTCATCCCGGCACATAGATATGATCACGCATTAACCTTCTGCAACCTGTTGTAGATCCGGATTCGTCACCGCCTCATAGGCCCTTGCGATCATGAACACCGCGATGACGAGCAACGTGATGGCGATCCCCGGCGGGAGGACCCACCACCACGCCGTTCGCATCGCCGAGGCTGTATACGCTTGGAACAACATCTTTCCCCACGAGATGCGTGTCGGATCGCCGAATCCGAGAAACGCGATGCTCGCCTCGGTCAGGATCGATGTGGCGACGTTGAACGCCCCATAGAGGGTCACCAATGGAAGGACGTTCGGCAATAGATGACGGAGGATCATCCGAGTGTCGCTCACGCCGACCGCGTGTGCCGCCTCGATGTACGGTCGTTCCTTGATGCTGAGAACCTGTGATCGAACGACTCGGGCGGTCGAACGCCATAATATGAGTGATATGGCGATGATGATATTGAACAACCCTGGTCCGATCATCAACACCATGACGATAATAAAGGGAAGAAATGGAATGCCGTACATGATGTCGGTAAATCGCATGAGCGCGTCATCGACCCACCCGCCGTAGTATGCACTGACGATTCCGACCGTCGTTCCAATGAAGATCGAGATAGCCGCACCGATTAGGCCGATGATAATCGATACTCGGGCACTGACGAGGGTCTGTGAAAAGACATCTCGCCCGAGAGCCGTCGTTCCGAACGGGTGATCAGCCGACGGTTCACTGAAACGCATGAGGGTGCCATCCTCGTTGGCGAATTTCGCATCTGGCTCGTAGGGGGCGATCATTGGCCCGACCAGCCCAAGGATCAAAAAGAATGCAACGATTGAGAGTCCGAGGATACCGAACCGTTCGTTCGCGACGGTCCGAAATTGTAGCCGGGCTTCTCTGAGGATCTGGATCACCTGGTTGTTGGCGTTTTTGTGCTTTGGAAGGATCTCTATTGACGGCGATTCGTCCTGCCTACCCGCACGGTCGTCGCTAGTCATAGGTCACTCGTGGATCGAGGTATGCGTACGTGATGTCCGCGAGGAGATTCATGAAGATCACCACGCTCCCCATCAGGAAGAACAGTGCCTGTGCGAGGGGATAGTCGTTACTTTGGACCGCTTCGACCATCGCTCGACCCATTCCCGGCCAGTTGAAGACGACTTCAATAAGTACCTGTCCGCCGATCGCGGTTCCCATCACAATCGCAAACACGGTGACGATCGGCAGCGCCGAGTTCCGGGCTGCGTGACGGAACATGATGTTGAATTCCGACAGCCCCTCCGCTCGTTTCGTAGAGATAAAATCGGCGTTGAGTACCTCCAGCATCGAATTTCGCATGAGCAACATCGGAGTTCCCATATACACGAACGCCCCCGTGAATACCGGGAGGATCGCGTGGTACACGAAGTGCCAGGTGAGATACCGATCCCAGAACGTCTCCGGGTTGTACGTCATCGGGTGCATCCGCCCAGCGGGGAAGAGATCGAGCTGGAAACTGAATACCATCAACAGCAGGATGCCGAAGAAAAAGACAGGAATCGATCGTGCCACCAGCGAGAGCAGGATTCCGGCGATTTCGAAGTTCCCGCCCCGATACCACGCCATCAATACGCCGAACGCAATGCCAACGACGTAGGCGATCAACAGCGCAGCGATCATGAGAAAGATCGTATTCCAGAACTTGATCGTCACGATGTTTACGACCGGTTCCCGATAGATGTGTGATTGGCCCCAGCTGAAGTCGATCACCAGCTGTTTCATATAATCGACATACTGGATATGTAGCGGATCGTTCAATCCCATCTTATCTATCATCTCTTCGCGTGCGTCCGGAGGGAGGTTTCGGCCGTATATCGAGGTCGGATCCCCCGGCATCAGCCGGAAGAGCGCGAACAGAATCGTAAGAAACGCCCAATAGGTAACGACGAGCTGGCCAAGCCGCCGTACCACATAACGTCTCAACCCCATTGTGGTCGCCCGCACCTTTCAGATGATGCCACTTATACATTCCCCTGCTGACGGATACCATACCTCTGGATCGCTCGGTGCATGGGTGAAGGCATCGCCGGGACCGGCTTGCACTCGCGGTTTGCTGTTCCTTGGGGCTACCAAACGATCGAGTATTTACCGATATATTCGATTAATTTCGGATATCAAAAGGTGAGAAATATGAAGCAAATATATATGCTCGCGACCAAATCCGTGCGCCATGGTACGTGATAGGTTACCACGACGAAAGGTACTCATCAATATCGGGGCCGGTGCGGTGGCTGGACTCGCCGGCTGTAGCGATACGCCACAGGAGGAATCGGACGGCGAAGATGGGGATGGTGGCGGGATGACCGACACGGATACGGAGGCAATGACCCAGGAGGACACCGAAACGCCAAGCGCCGGCGATCCCGTTGCCGTCGAAATTATTACTCCGCCACGTGACAACGACCCCGTCTCCTTCGAGGCGACCAAGATGCTCCAGTCGGAGATGGAGAAACTCGGGATCAGTGTTACGCTGAATACGATGACGTTCAATTCCGCGGTCGATGTTGTCATAACGAACCGCAATTACGACATCTGGAGCATCGGATGGTCCGGCAGCCCCGAACGGCTCGATCCTTCCTTCTGGTTTAACACCGTCTATCACTCGAGCAGTATCAGTGAGGGTGGCTACAACTCGATGCAGTATAATAACCCGGAATTCGACGAGATCGCTGATGAGCAGATCAACGTCTACGACTACGAGGAACGGAAGTCACTCGTGGATGAAGGTCAACAGATCCTGCTCGATAATCCACCGGCGATGCCCTACGTGTCACAAGACATCGTCGAACCCTACAACAGCGACATAATCACCCAGTTCGGACCGGATATGGCGGGACAGGGTGTGAAGGGGTTCTGGAACATGCTCAACATGGAGATCAGCCGCGACGACAACATCCTCCGGATCGGCCAGAGCGATACCCTCGAGAGCCAGAACCCCCTCGATGCCCGGACCACGTTCAATCGACAAACGTTCCGTTTGATTTACGACCGATTGTTCCGGATCGGTCCCGATCTGTCGACGGATCCGTGGGTCGCCGAGTCGATGGAGCAGGTCGACGACACCACGATCCGAGTGTCGATCGCTGATCGTGAGTATCAGTTCCATGATGGGGAACCGATGACGATCGAGGATATCAAATTCTCCTATGATTACCAGAAAGAGCACTCGCCGATCATCTCGACGTTTATCGAGCAGCTCGATCAGACCGAGATCATCGACGATCGAACACTGGAGTTCAATCTCGCCGAGCCTTCTGCCCCCTTCCTTACGAACGGTCTGACGTTTCCGTTTATCCTTCCGAAACATATCTGGGAGGATATCCCGGATTCCGTCGATGCCGAGACCCCGATCGACTGGAACAGTCCCGATCTCATCGGCAGCGGCCCGTTCCGCTTCGAGGAGAACACGCGAGGAGAGGAACTCCGCCTCTCGGCGAACCCCGACCACTGGGCCGCACCGAACATCGACGGACTGATCAACATCACTGGCCCACAGCAGTCGCTGTTTAACCTTCTGGAGACCGGCGAGCTCGATGCTGCCTCGATCGCGACGAATTGGAGTCTCTCTTCGATCAATCGACTCGAGGGGATCGATAACATCGAGACGTTGCAAAACTCCACCTGGGGGTTCCAGGACTTCGATTTCAACTGCCTGAACACGCCGAAAGCAGATCCTTCCAGAGAGCGACCGACCAGCTTCCTGGCGGTTCGTCGGGCGATCCATCACGTATGTCCGAAACAGCGTGTCCTCGACGATCTCCTGGGCGGGCGTGGCACAGTCGAACATTCAATGATCGTCTCGGGCAACGAACGCTGGCACAACTCCGATCTCGACGAAGTTGGGCTCTCGTTCACCGGTCACGAAGTCGCCCGGCAGGAGCTACAGGACGCTGGATTCATCTGGGACGATGACGACAACCTGCGATTTCCCTCGTGACTGAGTCCCGACCATCCCTGCTGACTCTCTCGATCATTTCCGTCGTCACGTGGCCCGAAGCAAGGCATAAATAGTTCAGATCAGAGGATGTCACTATGACCGAACATGTCGTCGCCGATACGGATGAAATCGACGACCGCGAACGGCTGGTCGTCCAGCTCGAAGGGCGGGAGATCGGGATCATCAACATCGATGGCGAGTACAAAGCCTTCACGAACTGGTGTGCCCATCAGAGTGGACCGCTGTTTGAGGGCAAACTCTCAGGGACCGCCAAAGCGTCCTTCGATCCTGAGAGCTTGGAAGTCAGTACGGAGTGGGTGCGCGATGACAAGGTCATGACGTGTCCATGGCACGGTTGGGAATACGATGTCGAGACCGGTGAGTGCCTCTCACGAAAGGGGATCAGTCTCCCCGAACATGAGGTGACCATCAGGGACGGCAAGATCGTCGTCACGCTGTAGCCATCCGTGACGATCCCATTTTCGCTCGGAACTGTGTCCGCCCGGCCACGAGCCCGGTTGGCCGTCGGCCATAGATCGGCCCTTTCTGATCCGTTGACGAGTCCGTCGTGCATCTCAGTTTTCTCTATCCTTCACTCTCATGCTCACAATATCCATCCACCATCCCGTGGTTTCGTGATCTACTTTTTCGGATCGAATCGGGCGTCTGAGCCCACACACAACGTTAAATATCTCTGCCTGCTACTCTGCCAGCATGGCTACGACCCAACCGGACGCTCCCAATCCACTCCAGGACAAGATTGTCGTGGATTGTGACGTCCATGTCTCCCGGAGCGACACGATAAAGCGCCGGAAAATGGAGTATCTCGATGAACCGTATCGGAGCTGGATCGACCCCGATACCGAGACCAATGCGTACGGCGCCTCCACATACGAACAGTCCATTCCCGCGACCGGCATGACGGCCGATCGGAACGACAACATGGATATCGAGGATCTGACGCGGGATGTCGCCGAGCTGTTGTGCGAACAGGAAGGCGTCACCCACCCGATCATCAACATGGCGGGCGGTCAGGACTCGATCCCGGACACCAAACGCGCATTAGCCGAAGTCCGTGCCGACAATCACGTTCTCGTCGATATGCTCAAGGACGAACCTGAATTCTTTGGCGCCATCGATGTCCTCACACGAGAACCACACAAATCGGCCGAGATCATCGACGAGTTCGCTGACGAGGATCAGATCATCGGCGTCTACATCTCGACTGCGAGCGTCGATCGTCCGGTTGGTGTTCCCGCGAACGATCCAATCTTTGAGGCCGCCGAGGACAACGGGCTCACGATGATGTATCATGGCGGATCGGGTCCTCGACGTCGATACACTCCCTTTTTCGATTCCGTCGAGACCTATCTCGAAATCCACCCCGTATCTCATCCACTCCAGCAGATGATAACGCTCACGACACTCATCGGGCAGGGCGTGCCGGTCAAATATCCGGAGCTCAACCATGTCTTCCTTGAGAGCAGTCTGGGCTGGATCCCGTATACGATGCACCGGTTGAACCGGGAGTACCGACAACGGCCTGCTGACGCCCCGCTCCTTGAAAAGACCCCGGAGAAATATATCAGGGAGTTCTGTTGGTTTGACTCCCAGCCGTTGGAGGAACCGATTGATACCCGACAGATCACCAAGATGATCGAGATGGTGGGGCCGGAGAACGTCGTCTTCGGATCCGACCATCCCCATTTCGATTTCGACAACCCTGCTGCCATCGATAAGCATTACCGCAGGTTCTCCGACGAGGAACGCGATGCGATGCTTCACGGCAACGCGATTGAGGCGTTCGATCTCTCGATCTCCGTCTGATGTTTCCTTCTCGCATCCGGTTGTGTCGCCGAGCAACCCCTTGTTGACCGTCGGATATATTTTCTGCCTGCGAATTGTTTGCACACCCAACCGAGGTGGCACGATCGCCCCCACGCCGGGACAATCGGCCAATTTCGGAATCCCGACCCGAATCTCGCAGGTATCCCCTTCGGGATCGGTGAGGAAACCGACACAAACCAACAAGGGACACTGTAAAATCCAGCAATAATCACTATACGGCGAAAAGGTAAATTCAAATATCACAACCTAATCGACTAGTAATTGTATTGATATTGACACAGTTAAACCGCTCATACGCCGAAAAACTGGCGTTTCAGCGAATCAATAATCATACTGATCATTCGTGGTGATAGAAATACCCTGTCGCTGTATTGCGGTTTTTCTCGATTTTACAGTGCCCAACAAGGTACCTCTGAATCCCTCTGGGAAAGGAGTAACGGGGGCGGGGCACTCCCTGCACTCGTCGGTGGGCGGACGTAAGTTCCCAACGCTTCCGCCTTCAGCGGTAAGGGGAAGCCGCGCCGTTCACGGCGCGGAGGATGTCACTCTACTTCGATCGGTGCTATTGCCCCGTTCGTTGCGGAAAAGAAAATCCGGACATTCAGCTGAAACGTTCGCTCTTCGGTTCCCGGCGAATCTCGTCCCAATCAACTTTCTCTCACCGTCTATCGCATACCAATACCGTTGCTTTGTGACGATAGAGTCGATAGCGCCGATCCGTTCGATCACCCGAGCAGTTCGACGAGGAGGGCCTTCTGTGCGTGGAGACGGTTTTCGGCCTGATCGAAGGCGACCGACTGCTCGCCCTCAAGGACAGCGTCGGTGATCTCCTCGCCACGGTTGGCGGGTAGACAGTGCATCACGATCGCCTCCGGTGCGTTCGCGAGTAACTCCGCGTTGACCTGGTAGGGAGCGAAGTCCGCCAAGCGGGTCTCACGTTCGGCTTCGTCGCCCATGCTCACCCAGACGTCGGTGTAGATCACGTCCGCCCCGTCGACGGCTGCCTCGGGATCAGTCGTGGTGGTGATCGTCCCATCGTAGTCCGCCGTCGTCTCGAGAACTGCCTCGTCTAAGCCATATCCCTCCGGTGTCGCGATCGTGAGATCGATCCCGACCATCGCACAGCCGATCGCGAACGATTTGGCGACGTTGTTGCCGTCGCCGATCCAGGTGGCCGTGACGTCATCGAAGCCGCCACAGTACTCTTTGATCGTCATGAGATCGGCGAGTGTCTGGCATGGGTGGGCCGTATCCGAGAGGCCGTTGATTACGGGGACATCGGCATACGCCGCCATTGTCTCTAGAGTTTCATGATCGTAGACCCGGGCCATGATCGCGTCGTCGTACCGCCCGAACACGCGGGTAACGTCTTCGATGGGCTCGCCGTGGCCGAGATGGATGTCGTCCTGCCCGAGGAAGATCGCGTGGCCGCCCAGCTGTGTCATCGCGGTCTCGAAGGAGGTTCGGGTCCGCGTGCTCGGCTTCTCGAAGAGCATCGCCAGCGTCGTCGTCGGGAGTTCCTCGTGGGGCTCATCCACCGCGAGCGCTTCCTTGAGTTCGATGCCCATATCAAGGACAGCGTGGAGATCCGCCGGTGCGAGATCGTCCACTTTTAGATAATGCCGTGGCGGCATGGTCGGTTCGTTAGCGGTTCCGGTAACGTTGTTCGTGTCGACGGTGTGGTCGGTCATTGGTTTCGGAGTCGTGGCGGGTGATCGAAAGCGATACGAGCGGACGAACGTGGCGTTACGCTCGGGGTCGTCGCAGTCGCTTCATGGGCTGATCACCCCGTGTTGCTCGATCCCGGCGCCGTTATCGGCGGCCGCCTTCGTTTCGAGCCAGTCGACCACGCGGCCGGGCACGTCGACGTCGCTCACCTCGGTGAGTGCCTTGAATTCGACGGTGTGATTGATCTCGTGGACCGTGTACCCGTCCGTTCCGGTCTCCATGAGATCGATCCCGAGACAACCGCCGCCGACCGCCGCGCTGGCATCGGCGACGAGTTCTTCGAGCTCGGTATCGATGGTGATCGTTGCCGTCTCGGCGCCCTGGGAGGCGTTGGTGAGCCAGTGATCCGACGACCGTGCCATCGCGGCGACGGGGGTGCCGTCGGTCGCCAACACCCGGATATCCCGGCCTGGTTTCTCGACGAACTCCTGGATGTAGAATACCTTGTGTTCGTAGTGTCCCAGCGTCTCCTTGTGCTCTAAGACCGCCTCGGCGGCGCTTCTGTTGTCGATCTTCGCCATGAGGCGGCCCCACGAGCCGATCACGGGTTTGAGCACACACGGATAGCCGAACGATTCGATCGTTTCGAGGGCGCTCTCGGCGGTGAACGCCACCTCCGTTGCCGGGGTCGGAACGCCGGCCTCGGCAAGTGCAAGGCTTGTTTCGACCTTGTCGGCGCAGATCTTCGCCGTCCGGGATGTGTTCACTACCGGGAGTCCGTAGTGCTCACAGAACCGGCTAGCATAGGTACTCCGGCTGGTCGCCAGACACCGATCGACGACGACGTCGACATCGGTGAGATCGGCCGGCGGTGATCCGAGTCCGAACCGCTGCTTGCGGACATCGACTTTCCGGACGTCGTGCCCGCGATCACGCAACTCCGCGAGGAGGAGCTTCTCGTCTTTGCGGATGCGGGAATACAGGATCGCGATCGTGTGTGTCATCGGAATCACCACCGGGCTTGATTGATCGTTAGGCTAGTATCGATCACGTCACTCCCCCCAGTCCTCTTCCAGCTCCGGGGCTGGCTCGAGGACTGGCGGAGCGGTGTCGACGACCTCCAGTTCGGCGCCGCAGGTGTCACAGTCGATGATCTCTCCCACTTCGAGGCTGTCGGGCAGGGCGAGTGTCGCCCCGCACTCGACGCAGTCTGCTTCGGACATCGGTTCGTGTCCCATACGATGTTCGTCATGGGTATAAATTTTACTAAATTTATTACCGAAAATAATTCCATCGATGGCTCTACGTGGCGAATTCGGGCGCGGTCGCGTGGAGAATTCCTCCGTGATTAGTGGCCCCGGTGGGGGGCCGGCGGTCGTCGTCGTCGCGGTCGTGGCCCACGGATCGGTGACGGGTCGCTGCTCCGGATGAGCGACTGGTCGGGATCAGACATAGGTACTGACGACCTCCATGAGCCGATCTTCGGCCCGCGTGAGGGATTCGCGGTTCGTGTCGAGGGTGGTCCGATCGATCTCGAGCTGGCGGTCGGCCGCATCGATCGTCTCGGCGACCGCCGCGGGCGCCGGACCACCGACCGAATCCCGCATCGCGACGCTCTCTTTGGAATCGAGCGCGGATTCGATCGCTTCGGGATCGACGAGTGCCGCAAGCGATTCACCGAGGATATCCTCGGCGGCGGCCTCGATCGCCGCGAAGTCACCGCCGGCTTCGGCGGCCTCGGCGACCAGCTCGTGGGCCGTCCGGAAAGGGATGCCGGCCATCGCGAGGCGATCGGCGACGCCGGTCGCGGTTGCAAAGCCGGTATCGGCCTCGTCAGCCAGTGTTTCCGCAGGCCAATCCGCGGTCGCGACGGCACCGCCGGTCACGTCGATCGCATCCGTCACGGCATCGACCGCCGCCCATCCGTGTGGTGTTGCCCGCTGCAGATCCCGGTTGTACGCCCGGGGCAGCCCTTTCAGGGTGGTGTACAGCCCCGACAGTTCCCCGATCGCATCGCCCGCGACCGCCCGGACGAGCTCTAGCGAATCCGGGTTTTTCTTCTGTGGCATGATCGAGGATGTCGAGGCGTAATCGTCGTCAAGTTCGACATAGCCCTTGTTCGCGAAGACGATCAGATCCTCGGCTACCCCCGACAGCGTCGTCGCAAGCGTCGCCAACCCGTTCACCGATTCCAGCAGGAAATCCCGCGTCGAGACGGCGTCCATGCTGTTCTCGACGATGCCGTCGAACCCGAGCAGGGCGGCGGTCCGTTCCCGATCGATGGGAAAGGGTGTCCCACCGAAGGCGGCCGCGCCGAGCGGTGAGGTGTTGACCCGGTCGTAGGCATCGAACAGCCGGGCGGTATCGCGTCCCAGCGTCTGGGCGTACGAGCAACACCAGTGAGCGACGGTCGTCGGCTGAGCGGGCTGGAGGTGGGTATAGCCCGGCATGATCGTCTCGGTGTTCGCTTCAGCCACCGACAGCAACGCCTCCCGGGTGTCGATGGTGGCCTCGATCGCATCCAGCAGGTCCGTCCGCAGTTGCCAGCGAATGCAGGTCGCGACCTCATCGTTGCGGCTGCGGGCGGTATGCATCCGTCCCCCGTCCCGGCCGATCCGGTCGATGACGGCGGTTTCGATCGCGGCGTGGACGTCCTCACCTGCCGGGAGCGCGTCGTGGCCGGCCGTTTCGACGGCCGCTAATGCCTCGAGGATGTCGCCGGCCGTGTCATTGTCGATGATGTCCTGTTCGGCGAGCATCACGACATGGGCCCGGTCGACGGCGATGTCGGCCTGGAAGATCCGCTCGTCGTCGGCCATCGAGGAGAGAAACGTCCGGGCGGGGCCGCCGCTGAAACGATCGCGGCGAACGACGTCCTCGCCGGTGTTTCCCCCGTCGGTCATCTATTGCCCCCGTCGGTGATGGGCTCGTTGGCCTCCTGTTCCTGTTCGTCTTTGGCGTTCTGTTCGTCGATGGCCTTGGCGACGCGGTTGGCGAAGCGCTCCTGGTAGCCGTGGTACTTCGCGAAGCCGGTCGCGTCAGCCTGCTCGATGTCCTGAACCGTTTCGGTGTTGAACGAGGCCGCGCTCTCGGAGTAGACCGCGTATTCACTCTCCCGCCCGACTGCCCGGGCCTGGCCGCCCTCGAATTTGATCGTCACCGTGCCGGTGACCTTCTTTTGGGTCACGTCGATGAAGCCATCAAGCGCCTGTGCGAGGGGTCCGGCCAACAGTCCCTCGTAGGCCTTCTGGGCCCACTCGTCGTCGACCTGCTGTTTGAACTGCCGTTCGTTTTTCGTCAGTACGAGCCCCTCGAGGGCCTCGTGGGCGGCCAGCAGCGTCGTCGCGGCAGGGTGTTCGTAGTTCTCCCGGACTTTCAGGCCCATGATGCGGTCCTCCATCAGGTCCGTCCGACCGATCCCGTAGGAACCAGCGAGGTCGTTTAGGTATTCGATGAGTTCGACCGGCTCGTAGTGCTCGCCATCGACGGCGACGGGATAGCCATCCTCGAAGGTGATCTCGATCGTTGCGGTGTCGGCATCGGGGTTATCCGTCCACTCGTAGATATCCTCCGGCGGGACGTAAGCAGGGTCCTCGAGTTGGCCGCCTTCGACCGACCGACTCCAGAGGTTCGTGTCGATGCTCCAGACACCCTCGTTGCCACCTTCAACCGGGAGACCCTTCTCGTCGGCGTACTCCTTTTCCCACTCGCGGGTCAGTCCCATCTCCCGGATCGGCGCAATCACTTCGTAGTCGGTTTCACGCCAGACGGCCTCGAACCGGAGCTGATCGTTGCCCTTGCCCGTTGCCCCGTGGGCGAGTGCTTCGGCATCGTACTCCTCGGCGACATCGAGGATGGCCTCGGCGATTACTGGACGGGCCAGAGCCGTCCCGAGTGGATACCCCTGATAGGTAGCGTTCGCCCGGACGGCGTCCAGACACTGCTGGGCGAAGGCGTCCTGGGCGTCGACGACGTGGTGGGGCATACCGATTGCTTCGGCGGTCTCGATCGCCTCGTCGAACTCCTCGGGCGGTTGGCCGACGTCGACGGTAACGGCGATGACCTCATCGTAGCCGTATTCTTCCTTCAACAGCGGCACACAGACGGTGGTGTCGAGCCCACCGGAGAATGCGAGTACAACGCTTTGTGTCATATCTGGAGTCTGAAGGCCACTATAGTTAAATTACACGATTTATAGACTGAAAAAATACCTCGGACCGATGACTACACATACCAGGGCAACGGTGCTGAGGGGTGCAGAGCAAACCGGGAACGAGGGGAGAGTATAGATGGGGCTATCGAAGCCCCGGTCGTCGCGGTCGTCGGGAAAAGACGTCGTGGACGGACCCGCCGGTGCCGATAGTGGCACGCGATGTTGCGCGGATCCGTGACATGTGATTGATCAATACCGGCTTGGCGGTATTAAACCCTTACGACCCGTTCGTCCGCGGCCGTGAACGCTTTTGACACGCGTGGCCGATGAACGGGTATGGATCGTTCGCATGGGGGGATCACGGTCGATCTGTTGCTCAAAGTGGTCCTCGGGCTCGTGATCGTCTGGTTGCTCCTCGAAATCCTCGAAACAGCCCTCGATATCGTGTTCGGACTGTTCGGCGCGCTCTTCGGAGTCCTGCGACCGATCGTTGTCGTCCTCATTGTCGTCTTCGTGGTTATCTGGCTCTTGGACCGATTGTGACGACTCGCCCGGCACTCTCTTTTTGCTCGCTGCTGTAGTACGGTTGTGCACAGTCTGAACGTCCCGGTGCCACCCCGGGTGACGCGGGTCATCGATGAGCTCTCGCCGTTGGTGGCCAACCTCGATTCGATCCGCGAGCGACCGACACTGCTGGTCAAGCGGCTCGGTTCGCTCGATCCGGTCGAATTCGATCGAACCGAAAAGACGGTTCGATCGACGGTGGTCGGGACGCCGAGTTTCGAGATCGCGGCGACGGGGATCGATGTCTTCCGGGATCCGCCGAACGGTCCCGGTCCGGTCGTCTACTTAGCGGTCCGTAGCCAGGAATTGGACCGGCTCCACCGGCGGCTCGTTGCCGAATTCGGGGCGACGGAAGGTCTCGAAGGCGATGGGTACGTTCCCCATATCACGCTCGGTCGCGGCGGCGATCCTGCGACGATCGAGACGCTTCGTGACCGACCGTTCGAACCCATCAGATGGACGGTCACCGAATTGGTGCTCTGGGATGCGAAACGACAGGTCACCGCGGGGACGATCCCGCTGCCGGCCTGACTCGATTCAGGGCATCGGCGGCGGCTTCTCGTAGGCATCGTGATCCTGATAGAAATTGAGCATCGCGTACGGGAACTTCTCCGGCTCGACGTCGATCAACTCGCCGCGCTCGTCCGGCGGGAACGTCTTCCGGACGCTGTACTGGCCCATATCCGCCGCGGTGTAGCGTTCATCCAACAACACCCGGACACCGATCTCGTCAGGCGCCCGGAGGACCCGTCCCAATGCTTGGCGCGTCTTGCGGATCGTCGGGATTTCGACGGCGTACTCCCAGCCGGGATCGGCCGTTCGGTCGGCGAACACTTCGCTGTAAGCTCGCTGGACTGCCTCGAGGCGTTCGTCGAGATAGGGATACGGGACGCCCACCACGACGACGGTGTGGGCGGCGTCGCCGTCGAAACTCACTCCTTCAGTAAGCGTCCCCCACAGCGAGGTCAACAGCGCCGCGTGGTCCTCGCCGACGAACGATTGACGGCGGTCCTCCGCTCGAACGCCCGGCTCATCGACATAGAGGGTCGCATCACCCGGATCGAGCCGCTGGGCGTACCGGTCGACCTCGCTGTAACTCGGGAAGAAGACGAGCGTGTTCCCCGGCGTTAGCTCGATCGCGTGTTCGATTGATTCGGTGATCGTCCCCTGGACCGTTGGATCGTCGCGCTTGCTTGCGAACAATGCCGGAGTACTCACTGCGAAGGTCCGCCGGTTCTCGATGGGGAACTGTAACCCATAGGCGATCGTCATCGGGTTGGCCATTCCGAGTACGTCGGCGGTGACGTCGAAGGGTCGCAACGTCGCGCTCATCAACACACTGGCGTGGACCTGTGAGAACAGCTCGCCGGTGACCGTCCGTGGGATACAGGTGTACAGCTCCGCCCGGCCATAGAGTTCGCCGGTGGCATCGCGGCGGACACCGACCGTCGGATACTGTCCCAGCTCGGTTGTTTCCTCGAGATACAACTCGATGAATTTCGCCGCCGTCAGCGTCGGGCAGTCCTTGCGGGTTTCGCTGTCGCCGGTTCGATAGGCTTCCTCGTAGCGCTGATCGAGTGTCTGGCCGAGCCCGATCGCCGTCTCCAGATCCGCCTTGAACCCCTGGCCGCTGTAGGTCTGTAGGAACTCGAGGGTGAGATCATCGCGACGGTCCTCGTTCTCGACGGGGATGTCGGTCCACTCCTCGCCGACCGCCTCGCGGTCGCCGAAGCCGAGGCCGTCCTCGTAGCTCTCGATGAGCGCCGTCTGGAACGTCGCGATGACGTTCATCGCCGGATCGGTTCGGGGATCGTCGAGATCATCGAGCTCCTCAAGGGCACGATCGAGCGTCCGTTCGGTGAGCGTTCGGTTCGCGTGATCCCGGGCGGCTCGCTCGATGTTGTGCGCCTCGTCGAACACCGTGATGATGTCCTCGGGCTCGCGATCGAGCCAGCGGAAGAACTGCCGGCGGATGTCCGGATCGAGGAGATGATGGTAGTTACAGACCACTAGGTCGATGTCCTCCATCGCTTCTTTCAACAATTCATAGCCACAGAATCCATGCTCGTGGGCGTAGTCGTAGATCTCATCGGGCGTCCGGACGTCCTCGAAGAGCCACCCGAAGAAGGCGTCCGTGTTCTGGGTCAGGTTCGCATAAAACCGGTCGCAGATGTTCCGATCGCGCAGGGAGTCAAGCTCCGATTCGAGGGTTTCGAGCTCGTCCATGACGGCCGCCCGGGCCGTGGTCGCGTCGGCATCGCCGGCCTGGCTTTTTTCGAGGAGCTCCCGCTGGCGGGCTTGGAGTTCCTCGAGATCGCGCTCGGTGTCGACCACTTCGAAGGTGTTGTCCCGGAGGACTTGGCACTCCTCGTAGCCGACGTCGATATGACACATCGATCCCTTCCCGCGGAAGACGACGGCTCTGATCGGTTCGCTCGCGGTGATCGCTCGGGCGTCCTCGACGAACTGCCACATCTGTTGGTGGACGTTGGTCGTGATCACGACCGTCCGGCCCGTTTGGCGAGCGTGTTCTAAGGCCGGCACCAGCGCCGCGAGCGTCTTGCCGGTGCCACAGGCGCCCTCGAAGAGGACGTCCCGACCGCGGGCGAGGGCGTTGGCGACCCGGTCCATCGCCTCGCGTTGCTGCTCGTAAGGGGCCTCGTAAGGGAAAAAGCGCAGATATTCCGGCTCCGAATTGGCCACAGTCCGGTATTGGTGGGCGTGGATAAAAAGGCGAAGGGACTCGTCGGCGACCTGGATCGATGGCGCCGGTGTTGTCTCGGGTGAGACCTCACGTCGTCTCGCTCTCTTGGTGAAGCGATTGAGTCCACACCCCCGCCATCACGCCGGATCAGGCCGCATCCCAGAGCCCTCACGTTAAGTATCAACCGACACTCACCGCCGATAGAACGATACTAATGGCGTCAAGCAAGTCGGTGGTGATCGCAGCCCTCTTCGCGAACGGAGCCATTGCCGTGTTGAAATTCATCGGATATCTGCTGACACAGAGCCCGGCCATGCTGTCCGAGACGTATCACTCGATATCGGATACGGGCAATCAGGTGTTCCTGCTGATCGGGTTGCGCTATGGGGAACGATCGCGTACCCGAGCCCATCCGTTCGGCTACGGGAAAGCGCAGTTTTTCTACTCGTTTCTCGTCTCGGTCCTGCTCTTTGGCATCGCCGGGTGGGAATCCGCCAAACACGGATACAACGCGATCATGCATCCCCACATGCCCGATCTGGCGGACCCGACGCTCTTTGGATTCACATTCCCCGGTGTCTGGGTCAATTATAGCGTCCTGATCGGGGCGATCCTCTTCGAGGCGTATGCCCTCAAAAAAGCGTACGCCAACATGAAAGGCCAGATCGAGGATCACGAATGGTCGGGGCTCCGGGAGGCGTTCCGGAAAACCAGTGACGTCACCGTCCTCACCGCCCTCACCGAGGACACGATCGCCATGTTGGGTGCCGGCATTGCGCTCATCGGTATTTACCTCACCCGCGTAACGGGTAATCCGCTGTACGACGCCGTATCGGCCTTGCTCATTGGCATCCTGTTGATGGGGTTTGCCCTTGCGCTTGCGTGGGAGAATAAACGACTCCTGCTCGGGGAAAGCCTCCCCGATGAGGATGAGCGAGTGCTCCGTAATATCATCGAGGAGTATGACGACGTCGTCGAGATCGTCGGTTTCCGGACCGTCTACTTCGGACCTGAGGACATCCTCGTGACCGCCGACATCAGGTTCACCGATGACCTCGATACCGGGGAAATCGACGACCGGATCACCGGTATCGAGGACGCACTGATGGCGAAAAACGACAGCATCACGAAGGTGTATATCGAACCCGAGTGAGGACGCTTCCATCCTTCAGTCGGTGATTCCCTACCGACGAGAATGTTCGGCGAATCCTTGATCGGGCGTTACTCCCGGTCTACCGTCGACAAACTGGTGTCGACTGCCCCGCACATTTAGCTTGTGCGGTGCAGGGCGCTAAGTCTCCTCCCTCAACGGAGCGACCGAAGGGAGCGAAGTAGGGAGGGGATACAGCGCCCG
>JBDGPX010000034.1:0-12835 GCA_042219475.1 Halobacteriales archaeon
CACCCGTGATGGTCCTCAAGGACGGCCTGGTTGACGCCCTGGTTGGCGAGATACGACGCCGAGGATTTCCGGAAGTTCGTGAACGTGACCGGTTTGGAGACGTTGGCACGGTCGGCCGCCTCCCGTGGAATCTTCCGGCACATCTGGTAGGACATCTCCTCGCCGCTTTGCAGCTTGCACCACAACGGCGCAGTATCGTCGTCGCGCCGTGGATGATCCTGCAACCACCGGTTCAGGTACGGCACACTCGGGATCAGGGTGATGGAGCGTTGGCCTTGCTTGCCGTCGACCGTGATCTGCAACCCGTAGTCGTGGTCGGTGACGTTACCGATCTTGAGTCCCAGGCGACAGCGATCAGCGCGGCGTCCCGCGCGTTCAACGTGGCGTCGATCATCGGGAGCACGTCGTCCTCCCAGTCAAGCATTTCGGCGGGATCGGGCGTGGGTTTGTAGCTTCGACTTGTGCTTGACGGCACCCATTCAACGCTCTCCGGAATCCCGTCGCCGTCGGTGACGTGTTTTGCGAAGACGCGGAGGGCAACCCGGTAGTCCCGGTTGGTTTCCTCGTTCTCGTAGGTATGGTTGATCCAGCGAACGATATCCTCAGCTGCCTCCCGGTCCGTGAGCACATCGGCGAGCAGGACGTCCGGGAGTGTGTCAGGGCCTTGCCTGGTGACTTCCCCGGCCAAGATTTTGCAGTGCCGCAGTAGTTTCTCACGGCGCTGTACCGAGTACTGCTGTAACGCGAGCCGGTCGTCGAACGTCAGGAGGAGTTCCCGGTCGCGGTCGTCGATGTTGTCGGATTCCTCAATTTTCTCGCGGGTGAGCGTGAGGCGGCGCGCGGCGTTCTCCGGCATGATCTTAGGTATTCATTCAAGTAGGCGGGAGTTAAACCTCAGGTACAAGTCCTGGCTCCGGCGCCTTGCTTTTCGCTCTTTGGCTACCGCCCGAGAGCCGATCGTCCGCCACCGCTTAGCACACGCAGCGTCGTTAGTGGAGTTCGGGTTCGTACATCGGGACCCATCGCTCGTCGATCTTGTCCGATTCCTCGCCACACTCCGGACATGTCTCTCGACCCGATTCGAGGACCGTCCCACACTCCGGACAGCCGTATCGCGGCACCTCGATGACGCCCGTCGACAGCCATGTGCCCATGTCGTCAAGGAGTGCCATGGGTGGACGTCCTGATCTATGGGAATGTTCATGTTAAACGTTATCATATGGCTATCCCGAGGAACGATCAACGACAGTGTCATCGATTCTCCGGATATCGGGGACGGTTGTCGGACAACCCGGTAGGCTAAAGGGTCGTTAGACAGAACACCGCATCGACGGGGCCCTTAGCTCAGTCAGGTAAGAGCGCCCGGCTCATATTGACCGCTCGCACGGCCGTTCGAATCGGTCGATTCGACCGGTCGTCCGGGGATCATGGGACACCGGGTGGTCCTGGGTTCGATTCCCAGAGGGCCCATCTACATTTCACACGGTTTTGAGTCGACGGAATCGGTAAATACAGCTTCTCTACTTGCCGTTTCGTCGTTTCCATGGGTATTCAAACGATTTTGCTTCCGGAATTCGTTCGGTTCCCAAACGGGGGTCGCCGTCTTCAGGCCTTCTATGATATTGTGGCGCAGGCGAAGGTGAACTGCGAGCCGTCAGGTGTTTGTGAAATTTGAAAAGTCGGCTATCCACCCGCCAATCCCGAGATGCTGACGGCCTGGCTGTGTCATCCCATTGCTGATTGTGAGCCTATTTCAATCGATGGAGGCGGAAGTTTTCGCGCTGGTCCCCGGTCAGCTTCCTCTGCTATCGTTGCTATGAATGAAGCTTATACCTCGCCGGAGTACCAAGCTTCATTGAGATCGACTTCGCCACCTCTGTATGGGAGCGACGCTTCACCGGCGCGCCCAACTCGCCGCGGCTAGTATCGCGCTCGGCGTCCTTCTTGGGGCTCCACAAGCACTCTCAAGCCTCTCCCAATACAGCTCGTTCCCGTTTCCGAACCCGCTTATTTTTACGCCGATCGTCGGCGTGTTGCTCTACTGGTGGACCGAAGGAATCAGCGAATCGATCGGCGTATTCATCGTCTCGTCCCTCGTCGGTCTCCTCGTCGTCATCGTCGCCATCTCGATACCGGTGTTCGTGCTCGATGCTTCCGCCGCCGGCCGCGGTGCACTGTATCAACTCGGCATCTTCAGCGCCATCACCTCAATCCTGCCGGCACTACCGATCGTCGCGATTACGACGGGGCTGGCATCGGTGATCGACACCGAGATCGGTTTGATGCGGCGATATCATCCACGGGGGGAGGCGACGGCCCGGCTCATCGGCGTCACGGTTGGGTTGGCGATCATCACCGCTATCCTTGTGGGTGTTGTCGGTGCCAACTACGCCTCCGTCGCCGCACAGAGTCAGGCCACGGCGACCATCGTCGGTGTGGACGTAAGCGAGGATGGCGTGCAGATCGGCGTCAGAATCCCGAACCGACTCCGGTCGGCGATGTACGTCCAATCGATCTTCCTTGACTTCAGAGTGAATGGGACCCAACCGATCCGATCGTCGTTTCTCCCGCGGACGACGATCCAACCGGGCGAAACCCGCACCTTTGCCGTTCCAGTCGAGAAGCTCTCACCGGCCGCGTACCGAAATGCCCAGTCGATTCGAATCAGTGGCGTCGTTCGGTTTCGGGCCTTCCGCGGGTACGCAAGTGACCTCCCCATCCGACCGTGGACACCGGAGAACTGACGGTAGGTGTCATGCGGGCCAGACCGTCTCGAGGGCCCGGAGTGTATTCCCGCCGAGGACTTTCTCGATAGCCTCGTCGGAGTATCCCTCACGCACCAGATAGCGCACGAAGTTATGCCACGCCTCCGTGGGGTTGTCCATGCCTTTGACGTACTCGATGTTCTCGATTCCCTCCGGCGGACCAGATCCGAACAGCCGATGCAGTCCCCGGTGATCACCGTACATCGTATCCGGCCCAAGCGAGACATGATCGATTCCGACGAGGTCTTTGATATACTCGAAGTGTTCCATCGCCGATTCGATGGAGTGGCGTGGCGTCTCGTAGGTCGCGGAGTTATGGGGAGCGGCCGTAATCCCGATCACGCCGCCGGTGTCGGCGACTGCTTCGAGCACCTCATCGGGATCCAGCCGTGGAAGGTCGAGTAACGCTCTGGTGCCGTTGTGCGAGAGAAAGACCGGGTCTTCGGTGATCTCGCATACGTCGAGGGTGGTTTGATCGCTCGAGTGACTCAGTCCGATCGCCATCCCGATGTCGTTCATCCGTTCGACGGCTCGTTCGCCGAAGTTGGTCAATCCGGCATCGCGTTTCTCGCCGAGGCCACTCGCCAGTGCGTTTGACTCGCTGTAGGTGATACCCAACTTCCGGATGCCGGCCCCGAACAGGATCTCGATCCGGTCGAGTTCGTTTTCGATCATCCGGCTGGTTTCGACGGCCGGTACCCAGGCGATCTGACCCGTCTCGTGGGCGGCACGGACGTCATCGACGCTGCCGGCCTTCACGAGGAGGTCCTGGTGGGCGATGTCCGTCGACCGCGTCCCCAGCTCATAGAGGATATCTTCCATTTTCATCCCGTTTCGCGAGGCGCCTTTGCTGAGACCGATGTTGTCGAAGACCCCGTCGAGTGGCGACTCCGCGAGCGCGTCGTAGGCGGTAAACAGCCGACCCTCGCTGGAGTAATCCTCGAAGTCCGCCGCCATATCCTCCGGCACGTAGACCGGATGATCGTGCAGCGAGAAGACGATGTTCTCGGCCATGACGTCGGCGACCCGCTGTTTTTCGTCCTCGGTCAATTCGAGCTGATACGGGTCGCCCCACTGGTAGTCATCCGGGAGCGTGAACGTCTCGAAATCTTCGCCGGCATCGAGATACTCGAACGATTCGTAGCCGTCGTAGTGATGATTCTCGGGTGATCCCATGGTCGCCTCAAGCCTGTCATCCTTCTCTCAGCGGCTACTTAATCCTACCCGGGCCGGCATCTTCGATCAGGTAAACGCGGGAATCACTTCCTCGGCGAACAGTTCGGCGCCGTCAGTCTCCGGGAAGTCGATGAATTCGACGACGACCTCCTCGACGCCCAGATCGACGAAGCCCTGGATTTGTTCACGAATACGCTCCGGTGTCCCGACGAGATGGGTGATGTCCTCGTCTAAGTTCTCCGGCCGGAACCGTGGTACGATCTCGAGGAGTTCCTCGACGTCGTCTTCGGTCTCCCGGATGACACACCGGCCGAACCAGGATTTCTCGATGTCGTCGTAGGTACGATCGTAGGTCTCACAGTGACGTTCGAGCACGTCGAGTTTGTGTTCGTAGAACGAATGTGAGCCCCAGCAGTTCCAGGTGTCGGCGACCTGGGCGGCGATGCGGAGGGTAAATTCCTCGCCCGGTCCCCCGACCATGATCGGTGGATGGGGATCTTGGACCGGATGGGGGCGACAGATGGCACCGTCCACCGACACGTACTCGCTGTCGTAGGTGACTTTCTCCTCGGTCCAGAGTCGTTTCATCAGGCGAACGGTTTCTTCCATCTCCCGCAGCCGGTCGGGGGTGTCCGGCCACTCGAAGCCATAGGCGACGGCCTCGTCTTCCTTCCAGCCGCCGCCCATCCCGGCCTTCAGTCGACCGCCGCTGATGTTGTCGATCGTCGCTAGCGTCTTCGCGAGAAACGGTGGATGGCGAAACCGGTTGTTGATCGTCTTCGGATAGAGATAGGCCGACTCGGTCTCGGCGGCCAGTCCCGCCAGGACGGTCGTACACTCCATGGTCGCACCGTTGCCCGTCATCACATGATCGGGGACGGCAAGGCCATCGAACCCAAGGGCTTCGATGTCCATCCCGAAGTCACGCTGGACCGGCCAGCTGATCTCATCACAGAACGCAAGGGTCGTTGCCTCCCCGGATCCGACACTCGTTGGGATATTCACCGCGAAGTCCATACACCGACACTCCAAACGCCGTTATATAAATGTGTACACGCCCCCCGTCCTGATCGTCGGGCCGCTCACGATCGTGGATCGACCTCATCGGCGTCATCCGTTTCGTCGTTCGCGTTCGTCCTCCCGTTTTCGTCCTCGGCCTCGACACTCGAACGGCCACCGGAGAAGTACTCTAAATCCTCGGGTTTGCCGAGCTCCTCGGTGAAGTCCTCGATGTCCGGTTCCTCGTCCGATGGGTCGGGCATGATATCTCCGTCGCCGTGTTTCGGTGGGGCAGCGTCTTCCCCGAACAAGGTCTCTAATCCGAGGTCCGACCGCATCGCCTCGTAGATATCGCCGGCTCGGCCGAGCAACCCGCCGGCGTGGGCACCCTCGTCGTGGTAGGTCGCGAGATAATCGACATATTCGCTGGTCGCCTGCCGGACTTCCTCGCTGATGATATAGAGGTTCGACTCGAACGCTTCGTTGGCGTCGAGATACGGTTCCCGGAGCTCCGATTCCTGATCGAAGGCGATCGCATCCGCGGCGTGGCGGAATTCCTCTTCGTTGAGCTCTAAAGCCGCCCGATTGAGTGACACCGCCGCATCCATGATCTCCCGGTACGCCCGTAGCTTTTCACGGAGTAACACGGCCTCCCGTGTCTCGCCGCCCGGACGGTCATCCTCGCGAGCGGTGTCAACGCTATCCTCTTTGTCGATCGTTTCTCCGTCCACTGTTCCGTCTTCCTCCCTGTGGTTCGCTGCGGCAACGCCGGTCGATGTCCGCTCCCCGGCCGACCGGCCGTCCGTCCGTGCCGGTTCAGTCGCGGACGCGTCGGGCCATCGCCGGACGACGATGGCTGCGCTGCCCGCGAGGACGGCGAGGCTGATCGCCGCGATAACTGCAGCGATCGAAATGAGTGATGAGACCATAGGACCGATACAGCCGGTTAACTGATGCCGGTGTCGGTCTCGCCCGGCTCGTCGGCGTCGGCTTTGGCCCCCTCCGGATCCGGAAGCGGTCGGTCCTCTTCCGGATCGTACAGATGACACGCGACCCGCTGTTCTACACCATCCATCTCGTACATGGCTGGATCTTGATCACATCGATCATAGCGATACGGACAGCGATCTTTGAACGAACAGCCTTCGATCCCGCCGATCCGTTCCTCGACTTCGCCGGGAATTCGGATCCGGGTTCGACCCTCGCGTGGATCCGCCCGCGGGACGGCCGAGACCAACGACTGTGTGTAGGGGTGTTTGGGATCCTGTAGAACGGCGTTCCCTGTGCCGAGCTCGGCGAGCCGGCCCTGGTACATGATTGCGATCCGATCACAGATATACCGAAGCAACGAGAGGTCATGGCTGATGTAGATCAGTGTCACGCCCTCTTCTTCGACAAGTCGGTTGAGGACTCGAAGGACACTTGCCCGTACTGAAACGTCGAGCATCGAGGTCGGTTCATCGGCGACGATAAAGGAGGGATTCAACACGAGCGCACGGGCGATCGCGACCCGCTGGCGCTGGCCGCCCGAGAGTTCGTGGGGGTATCGGTCGATGAACTGATCGACCGGTGTGAGTCCGGCCTGCTCGAGCGACTCGTAGACCCGCTCTTCGCGTTCGGCCGTATCCCCGACGTCGTGGATAACGAGCGGCTCCCGGACCCACTTACGGACGGTGAATCGATCGTTCATCGACTCGAAGGGGTCCTGGAAGATGACCTGTGCTTCCCGGCGATACTCCTGTAACTCCTCCCGTTCGAGTTCCGCGATGTTGCGCCGGTCGTCGCCGAAGTAGATGTCACCGGACGTGGGATCGTCGAGCCGGGTGAGACAGCGGGCGGTTGTGGTCTTTCCACAGCCGGACTCGCCGGCCAGCCCGAATATCTCGCCCTTCTCGATATCGAAGCTCACGCCGTCGACGGCGTGAACGTGCCGCTGTTGTCCCATGAACCGGGCGATCAGGCTCGTATCGACCGGGTAATACTTCTTCAGGTCCCGTACTTCCATCAGAGTCTCTGCCATAGCTCTTGATCCTCCAGCGTTCGCTCGTAGGTCGCTCCGAGATCCGCTCCGTCACCGGAGACGAAACAGGCTGCCTGCCATCCCGCTTTACCGTTCCGGTCGGTGAGCGGGGGATCCTGTTCGGCACAGCGCGGCTCGCGGTACGGACACCGGTCGTAGAAACTGCACCCAGTTGGGGGATTCTGGAGATCCGGCGGTGATCCCGTCATGGTGATGAGATCCCGTTCCTCGCCCTCGATGGTCGGAAAGGCGTTCAATAGCCCCAGCGTATAGGGGTGTTCGGGGTTGACGAATACCTCCTCGATCGGACCGACCTCGACGAGCTCGCCGCCGTACATGACGCCGACCCGATCGCAGGTCTCGGCCACGACGGAGATGTCGTGGGTGATAATCAACATCGAGTTACCGATCCGGTCGCGCAGATCGTTGATCTCCTCGAGGATGTGATCCTGTGTGATCACGTCGAGCGCCGTCGTCGGCTCATCGGCGAGGATCAACGACGGCTGGAGCGCCAACGCCATCGCGATCATCGCCCGCTGGCGCATTCCCCCCGAGAGTTGGTGCGGATAGGAATCGATACGGTCGGGGTCGAGCCCCACCGTCTCGAACAACTCCCTGACGCGCTGGCGGGCCTGTTTCTTCGATGTATCTTCGTGGAGTTGGATCGCCTCGACGATCTGCTCGCCGATCGTGTAGACCGGATCCAGGGCGTTCATCGCCGACTGAGCGATCATCGAGATCTCATCCCATCGAATGCTCCGGAGCGTCTTGGTATCGGTCGTTACGATATCGACGGTCCGATCACCGAGGTTGAGTTCGATGCTCCCGCTCGTGATCTCACCGTTGTTCGGGAGGATCCGGAGAATACCCTTGGCGATTGTCGATTTGCCACAGCCGGACTCGCCGACGAGACCAAACGTCTCGTTCTTACCGATCGAGAACGACACGTTGTTGACGGCTTTGATACTCCCTTCTTGGGTGCGGTACTCGATCGAAAGATCGGTGATATCGAGAAGACTCATATTAGCGATCTCGCAGTTTTGGATTGACGACTTCTTCGACGCCCTGGCTGATGAAGTACACCGAGGCCACGAGGCCGGCGATACACAATCCGGGCGGAATGATCCACCACCACAGCTCACGGTCAAGCGCCTGGGAGATGTAGGCGTTCTGGAGCATCCGGCCCCAACTGATGCTATCGGGATCGCCCAGCCCGAGGAAAGAGAGTCCCGCCTCCGTGAGGATGGCCCAGCCGATGGCGAACACCGAATAGAGCACCGTCGTGGGCAACACCTTCGGGAGGATGTGATGGAGCAAGATCCGATTGTCCGAGGCGCCGGCCGCGCGCGCGGCATCGATCATCTCCAAGTCCTTGATCGTGATGACTTCCGACCGGACCACACGGGCGGTCTCCCGCCAGAGCAGCGCCGAGATGGCGATGATGATGTTCCAGATACTCGGCTCGAGCACGATGATCAGCACGATCGCAAACGGCAGAAACGGAACGCCGTATGCGAGATCGACGAGACGCATGATGAAGTTCTCGATCTGGCCGCCGTAGTAGCCAGCCGTGATCCCGGCGATCGTCCCCAGCACGCCGACGATCAGTGCGGTCGCGATCCCGGCGATAAAGGCGATGCGGGCCCCATAGAGCAACCGACTGAACAGGTCTTGCCCCTCGGAGTTCGTCCCCAGAGGGTGCTCAAGCGTCGGCCCCTGGTTTTTGTACCAGCTGCCATCCGGGTTCGTCTGGTGAGCATCCGGATTATACGGCGCGACCATCGGCCCGAACAGCGCCATCAACAGGAAAAACACCAGCATGATCGCCCCCACTTTCGCGAGCGGGTTCTTGAACACCTGCCGGAATCCTTGAATGAACTCTTCTTTCTGACGGGCCCCGATCAGCTCCTCTTCCTGTGTGGATGGTGGTGTCGATGCTGAATCCGAATCCGATTCCGTTTCTGTTGACATGGATCAATCGTAGGTGACGCGTGGGTCGAGATAGCCGTACATGATGTCGGCGAACAGGTTCATTGTCAGCACCATTCCTGCCATCAGGAGGAAGGCGAACTGTGCGACCGGGAAATCCCCACGGAAGACGGAGTTGACCATCAGTCGACCGACACCGGGATACGAGAAGACGGTCTCGACCAACACGTTTCCGCCAAACGAGAACGCGATCGCGACCGCAAACGCCGTCATGACCGGTAGGATCGCGTTCCGGGCGACGTGTTTGTACATCACGTCGCTCTCGGACATCCCCTTCGCCCGACAGATATCGACGAAGTCCTCGCCGATGACCTCCAGCATACTCGTCCGCATCAACATCAATGGTAGTCCCGTGAGATAAAGTGACATCGAGATGATCGGCAGGATGGCGTGCCGGTAGAACTCAACCCGTGTGAGCAACTCGAGGTGGCTGTCAAACGTCGATCCCGAGGCCAACATCCCGCCATACGGGAAGAACGCGAACGTCCCCGAGAGGAAGAACAACAACAGAAGCCCCACGTAGAACCGCGGTGACGACCGAAAGAGGATTGCCGTGATGAGCCCGGCGCGTTCGATCGGCTCTCCGCGCTTCCATGCGAGGATGACGCCGCCGAGCGTTCCGATGATGTAAGACAGCGAGATCGCCGGGATCGTCAACAGCAGGCTGTTTTTCAATCGCTCGATGAGCAAGGGCCCGGCCTCCGCGCGGTAGTAGAAACTCATCCCGAACTCGAAGGTGAAGATATTGATGATGTACTTGAAATATTGCACGTACAGCGGCTCGTCCAGCCCGAACTGCTCTTCGATCCGCGCCATCTGCTCGGCGGTCATACTCGGGCTCATGAAGATCGCTCGCGGATCGCCGACCTGGCGGAACAGGAAGAAAATAATCGTCGCGATCACGAGAAACGTTAGGAAGGTGCTGACGATGCGACGGCCGATGAATCTACGGAAGCTCATGGCTTGGGCTATTTACTCCGCAACCGTGTGTCCGTGGTAATAGTTGTATTCGTTGTTCCATCCGTTATGGAGTCCGACATCCGATCGGGACTGTCCCGATCAGTCACTCCACCGTTCGGGCGGACCGGACGGCGCTGGGTTCTCCGGCACTTCGCCCTCCGGATGGTACAGCGAACCGCCATCTAGAACGAATCCGGCGTCCTCGAGATACTGCACGGCCTGATCATCGCCGACCTGCGTCCAGTCTTTGACGTTCTTGTTGTGCCAGAATTCAAGCACCGGTGCGGTCGGGGAGTGCGCCGGTTCTGCGTAGCCGTTGTACATCTCGCGAGCGATCGTTTTCTTTGGAATCACCGATGAGACGGCCTTCCGGACGGCCGCATGATCGAACGGTGATCGGCGCGTGTTCATCGAGAGTTCGTCGTAGCCGACCGACCGAATGGCCTCAAAGCTGAGGGCATCCTGTTCGTTTGCCAGCTCCTCCATCACGCCAGGGTTGGCGCCGGTCTGGATGAGGAAGTCGATCTCGCCACGTTCGAGGCCACGCGTCTGGGCTTGCGATTCCGGCACGATCCGGATGATGAGTTCGTCGATGTTCGGTGCCGCGAAGTGTTCCTCGTTGGCGACGAGGCCGATTTCCTCGGATTTCCGCCAGTGATCGAACTTGAACGGGCCCGATCCGACGTAGCCGTTGTTCGTGATGTCGCTGCTGGTCGGGTTCCACTGATATGGTGCCTCGACGTCCGTCTCGTCCGGGACGCGACTCCAGACGTGCTGGGGTAGGATGTGTGTCCGCGAGAACGTCAGGACGAACACCGGGGCGAACACCCGGTTGAGGTTGATCTCGACGCGACCGTCGTCGAGGACGGAGGCGCCGCCCTTCTTTAGCGGTGCGACCGCGCTGGCGAAGAACGGCGTCTCCCATTCCCGGAGGTAATTGAAGGTAAAGGCGATGTCCTCGGCGGTCATCGGTTCGCCGTCGTGCCAGTTCGGGAGGTCGTCACGGAGCGTGAAGGTAATCGTCTTCCCGTTGTTGGAGACCTCATACTCCGTCGCGAGCCACGGCTTCGGAAGGCCATCCGGCCCGATCCGCAACAGCTTGTCGTGGGTAGTCCGGTTGGTGATGAGGTTCGCCTCACCGGCCACGAGTGGACTGAGCTGTCCCGCCGCGATGGTATACGAGGACACCAGTTTAGTTCGATCGGTCTTCGGCTCAACGCCTGTCCAGGTCCAGATGTTCTTGAATCCGAGCCCGGGGACGTTCGTCCAGTTGCCGAATCGTTCGGTGTTGATGACGTTGATGAGGTTGCCGTGGACGATCGGCATCTCCCCGCCCGGCAGATCCATCAGATATTTCTGGGCTTCCTTTACGGCTTTCTGCCGTTTGTCCCGATCGAGCGTCTCGGCCTGTTTATCCAGAAGTTCGTCGGCCTTCTCGTCCTGGAAGTTCGTCCAGTTGTAACTCCCCGGCCGTGACTGGGAGGAGTGGTAGTTCTTGTACATGAGCATGTGGGGATCGAGCCGGTGTGGCCGACCCGTGTACCCCAGACTGCTCACGTCGTAGTCACGCTCGGTGTACACCTTCTGGAGCTGCCGATCCCGGTTGACCGGTGTGAAGTTCATGTTGAACCCCAACACCTCATCCATGTTCTCCGAGATGGTGTTCAGCGCGTTGTAGATCTGCTTTTGACTCTGGGTGTAGCTCAGTAGCTCGATCTCACGGACCTCCCGCTCCCCACTCGGACCGCCGATCGGGCCGCCGGAACAGCCGGCTAACGACGTGAGTACACCCGCCGAGCCGATGGCACCCATCCCCTTGAGCACGTTCCGTCGCGTGCTCTCTGCCTCGTCGTCTTTACTCCCACCGTCTGGATTGACAAACAATGGCACAGAAGTGAATAGCTTGCAACGGATTTATATGTTTCTCCTTGCACCGGAAAATGTAGGTAATTTCCGCCTCATTTGTGGGAAATATTCCATCGCTTTCCCCGTAATTCAATCGTGTGTGAGCGGGACCCTTTCGCTACACCTGCCGCTGTCCGAACACCTATGCTGGGGTGGCCGTGGATGGAGGTATGGACGAGTTCAAGCAATTGATCGCGGCTCTCGGTGATGAGCTGACTGACGAGGACGATACCTCATACGAACGCCAGAGCGTTGAACACGAACTGGATACGATCAAACGAATGGTCGACGATGTCCTGTGGCATCAACGCGTGAGCGATGTCGCGACGGTCGATCAGGTCACGATCGTCGGCCCACCGCCAGCCAACGACACGCGCCGGCTGGAACAAGAGGGGAATCTGGTGAAGGTCCCGACCTACGTGTTCACGCCTCGGGACGCTGATCCCGACGAACAGCATCCAGTACTGGTGTTCGCCCACGGCGGCGTCCACGCGAACTTCGATACGATGTACGTCAACATCGTCAAGGAGATGATCGAACAGGGCTACCTGGTGATCGCTCCGGAGTACCGTGGTTCGACGGGCTATGGCGAGGCCCACTACAAACTGATCGACTACGGCGGCCGTGAGGTTGAGGATACCTGGGCAGCACGGGAATGGATGGTCGAACATCACGACCTGGTCGATCCTGATCGGATTGGCGTCATCGGCTGGAGCCACGGCGGCCTCCACGCCCTCTTCAACGCGTTCAATCACCCGGACGGCTACGCGTGTGCCTTCGCGGGAGTGCCGGTCTCGGACCTGGTTGCCCGAATGGGATACACCGATCAGGCCTACCGTGATCTCTACGAGGCGGAGTATCACATCGGCAAGGCTGGCCACGAGGATCCAGACGAGTACCGTGATCGGTCGCCAGCCTGGCACGCCGACGAACTCGAGATCCCGCTTCGAATCCATGCGACCCGCAACGACGGTGACCTCAACGAGCTGGAGATCGATCGACTGATCGAAGCGCTCAACGC
>JBDGPX010000034.1:12845-63188 GCA_042219475.1 Halobacteriales archaeon
ACAAGGACTTCGAGATCGAGTTTCACGACGACGCTCCCGGTGCGCACAAATTCGAGCGAATCGACACGTCCTTCGCGAAGGCATCCCGAGGGCGGATGTACGCGTTCTTGGCCGAACATCTCGATCCGCCGGGTGAGAATCCGTTCGCGGAGTATAACTGAGCCAGCCGATCAACGGCCTACACGGGATCGAGCCCCTGATCGGCCCGGATCGTGTTCACGTAGGCCTCGATGCCGGCCCGAAGATCGTACTGTGGCTCGGTATCGAATTCCTCGTGGGCTCGCGTCCCATCGACCGCGCTCACATACGGGGATTCACCTTCCACGGTCAGATCGATTTCCGCATCCGGGAGTAGATCACGGAGAATCTCGACGGCCTCTTCGATCGATGCGACCGAGCCGCTGGCGGCATTGTAGACGTGCCGCGAGCGCTCCTCGTCGGGCGTAAAGGCGGCCGCGACGAACAGCCGGGCGACGTCCTCGACGTAGATCCAGTCGTTCGCCCCGCTTCGAACCGTCATCGAGACGGGATGACCCTGGGCGGCCTTCGCGAACAGCCCCGCCGTACGACCGGATGGGGACCGATGGTCGGTGACAGTCCCGCCCTCGGAATCGAGATAGTCTGGATTGTTGAAGGGACCGTACACCCCGGTCGGCCGTAGGCCAACGGCCGAGACACCGAACTCCTCGGCGTACAGCCGCGCCTGGTGTTCACAGCACTCCTTGGTTGCCCCGTAGATCGAGTCCGGATAGACCAGATCGTCCTCGTCGACCGGTTGGCGATCGTACTTCATGGCCGGTGCATAGACCGCCATCGTCGAGGCCCACGCCACGCGCTCGACTTGGTCCTCGAGTGTCCGGGCCGCTTCGAGGATGTTGTTGGTGCCGGTCACGTTCACCTCGATAGCCAGTCGCGGGCTCTGCCGGGCGATCAAGGACGTGGTCGCCCCGAGGTGAATGACGTGTGTTGCATCCGTCCGGCGAATCGTCCGAATGACCGCCGTCGGATCGGTCAAATCGAGCTGGCGGACGGTGATGTCCTCTAAGACATCCAGCTTGGCCAGTCGGCGGGTGTCGGTGCTGATATCGGTCGCGATGACCTCGGCACCGTCCTCGACGAGCACTTTGGCGGTATGGGCGCCAATGAACCCGGTGCCACCGGTGAGCAATACCGTCGGCGTGGTTGTTGGCATGATAGTGCCCTCTGGGCGCGGTCGGTCCATATGGCTTTCCACCGTCGACTGACATCGGTCGCGTCGATCCACCGCTTCGGATGATTTTCATCCCGATGTCGGGGATGTACTGGTGTACCATTCCGGGGGCGATACTTCTGTGTCCCCGATAGCAGTGTACCGGATCGTGATCTCGGCGGTCGTCTCCGTCTTCGGCACCGCATACTTGATCCGGAGATAATGAACGATGCCGCGATCATCGATGCGGGCGACGCCGCTTGAGTTGATACGTCCTGGCCAGGGATCGGCCCCTAACGCGACGATATAGTGGGTGTGGTTCTCCCGGTAGTCAAGCTCGGCGATGGACGACTCCTCGACCGAGAGGTACCACCGGAGATAGGTCGCGATCCGAGCGGTGTAGTAGCCGGCCGACGTTCTCGGTGCCGTCGGCACGCTGTAGTTCTCACCCGTTCTGGGCGTCACTGTCTCCCCATCGGAGAACACCGCGGTGTCGGCGATTACTGGAGGATCGAACATTCGGTTGCCGGTTTGATTGATCGTTGAGATGTATCGGGAGGGTGATTCGACGGCGATCCGTTCGATATACGTCGTCTGAACCCCCCGATTCTGGAACTCTTGGTACTCGATCTCGAGGCGGTAAGATCGGTTATCGATACGGTTGGCGTGCTGCTTGGCGATGACATCCGCATTCTCGATGCCGGATGCCGAAAGCCCTGCCGGAAACCCCGCCTCGATCCCGGAATTGGCTACTGCCTGTGCCGTGAGAGGGTCGCCGTACTCCAAAAAATACGCCGCGTGTGCCGTATCTCGGATCGCGCCCACCTGCTCGCCGTCGGCTTTTGCTGTGGTCGCGACAGTCGGCCGTGGGTCCTCCTCCTCGATCGATTGCCCGTCAGTTGTGGGGACCTGGGCCGCGCTCGCGATCGTCTCGATCGCGACACCGCCCGAGAGACCGCCTGACAGGACCGTCATCGCCGTGAACACGATCATGCCGAGGACAAGCGTCAGCACGATCCCGCTTGTCACCACACCGACTCGTGATACGCCCGCGTTCCGTGGCGACGTCCGGAGTGCCGCCAACTCCGTGACGCCGAAGATGCGGCCGGCGATCGCCGCTGCGGTCTCCCGGTCGATGGCATAGAACAGCATCCCTTCGAGATCGGCCGGTGTGACGATCCGTGGTGATCCTGGCGGGAGGTCGGTCGGTGGATCGGCGCTGTTCGTGACGACGAGATCGACCGGCCGATCCGGCGGTGTCGGCTCACGACCGGGGCGGCGGGTGGTGTGGTGGACCCACATCGTCCGCTTTTCGGTGTCGTCGGTCACGACGTATACCCCGCCGTCGCGTTCGATCGCATAGCCACGGGCCCGCCATATTGACTCGATAAGGTCGGTAAACGCCGGCCTGGACAGCCGCTTGAGGCGTGCCGAGAACGTGCTGGACCTTATCGACAACACTTCCACCGCTATGGTTTCGGCCGTCTTATATTTCACCACCCGTTCAGGATTGTCCCCGGTCGACGATGGATGAGTGTCGCCGTGCGTTATTGATCGGCGGCCGGCTCGGGTTTGAGGCTTTTTTCGGGCATGAGGAAGTCCTGGGTGGGCATCAGATGCGAGCCGCCGTTGACGTTGATTTCAGCGCCCGTGACGAAGGATGTCTCATCATCACACAGGAAGTGGATCACGCTGCCGACCTCCTCGGGTTGGCCGGCGCGCTGCATCGGGGTCAGCTGACGCATCTTCTCGATGCCCTCTTCGGTGAATAGCCCCTCGTCATCGCCACGCTGGCCGATCGTCGTCTCGATCGCCCCCGGAATCACGCAGTTCACCCGAACGTGTGGGGCGAGCTGTTTGGCCAACCCGCGATTGAGTCCCAGTACGCCGCCCTTAGAGGCGGAGTAGTGGACACCACCGGAGACACTTCCCCTGGTCCCCGCGCCGCTGGAGATATTGATGAGCGCCCCCTCTCCACGACGATACATCGGCGGGGTCGCCCACCGGGCGATGTTGTACTGGCCTTTGAGATTCACATCGAGAACACGGTCCCAGCTCTCCGGTTCGAGATCCTCGATCCAGAAGTACTCGGTGATTCCGGCGTTGTTCACTACCGCCGTCAGATCGGCGTCGCTCTCGATATCCTCGACGACCTCCTTGACCGCGTTGTGATCCGAAACGTCGACTTGATACCCCACGCCGCCATCGAGTTCCGCGGCTGTCTCGTGGGCGACATCGTCGATATCGAGGATTGCCACGACATCGTAGGCCGGATCGGCCGCGAAGTACTCCGCTGCCGATTTTCCGATCCCGCGGCCGCCACCGGTCACCAGCGCGGCCGTTCGGCCCGTTCTCTCCTCGGTCCCGCCTTCAGGTTTGAGGCTCTGTTCGGGCATGAGGAAGTCCTGGGTAGGCATCAGATGCGAGCCGCCGTTGACGGTGACCTCGCCCCCGGTGATATAGGATGCCTCGTCGGTACAGAGATACCGGATGACATTGGCGACCTCCTTCGGTTGGCCGTACCGTTGGAGCAGGACGAGCCTGAGCATCGTCTCGACGCCCTCGTCGGTCCAGAGATCACCGCTTTCGTCGTCCTCGCGCTGGCCGATTCCCGTTTGAATGAGTCCCGGAATCACGCAGTTGACGCGGACGTGGGGGGCGAGTTGTTTGGCGAGCCCCCGTGTGAGGCCCAGCACGCCGCCTTTGGAGGCGGAGTAGTGGACACCGCCGGAGACGCTGCCGCGGGTGCCGGCACCACTGGAGATATTGACGAGGACGCCCTCGCCCCGTCGGTACATTCGGGGGGTGACCGCCCGTGCCAGGTTGTACTGGCCTTTGAGGTTCACGTCGAGGATCCGATCCCACTCATCGGGTTCGAGGTCTTCGATCCAGAAGTACCGCGAAATCCCAGCATTGTTGACCGCGGCGTCGATGGCGGCGTTGTGATGCTCCTCGATGTCGTCGACAGCCTCCATGACGGCGTCCTGATCGGCGACATCGACTTCATAGCCGATCCCGCCGTCGATTGCCTCGGCGGCCTCATGGACGACCTCATGGATGTCGAGCATCGCGATGATGTCGTGCTCTCCGGCCTCTGCGAACCGTTTCGCCGTTGCTCGGCCGATACCCCGTCCCGCACCGGTGATGATCGCGGCTGACCGATCAGACATACCGAGGCTGACTCATCCGAGCGATTAAAGTATAGGGACGCGGGCCAGGTTTGCCGTCTCACTCGAAGGTCGGGATGACTTCCTCGGCGAATATCTCCGCGCCGTCGGTGTGTGGGAAGTCGACGAACTCGACGACGATCTCCTTGATCCCGAGATCGACGTACCGTTCGATGTCGGCGATGATCCCCTCAGGTGTCCCAACGAGATGGTTTTCGTCCTCGCCGATGTTTTCCTCGCGAAATCGAGGGACTTCGGTCAACAGTTCTTCGAGCTCATCATCGGTTTCCCGGATTGCACAACGGGCGAACCACGACTTCTGGATCGCTTCGTAGTCGGTATCGTAGGTGTCACAGTGCTGTTCGAGGACATCGAGTTTGTGCTCGATGATGTCCAACGATCCCCAATAATTCCAGACGTCGGCGTGTTTCGCGGCAATACGGAGTGTGAACTCCTCGCCACCGCCGCCGACCATAATCGGCGGATATGGATCCTGAACTGGATGGGGCTTACACATCGCCTCGTCGACGCTGACGTACTCGCCGTCGTAAGTGACGTATTCCTCGGTCCAGAGCCGTTTCATCAGTTCGATCGTTTCTTCGAGTTCCCGAAGCCGATCGGGAGCGTCCGGCCAGTCGTAGCCGTATGCGAGGGCTTCGTCGTCCTTCCAGCCGGCTCCCATCCCGAGCTTGAGACGACCGCCGCTGACGTTGTCGACCGTTGCTGCGGTCTTTGCCAGGAACGGCGGATGGCGAAGCGGGTTGTTGATAGTCTTCGGATAGAGATAGACCGATTCAGTCTCGCCCGCTAGCCCCGTCAACGTGGTGAGACACTCCATGGTTGCACCGTTGCCCGTCATCAGGTGATCCGGGACAGCGAGGCCATCGAAGCCGAATTCCTCGATCCGAACGCCGAACTCACGCTGGAGATCCCAGCTGATGCTATCGGCCATCGGTAACATCGAGTATTCCGAATCGGCGCCGCCACCGACACTCGTCGGGATATTGACCGCGAATTCCATGCCAGAATCATCTCACCCGGCACTCTTAATCATCCCGTGTCGGTCGTCATCGGTTCGATACCGGTCGACGGACTGGTCCGAGGACGGTAAATCCCGCCCCGTACTGTCGTCCGGTTGTGGCCATTCAATACCGTCATAGGAGGCGACATCCGACACCGAACAGTCCCTGGTCGTCGTCATCGGTATAGAGCTCCGATCCGGGGTTGAACTCGAGCCAGGCAAACCAGAACAACCGTTTCGTCGATGTGATCGGAGTGAGACGGATGTCGGCGTACTGTCCACTCATTCCTTGTCCGGTCGATGGATCCCATTTCGTGTCCGCTGCTTTGAGGTGGTCGTCGTCCGTTCGATCGAATTCGTACGATCGTCCATCGATCCGTCGGTCGTATGCGACTGGTTCGCCTGCCCGGTTGGTCGTGACAACGATCGGTACTGATCCGACGGTATCGTTGATGACGCCGTTCTCTCCGATCGCTGACGGAGGGTACGCGATCGCTTCACCGTCGATCTCGACGCCGAGCACGATGGTCTTCGGATGGAGCCGATCGTCGGCGAAGTCACTCCGATCGTCACCTACCTCCGTCGAGTTGTAGTACCGCTCGTACGGATCACGGGGATACGGTGGTGCCCGGATCGAGACGATCGTTCCCGAGATCGGCGCAGGCAATAGGACTGTTGTGTCGGGATAGTCCGTCCGCCAATCACCGAACGACGTGAACGTCGACGGTTGAATCGACAGCTCCGTTCCGGTTTTGACCCCACGGATCGCCGTCGCCGAGAGCTGGTTCCAGAGGCTCTCGGTCCGTTCGTCGTACATCACGAGGTTATCCTTCCAGAGCAATCCTGAAACCCCGAAATCGGTCGGTTCGCCATCGACGCGACGTTCGGCGACGATGCCGGAGCCACAGAGTGGACAGTAGGTGACGAGGATCGGTCCGCCGAAATCGTCGTTGACGACTTCATGCCAGACGAGGACTTTCAGGGGATATGCCCGCGCGGTCCCCTCACGTTCGACACCGATAACCGGGTCGTCGTCTATCAGTTCGAGGGTATACGTGAACGATTCGCCGGTTCCCCACCAATATCCCTCCAGTTCGAGATCGGTGTAATTCGGGGCGAATTTCGGGGCCGTAATCGCCGGGATCGCATCCCGTGGTGCCGATCGAACCAGGTCCGATTCCGGCACCGGCAGTGATTCTGGAGCGACTGTCCGGCTATCGGAGGCCGCGGTGCCTGCACGATCGCTTGTCTGTGCGCGGGTGCGATCACCACAGACATGTCCAGCGATGCCTTGACAACCGGCGAATCCGCCGAGAATCCCGGTGCCGATCGTCGCCAGTAGGTCACGTCGTTTCATTTATTCTGTGTCCGCGTCAATCTCCCGTGATCGGAGGTTCTCCGATGTCGTCGTTGGTATGCGCTCTCTCGCTGGTATGTTCACCGACGGGATGAACGTGTCGCGCCCGTGTTGTTGCGGTGCCGAACCGATCCTCGGGTCGGCGACACCCGGATCATTCGTACTGGCGTGGGAACGCCTCGACCGGCTGGTGCAGGTTTTTCCCACATACAAATCTTCTTGCGTCCACGCCTGCGGCTCTCTCTCATCGCCGGTGGTCGGCGGTATTGCGATCCTCCCGGTTCAGCACAGCTATGACCTGGAATGTGATACGGACGATCCGGACGACCGTCTCGGAGCTCCGGGGTGACGGCCGTGGTTGGGTGATCATCGCGGTGGCCCTTGGATGGTTCCTCGTCGTCGGGATGATGCTCACCCTTCCGGCACTCCTGCCCCGAATCAAGGCCGAGTTCGCCCTTACCAATACCTCGGCAGGGATCGCGGTCACCGTCCTCTGGCTCGTCTACGGAAGCTTTCAATTTCCCGCCGGTCTGCTCACCGATCGGATCGGCGAACGCCGGATGCTGCTGGGCAGCATGGCGGTCGGCACCGGTGTGACGGTCCTGTTCGTGCTCGCGCCTTCCTTCCCCGTCTTCGTGGTTACCTGTGGCCTGTTGGGGATCGTCGGCGGCCTCTTTGCCACTCCGCGGATCACGCTCCTGTCACGGTTGTTCCCCGATCGGAGCGGGACGGCGATGGGAGCGGTCATGTCTTTTGGCAACGTCGGTGCGGCGATCCTCCCGGCGGCCGCCGGTCTGATCGCGGCGGCGGTCGGATGGCGGCTCGGCTTCGGGATCGCCGTGCCGTTGTTCGTCGTCGCGTTTTTGACTGTCTGGTTCAGCGTCACGGGACTGAACCCGACCGCCGAGACGGATGACGCCGATGATGAGGGACTGACCCTTCGTGAGACCCTGCCACGGCTCGTCCAGGCTCTCAAGACCCGCGAAATCCTCCTTGTGACTGCCGGCGTCACGTTGACGTTCTTTACCTTTCAGGGCTTGACGGCGTTTCTCACGACGTACCTCGCCACGGTCAAGGGGATTAGCGAAGGCATCGCCGCGACGTTGTTCGGCGGGCTCTTTGCGTTGGCGGCGGTCGCCCAGCCAGTCGCCGGACGTGTCGCCGACGGGATCGGCGAACGGTTCGTCCTCGTGGGTATCACCGGCCTCTATGCTGCCTTGCTTGTATTGCTCGTGGCGTTCGACACTTTCGCAGTGATTGTCGTGTTGGTTGTTCTGCTTGGGATTCAGCGCGGTGCGACACCGGTTGCGACCTCGTATCTCACCGAGGCGCTGCCGGCGGACATCCGCGGATCGGGCTATGGACTGCTCCGGACGGTCTTCACCGGTGTCGCCTCCTCGGCGGCCGTCATCGTTGGACTGCTTGCCGATGCCGATCGGTTCAACGCGGCCTTCCTCCTGCTCGCTGGGCTAGCCGTCCTCGCGACGGGCTGTTATTTCGTTCTGCCTGACGACCGGCCGTGACGCCTTCTCGTCGAATCTCCAGCATAGAGTCAAGGCCGACGACTGTGATGGCTAGTATATGCAGTTTGGGTATGCACTCCTGACGGCCCAACGACCCTCCTCGTCGGAGCAAGGGTACGAAACGGTATACGATGAGACGATCCGTCTCGCCGACCTCGCCGAAGAACACGGCTTCGATGCCGTCTGGACCTCCGAGCATCACTTCTTCGATGACGGTTACTCGCCGTCGGTCCTCCCGCTCTCGGCGGCGATCGCGCAGGCGACCGACACCGTTACCGTCGGGACCGGGATCGCACTCGCACCGCTCTATCATCCGATTCGGCTTGCAGAGGATGCCGCGACGGTCGATCTCATCTCCGGCGGCCGCTTTCGTCTCGGCGTCGCAAACGGCTATATGGACCGTGAGTTCGAGGTGTTCGATTCGCCGAAATCCGAACGTGCCAAGCGAGTCGTCGAGGCGATCGAAATCTGTCGTCGAGCCTGGCAACCCGGCACGTTCTCCTTTGACGGCGACATCTACCAGTTCCAGGATCTACGAGTCGAACCCACGCCCGCACAGGAGGGCGGCCCACCGATCTGGCTCGGCGGTACCTCGGATCCGGCCGTCGAGCGGGCGATCAGACGCGCCGACGGCCATATCGGAATCGTCTACTACGATGAGGCGATGTCCTATGGCGGCTCCTTCGCCGAGGTCCGGGACAACGTCGATCGGATGGACGATCGGGTCGACGAGGATTTCACGTATGCGTTGATGCAGTACACTCACGTCCATGAGGATCGCGAACGGGCCTGGGACCAATTGCGACCCTCATTGGTCTACTCGCGCCGGAAATACGCCGAACACGCAGCCGATCGGGATGCTTCTGAGTGGGATTTCGACAGCATGAGCGATGAACGGCTCGAACAGCTCCGGGCCGGGGCACTTGTGGGAACCCCTGAGGACATCATCGAACAGCTCCGCGAGTACGAACAGGCGATCCCTGGGGAGCTCCACGTCCTCGCGCGGATGTGGCAACCGCTCCTGTCCTTTGAAGAGCACGCGGCGGCCATCCGCCTTTTCGGTGAGGAAGTCATCCCCGAATTCCGATAACGTCACTGGCCATTCGGTAGTTGACAGTACTGCCGACCTTCCTGATTTAGATTACAGCGGGAACAGCGCGAAAGCCGATAGTGAACTCGTGGGATGAAACGGGTACCCTTGATTGGCAGGCCACCGAGGTCGGGGCAAGCCCACCAAAGCTACTGTCCCGCTCGGGAGCCACCCTGACGTGGCTCACGACGCCGGCATCCGACCGGCGAACTCCCACTTGAGGATGGCCGTCCGTGACAGCCGCTGGTCTATGGCCAGCACAATCCTACGACTCCAGTCGCGGGAGAAGTCAAACCGACCATCCTCCGTCGACCGGCAATACCTGTGCCGTGATGAACCGGGCGGCGTCGCTACAGAGAAACGCGACCGCTTGGGCGATATCCTCAGGATCGCCGATGTAGGGCAACAACGTCCGTTCGGTCGCGCTGACCAGGCGGGCCTGATCGCCGAGCTCCTCGGCGTTCTTGCCGGCGAGATCTTCCTTTTCGATATCCGGCCGGATGATCCCGGGGGCGACGGCATTGACCCGGACACCGTCTTCGGAGTAATCGCCCGCGAGTTGTCGAGTCATACTGATGAGTGCGCCCTTCGCGGAGGCGTAGTCGGCCGACTGCTGATAGGGAACGAGAGCCCCGACCGAGGCCATGTTGACGACCCGTCCGTCGCCGTTCTCGGCCATCGTTGGGACCGTCCGTCGACAGAGATGATAGGCGCCTTCGACGTGGATGCTGTACATCTCGCGCCACATCTCCAGATCCACTTCCTCGATCGTGCCACGGCTACCGATCCCGGCGTTGTTGACGACGATCGACGGATCGCCGTACGTCCGGGCAGTCTCGACGAGCTCGTCAACGGCTTCGGGATCCGAGACGTCACCGACGACGAATTCCCCGCCGTCGACGAGATCATTGAAGTGTGGTCCGCCGTCGTGAGGTTCGGCATCGATATCGAGACCGATGACAGTTGCTCCCCGATCCGAGAACAGCGATGCGGTTGCCCGACCGATCCCGGCACCGGCGCCGGTCACGATCGCGATATGGTCATCGAGTGCGAATCGCATATCCTTCCCCCGGCTGGCGCGGGGATAAACGCCCCGATGGTCGGTTTGTCCTTCTCAGGCCGGCGTCAATGCCGTCCGTGGGTTATCGACCTGAAGTCGTTCGATCTCCGGGTCATCGAACTCGCGGCGTTCGAGCAACGGCACGAAATCCCTGAGGAGATAATCGTAGCCGACACCCCCGTACTGTGTCAGGTGCACCTTGTGACAGATGTCCATCAACGCCAAGAGCTGCTTACCATACCCCGCATCGAACAACCGCCGGAGCTCGAGGATCCGATCCTCATCGAGCTTCCGTCTGGCTCGTACTGTCTTGCCGGATTGGGCCTCACCGACGTACGTTGTGAGATCGATCAGGAAATGCTCGTGGGGTAATGTCACACCCAGTTCTTCCGGAGGGATCTCCCGGTGGCGGTCTGGATATCGCGCATGTTCGCAGTACCGCGGTGACTGTCCGTTTGAGCTACCCATCCGTGAACGGGTGGGATTCAGCGTGGACTCCCGTTCTGGCCTCAAGTGAGGCAGGAGGTTCATACGCTCCATTCACGTTCATTATCCCGCTGTTCAAGCGCACGCCCAAGGGTGAGGCGTAGATTGAAGTGTATTTGGGAGTAGGGCGAGCGTTTGTCGGTGGATTGTCTCAATAGCTTACGGATTCATCCACCCTCTGAAGGGGTTGGTTTTCTCCTGTATTTCTATAACGATTTGGACCGCGTCGCCGGATGTGGCGGCGAGCCACTTCCGTTTTGACCGAACTGTTATGCCGTGGGCAGATGAGGGCGTGAATGACACGCCAATGACTCTCTCAATCACTGACGATCGACTGGAGGCACCCCACTGATGCCGACCGATCAGTACAGCGTCACGGATTCGGTGGCGATCGTTACCGGAGCGTCGAGCGGTATCGGCAAACGGATCGCCGAACGGTACGCCGCCGACGGTGCCGATGTCGTCGTTTGCTCGCGCGAGCAAGACAACGTCGATCCCGTCGCCGAAGCGATCGAGAACAGCGATCGTCCCGGTGGAGCCCTTGCCGTCGAGTGTGACGTCACTGACCGCGACGCCGTCGATGCACTCGTCGAGGCGACCATCGAGGCCTTCGGCGGGCTCGATATCCTCGTGAACAACGCCGGCGCGGCGTTCATGGCCCCGTTCGAGGAGATCTCGCCCAACGGCTGGGCGACGATCGTCGATATCAACCTCACTGGCACCTACCACTGTACCCACGCCGCCGCCGACCATCTCATGGACGGCGGTGGTGCCGTTATCAACATCGCCAGTACGGCCGGCCAGGGCGGCTCGCCGGAGATGAGCCACTACGGCGCCGCCAAAGCCGGTGTGATCAACCTTACTGCCTCGCTCGCCGCCGAGTGGGCCGAGATGGACGTGCGAGTCAACTGTATCGCGCCGGGGTTCGTCGCAACCCCCGGCGTCGCGAGCCAGATGGGGGTCACCGCCGATGAAATCGATCGGACGGCTGTCGATCGGCAGATCGGGACCACCGAGGAGATCGCCGATATCGCACAGTTTCTCGCCAGTCCCGCCGCCTCGTATCTGGTGGGCGAGACCATCACGGCTAAAGGTGTCCCACGGATCGGTGAACACAGACCATCATGACCACCGCCGACCGCTCGGTCCACATGCCGGTCGCCGCCCAGCCATCCCTGGATGCACTGGTGGCGCTCGGCGAACGTGCCGAATCGCTTGGCTACCACCGTGCCTGGCTTCCCGAGACGTGGGGCCGGGACGCCGTGACGACCCTTACCCGTCTCGCGAGCCGAACCGATCGGATCGGTATCGGCACCAGTATCGTCCCGGTGTACTCCCGGTCGGCGGCGATCCTCGGCCAAACGGCCGCCACGCTTCAGGAGGCCTCCGACGGCCGGTTCCGTCTGGGCCTCGGCCCTAGCGGTCCGGCGGTGATCGAAAGCTGGCACGGCGTCGATTTCGAGCGTCCGCTGAAATACACCCGCGAGTACGTCGACGTGATCAAATCGGTCCTGACCGGGGATGTCGTCTCGTACGACGGCGATATTCTGGATCTCGATGGATTCCGGCTCCGCTTTGAGCCGCCCGACCCGGTTCCGCCGGTCGATGCCGCCGGGATGGGACCGAAAGCCGTCGAGTTGGCCGGCCGGTTCGCCGATGGCTGGCACGCCCTCTTTCTCACACCGGACGGGCTCCGTGATCGGTTGGAGGATCTCCGCCGGGGGATGGAGCTGGGTGATCGGCCCGCCGACGCCGTGAAGACGACGGCCGTGGTGAACTGCTGTGCGCTCGAGGACGGGGACCGAGCGCGATCGTTACTTCGGTCGCATTTAGCCTTCTACATCGGCGGGATGGGAACGTTCTATCGCGATGCCCTTGCCCGGCAGGGTCACGAGGAGACGGCCCATGCCGTCTACGACGCCTGGCAGGCCGGCGATCGCGAGGAGGCGACCGCCGCCATCGATGATTTCCTCCTCGATCAGCTCGGCGTCGCCGGGACCCCTGATCGCGTCGCCGATCAGTTCGACACCTTCGCCGCGATCGATGGCGTCGACGCCATCGCGATCTCGTTTCCCCGGGGTGCCGACCGCGAGGAGATCGATGAAACACTTTGGGCACTCGCACCGGGGACCTGAGGTCGCTAAACGGTCACAACGGTATTTTCGAGTCGACCGATATCTTCGATGTCGATAGTGATCCAATCCCCCGGCTGAAGCGTGAACTCCTCGGGGGGCACCAGTGACGTTCCCGTCAGGAGCACACACAACTCGGGAAGGACGTTGTGTCGTGTTAGATACTCGGTGAGTTCCTCGACCGTCCGGACCATGTCGGCGGTCGTGGCCGTCCCCTCGAACACCACTGACTCGTCGCGTTCGATGGTCATAGTCATCTCGAGATCGTGTGGATCGCCGACTGTCGCCGGCGAGACGACGCAGGGCCCGACCGCACAACACCGTTCGTACATCTTCGCCTGGGGGAGATAGAGCGCGTTCTCGCCTTCGATCGCCCGACTACTGACGTCATTGCCGATCGTATAGCCGACGATCTCGCCATCGACGAGGACGATTCCGAGTTCGGGCTCGGGCACGTCCCACCCTGAGTCCGCACGGATCCCGATCGCATCCATCGATCCCACTGTCCGGCTTGGGGTGGCCTTGAAGAACAGTTCCGGTCGCTCGGCCTCGTAGACGTCGAGGTAGAGATCCGGCATGCCGCTTTCGGCTTCCCGGGCCTCCTCGCTGATCTGGTAGGTTACACCTGCTGCCCAGATCTCGCCTGCCCCGACGGTTAACGCCCGCCGTTTGACCCCGTCGGGATCGACCCGCGGTGCCGTCTCGAAGAGCGGTTCGGCCGCCGCATCGAGCCCGTCACCATCGCCGTCGGACACGAGATCCGCGACCGTCGTGACGGCGGGATCGTCGGCCGAGAGATCGGCGGCCGCCTCGTCCTCACCCGTTCCCCGGACGGCGATTAGGCGGCTGTCGCCGTTGTCGGGCACTCGGTAGTATCGCATGCGTACCCCCTGGCGACGGTCCGCCGGTTGAAATAACCTCACCTGGATCGGGACCTGTCGTCGGTCCTGGTTGTGACCCACTTTCACAAGCGGTACGAGGCGGATGCCACGGGGCTTGACCCCGAGGCGGTTGACGCGATCTGAATCGGACTACCGTAATTATCAACGTTTAAAATACTGCCATTAGCGTTATGTCTTTCCATGAAGTAGGCGATTCTGTCGAGTCGGATCGCTACAGCATCCGGCGCGTCTCACGTATGAGTGAATCAGAACTCACGGACGCCGCCCTGCTTGAAGAGCTCAAGTCGCTTGGTGAACGGCTCGGGCGCACGCCGACGCGGGCGGCGATGGATGGCCAGGGGGCCTATGACCCGATCGTGTACATCGAGCGGTTCGGCTCGTGGGAGGCCGCGGTCGAACGTGCAGGATTTGATCCGGAGGACCTGAACCGCCACCGGTATGCTTCGATTACGGATGAATCGCTCGCGAAAAAACTCCGGCAGCTGGTAAACTCCTCGGAAGCGAAGGACGGGCGATTCCGGGCGGATCTGCTCGCCGAACTGCGACGGCTGGCGAATGATCTCGGGGAGACACCCACCATCGCCCAGATGGAGGAGTACGGCGAGTATTCCTCCTCGCCGTATATCAAACACTTCGGGTCCTGGAACGAGGCCGTCTCGGAGGCTGGTCTCGATCCGAATCCGGGGTATCACCCCATTTCGGACGCGAAGCTCCTCGATGAGCTCGATCGGCTCGCCGACGAATTGGAGCAACCGCCGACCGTCACGGCGATGCAACAATACGGCAAGTACTCGGCGAAGGTCTACATCGATCGGTTCGGATCCTGGGGGACGGCATGTGAGCTGGCCGGCGTCACCAAGTCCGACGGCGATTCCGAGTCACCGATTCCGATCGAAGAATCCCAGACGACCCTCGTGCTTGCACCCACGTTCTCCGAAGCGGCCCAGACGACCGGCTGGCAGTTACTGCCACCGTACTCGCCGTCGATGAAAGTCCTCGCGGTGACCTACGGACGGACTGCTGACGAGTGGTTCCGCGAGTGGCGTGACCGTGCCGGTGCCTTCCCGAGTCACGTCCATCTGATCCGATTGGATGATGTCCCGGCCGAGGATGCGGACACCGCCCCCCGATCCTCGGATGCGATCGATGAATTCAGCGTTACCTCTACTCACCCCTCGGATCTCACGGCGCTGGGGATGAACATGCGTGCCAAACTCGACGAATGGGCCGGGGAAGACGGTCCGATCGTCATCAAGTTCGACTCGCTGACGCCGCTGTTCGAACGGGTCGACATGGCGATGGCTCGCCGGTTCGCCCGGCTGTTGATCACGCAGGTCCACGACGCGAACGCGATCGCGTACGTCTATCTCGATCCGACAGCCCACGACCGGTCGACGGTCGAGGAGTTCATCCAGCTCTTCGAGTCGGTCGTCGAGATCGACGAGGCGGGTGATATCACCATCCGAACCCGGCGGACGTAGCGCCGTTGATCGGTCGATATCCGTTCGGTTGTCTTGCTTCTGCGTTGACGGTGATCTCAATAATGGCGGGTCGAGTGTTGAATCGACCGGGAGTCACGTCCGATCGATTTCCGAGCATGGTGTACTAAGACCGGGACCGTCGAAGAACGCCGCATGTCACAGCAAGTCCTCCTGGATGTCGATCCGGGATGTGATGACGCGATCATGATCGCCATGGCGCTGGGCAACGCGGCCATCGATGTGGTCGGGCTGACGACCGTCGCCGGCAATTCGACGATCGAGAACACCACGCACAACGCCCTCTCGATCCTGGAATTCGCCGATCGTCCCGACGTACCGGTCGCTAAAGGATGTGGACGGCCGTTCGTCGACGAACTTGCGACCGCCGAGTGGGTCCATGGCCCCGCCGGGCTGCGGGGTGACCTCCCGGCGCCGTCGATCGAACCGACGGGGACACACGCGGCCGATTTCATCGTCGAACAGGCCCACGAGCACGGCGAAGCGCTGACGATCGGTGCGGTCGGGCCGCTCACGAACCTGGCTGTGGCGCTCGCGCTTGAGCCGGCCCTTCCTGATCTCGTCAATGAAATCTATCTGATGGGCGGCGCCGCACTGGTCGCCGGCAACGCCACGCCGATGGCCGAGGCGAACTTCCACAACGATCCGGCGGCAGCCGCGCGGGTGATCCAGGACGCTGATCCATGGATGGTGGGCCTCGATGTCACCAACGAGGCGACGGTCAGCCCCGCGACGGTCGATGGCTATCTCGACGGGACCGGTGCCGAGGAAGTGATCGGTGAATGGCTCGATTATCCACCCGAAGTCGTCGAGTTCGTCGACGCCGACGGTCCTGCGATCCATGATGCAGCCGTCATCGCCGATCTCGTCGACGACGTCCTTGAGTTCGAACCGTTCTATCTCGAGATCGACACAACCGACGGACCGTGCCACGGTGCCGTCGTCTGTGATCAACACGGCGTCATGGAGGAGGCGCCGAACGCGAAGGTCGCCCTCGACATCGACGTCGAACGGTTCCGTGAATCATTACGGTCCTCCATCGATAGGCTGCTGGCCTGATCGTCGTTCCCGATACGATCCCCCGCTCGGACGACCAGAACGCTCAAGCCCTCATCGGCGCAACCGCGGAGCAGTTACCGATGGCTTCGGAAGTCGACCTCCTCGTCGACGGTACACTGGTCAATGTCCTCACGGGCAACTTAGAGGACCGGGCAATCGCGATCGACGACGGCGAGATCGTTGCGCTCGCCGATCGACCGGCCCGGACCACGCTCGAGGCGGACTACATCACGCCCGGACTGATCAACGCCCACATGCACGTCGAATCGACGATGGTCACGCTCCCTCAGTACGCCCGTGCGGTCGTCCCCCAGGGCGTGACCGGCGTCGTTGCCGATCCCCACGAGATCGGGAACGTCCTCGGCGAGGAGGGCGTTCGGGCGCTGCTCGAGGACGCTACTCGGACGCCATTGAAGGCTCGCTTTACCGTGCCGTCGAGCGTCCCGGCCTCATCGCTTCAGGACGCTGGCGCGACGATCGGTCCCGAAACCGTCGCCCGGCTGCTCGATGAACCCACTGTCGTCGGATTGGCCGAGGTCATGGAGATCGGACCGCTCGTCGCTGGCGAGGCGTCGGTCCACGCCAAGATCGAGGCGACCCGCGAGCGTGGGCTGACGGTGGACGGGCATCTCTCGGGTATCACCGGCGACGATCTTCAGGAGGCGGCCCGCTATCTCGATACGGACCACGAGAGCCGAGAACTCGACGCCGCCCGTGAGAAGGTCGATGCCGGCCTCCATCTGCAGCTCCGGGAGGGGTCTTCAAGCAAGAACCTCGACGCACTGATGCCGCTGCTCGATGCCGTCGATTCCCGCCGGCTGTCCGTCTGTACGGACAACTTCTACATCTACGATCTCGTCGAGCACGGCGGTATCGACGCGATCATCAAACGCCTGCTGGCCGCCGGCGTCGATCCCGTCGAAGCGGTCCAGCTGGCGACGATCAACCCCGCCGAACGGTACGATCTCCCGTTCGGCCGGGTCAAACCCGGGGCGCCGGCGGATCTCGTCATTCTGGATGATCTCGAATCCTGGTCGGTCGAACACGTGATCATCGACGGCGAGATCGATCCCACGGCGGGCGTCATCGACTCGCCGGATATCGCACTGGCGGGTGATACCGTCCACTTCGAACCGGTCACCGCCGCCGACATGGCCCATCCCGCGGCCCATACGGGGAAGCATACCATTCGTGTGATCGATCACACCGGCGGGATCACCCGTGAGATGACCGGCACCGTCTCCGCGAGCGACGGGTGGCTGATGCCGAATTACGACACCGACATCCTCCCCGCCGCAGTGATCGAACGTCATGGGAAAGGGGCCGGAATCGGGACCGGCTTCGTCCATGGCTTCGACATGGAACGAGGGGCCATCGCGAGTACGGTCGCCCATGACGCCCACAATCTCGTCGTCGTCGGCGCCGATCACGCGGCGATGGCCCGGCTCGCTAACCGTGTTCGTGAGCTCGGGGGAGCGGTCGCCGCCTACGATCCGGCCGCCGACGATGAAGCCGACGGAGCGGTGACTGCACTCGAATTGCCGGTGGCCGGTCTGATGGCCAACGATCCTGTCGAGACCGTCAACGATCGATTCGAGGCCGTCCAAGCCACCGTTCGGGAGCTGGGTGTCCCACTCGATGGCGGAATCATGGAGCTCGATAATCTCTCGCTTGAGGTGATTCCGGAACTCCGCCTGACGAATAACGGTCTCGTGGATGTCCGTGTGATGGATTACGTCGACGTCGTCATCGAGTGATCGACGACGGCAGCGTCCGTACTATCGACGTTGTTACCGAAACTCATCCTCTCCATCGATCTCTTCACGTCTTCATCATCCTACGGGACATGAGACGGGTCTCTTACAACGGAAATCTAGGTATGACTGGTGTGGAATGTCGTTGTGAAGATACTCACAAATAGACACAAGCTATTTTACAATTCGTCTGGTGCGATACGGTGAGACCGGCGGTTTGCTTCTCATCCCCTTCCCCTACCGATGGAACAATCCCGGTCCCACTTTTCGCCTACTTTCGTGTTGCATAATTGCCAGTTATCCGATGAACACACCCACTTTGTACCTACCGTTGTGCTGAATCGCGCTTCTGTCCCGGTCACGCTGGTTTCAGTCGGATCAAGCATCCGTTGCTATGGTAGTGTCAACACTTCTGCGGATCATCCTCAATCGTCGATACCGAGATCGTCGTAGGGCCACATGCCGATCACTTTCATCCCCTCGGCCTGACCTTCTGCTTCGAGCGTCTCGGCCATCGTGGCCGGTGATTTCCGTTCGATCGTGTGCTCATCGTCGGCGAGTTCGACGACGAATTCCGTCAGGAGAACCGTCTGTTCGATGAGATCACGACGATCGATCTTATCGAGCGTATCGCCGGCGGTGTGTCCCCATCCCCGGAGGGTTCCCTCGGTCTCGCTGGTCAGAAGACAGCCCGGCGTGCCGTGTTTGACGAACGGCCAGTGATCGCTGAACGGTACCAGCGTTCCATCGGTCTCGATCGGATGGCCGAACCGTTCGCCGACTGCCGTGATGGCCGTCTCGATCCCGTCGAACCCGTGTGTGTGACACTGCAATGTCCGGCTCTGGGCGAGACCGTCGGTATTGACGGCGGCTTTGACCGTTTCCTGGTCGATCCGATCGGCGCCGTACTCCGAACCGACGAGGTTGATCTCCTCGGAGCCGAACCCGATCAGATGAACGCGGGTGTCGAGTTCGTCCTCACGGGCCCTAAGCGCGCCAGCGGCCTCGACGAGTGCCGCCGTCGATCCCCCGTTGTCGGTTGCCCCCTCGGCGATATCGTGAGCGTCGATATGACACGACAGGACGAGCTGTTCGTCGGTGTCCGGCCCGATTTCCGCATGGACGTTACAGCTTTCAGTAGCGCGGCTCTCGGCCTCGACGGTCACGGCGAGATCGCCACCCTCATGTTGGCGGGCGATCCGCAGCCCGGTCTCCTTCGAGACACCGACAGCCGGGATTTCCCCGATCGTCGTCTCGCCGATGCCGACGCTTCCGGTCGCTGCCAGATCTCCGTTGACGGTATTCCGAAACACGAACGCCGACGCACCCTCCTGGACCGCATAGTAATACTTCTCGTTGCGATGGACGTACCGGTCGGCCTCCTCGGGAACACCCATCGTCACCATGGCGACACAGCCGTCAATGTCTGTCGTCTCGAAATCCTTGGGCATCCCGTGTCCGAGATCGACGAACGTGCCTCCGGCAGTCGCACTCGGGCTCCGTGGCAGTGCGAAGGACTGGTATGACCGACCGTTGTCGGGGTGCGTGATCGCGCTATGGTCGCGTTTCCAGCCTTGGATCCCGTAGGTCTCGATGCGGACGTCTCGGGCGCCCTGTTCTTCGAGGATGTTCCGGGTTCGTTCCGCCGCTTGCCGTTCACCCTTGCTGCCGGGCATCCGACTCGGGAGATTCGCCAGCTGTTCGAGATGCGCCCAGCCGGTATCGCTCGTGAAGATGTCACCGATCCAGTCGGTCATGCTTTACCAACCGGTCGGGCAATCCCTGGAAATAAGTTGTGTTTGGATAGCCATCCTGGTGTCCATCTACGACTATTGGCCGGCCACTCTCAGGCGAATCGTTCGAGGGCGTCGACGACGATCTCACGGAAGCGTTCGACATCGATATCGACCGCGACCGCCGTGTTCGGCTCCTCGTCCATCACACCGCGTCGATCACAGACGACGGCACCGTGTGATGGGCCACCGGTCGTATCGATCTCGACGTAGTACTCCTTGAAGGTGAGCACGTCCCCGAGCAGATCGGCGACTACGACCGCATCGTGGATCGACGGATTGTCTTCGAGTTCGCTCTCATCGAGGCTGTCAGTATATCCGAGCCAGGTCGCGACCGTCCGGAGTGTCTCGCTTCGGGCCCCGAGATCGACGATCGTCTCCGCGGTGAGCGTCCCGTCATTGGTCACGTCGAGGCCGACCATCCGCGCGTCCGCGTCCTGGGCGATCCGTTCGCCGGCCGGCGGATCGTTGTACATGTTGAACTCGGCCATCGGCGTCGTATTGCCGCCGACGAACGCGGCACCACCCATGAAATAAATATCGTCCACGAGCTCGGGGAGGGCCGGCTCAAGCGCGAGCGCCACAGCCAGATTCGTGAGCGGCCCGACCGCACCGATCGTCAGCGCCTCGCCGTGCTCGTGGGCCTGTTCGACGATGAATTCCGGACCGGTTGTCGCGACCGGCGATCCGGCCGGTTCCGGAATGTCGCCACGGAGTCCACCCGGACCGTGGACCCACTCGGCGGTCTCCAGCTCGTCGGCGAGCGGTCGATGACAGCCCTTGGCGACGGGGACGTCATCGGCGCCGACGTATTCGAGAATGGCGAGTGCGTTTCGTGTCGTATTCTCGATCGTCGTGTTGCCCGCAACCGTCGAGACACCAACCAGATCGATATCCGGACTCGCGGCTGCGACCGATAGCGCGACTGCGTCATCACAGCCGGGATCGACATCGAGTAACAGCTTCTGTGCCATGCACCCGCTCCCACCGGTCTCCAATTAAGCGTTTATAGAATATGCGCAGTCGACTACTCCATCTCGACGATGACCCGTCGAATAACTGTTCAACAGCGCACAAGACCGATGTACCGCCGTTCTCGTGTCGATGGAGTCATTGGCGGAGACGGCGTACGATCACCTGTCTCGGAGGTGACCGGGGGCGCTATGATCGAAGTCAGCGAGGATATCCTGATTGAGGCACCGGTCGTCGATGTGTTCGCGTATATGGATGAGCCGACAAACCAACTGGAACTGTCGCCGAGTCTCACCCGTGCGGAGACACTCGAAACACTCTCCAACGGCGGCAAACGGGTGGCCTATACATATACGATCGCCGGAATCGATCTCGAGGGAGAGCTTGAGGCGACCGAATACGAACCGGAGGCGTACGTTCGATGGGACATGACGGGCGATCTCACCGGGACGATCGAATGGGAGTTCGACGCAGTCGACGGTGGTACTCGAGTCACGTACGCCGCGGCATACGACTTGCCGAACCGGATTCTCGATTCCCTCGCCGGACCGTTCGTCAGGCGGTACAATGAACGCGAACTCCGTACGACGCTTGAGAACCTGCAGACACGATTAGAACACGACACGGATTCGTAATGCCCGACGTAGGATTCTCAGCGGCGCCGGCTACCAGCACCCATCGGTCGTCCTACCCTATATGCGCAAATAGTTCATCGATGGTGAGCACCGTCTCTGGAAGATCTAGACGGTTGCCGATCCGGGTGACTTTGGGCGGTTCGACCATCGTCTCTGCGAGCGTGGCTTCCTCGCTGAAGACGGTCCGAGGATTGCCGTCAAGCAACACTTCGCCTTGCCCGAGTGCGATGACGCGATCCGCGTGATCGCGGGCAAACGAGACGTCGTGCGTGATGACGATCACGAGCTTACCGGCCGCAACGAGATCCTCAACGACGGCGCCTAACAGCTGGTTGCCCGGACCATCCTGGCCGCCAGTGGGTTCGTCGAGGACGACGATCGGGGTGTCCATCGCGAGCACCGACGCGACCGCGACTCGCTTCCGGCGTGGAAGACCGAGATCGTAGGGGTTCTTGTCGGCGACGGCGGTGAGATCAAGCTCCTCCATTGCCTCGTCAGTCAGGCGGTCGATCGTCTCCTCGTCGTAACCGAGGTTGCGCGGGCCGTACTGGACCTCTTCTCTGACGTTGCTGTGGAACAACTGGTCGTCGGGATTCTGGAAGCTGAATCCGACCTCGTGGGCGAGTTCGGCGACCGTGTGGTCTTGGGTGTCCATCCCGTTGACGAGGACGCGTCCTTCGTCCGGTTCGAGCAGGCCGTTGAGGTGTTTCGCGAAGGTCGTCTTGCCGGCGCCGTTCTGGCCGATCATACAAACACAGCCCGACTGGAGTGTCAACGAGATCCCACGGAGTGCGTGGATCTCGTCGTTGTAGTAGAAGTGGACATCCTCGATCTCGATCCCGGCGTCGTTCGTTCCAGTCGGGGTAGGGGCCGCCGTCTCCGTTTCGGTGCCACCGTTGGCGCGTTGCTTGGAGGCGACGTGCGGTCGCAGTTCCTCGACGGTATCGGGAAGCGAGAGTGGCACCGGCGTGTCGGCGTCGATAAATCCCTCCGAGCGCAGGCGTGAACCGATCTGGACGACCTCGGGGATCGGTACCGAATCGAGAGTCGGATCGTCCGAGGTCAATACGTCCTGTGGGGGGCCATTAAGGCGGAGCGAGCCGTCCTCGAACACCCACAGTCGGTCGAGATGGGGCGCCAGCCGTTCGAGGTCCTGACTGACGAGGATCACGGTATATCCTTCTTGATCCATCTGGGCGACGACCTCGAAGACTTCCTCGGTCCCCTTCGGGTCGAGCTGGGAGGTCGGTTCGTCGAGGATGAGGATTTCCGGCCGCATCGCCAGGATCGATGCGATCGCGAGGCGCTGGGACTGACCGCCGGAGAGTTCTTGGGGATTACGACCGATGAGATCCTCGATGCCGACCGTCTCAAGGCTCTCATGCACACGGTCGATGATCTCCTCGCGTGGCAGCCCCATGTTCTCGAGGCCGAAGGCGACCTCCTCGAGGACTGTCATGCTTGAGCCGGTCAGCTGATCGAAGGGGTTCTCGAAGACGAGGCCGACCTCGCTCGACATGTCGCCGATCGATGTCTCACGGATGTCAGTCCCATCGACGGTGATCTCCCCTGTCAGTTCGCCGTCGAAGAAATGCGGAATATACCCCGGAAACAGCCGACAAAGTGTCGTCTTCCCGGCGTCACTGGGGCCGGTGACGCCGATGAATTCGCCGCGTTCGACCGACACGGTGACGTTGCTGAGCGCGGCCTCATCGGGCTGGGTGCGATAGGTGAACGAGACGTTCTCGATGTCGATCAGACTCATAGCACCACCGCCCACACCGCGACGGCAATGACAGCGATGACCATCCCAGCTTGTAACACCCGATCGAGTGCCGTCTCTTCGACTTCGAAGAGATGTGTCGCCTTGCCCGTCTTGGCGAATCCCCGTGATTCGAGCGCCAGCGCTCGGGTCTCGGTCGCGATGAGCGTCCCGATGAGTAGCGGTGCCATCAGCGCGATGAACGCCTTGATCCGCCGCAGGAGGTTTGCCTCGGTATCCAGCCCGCGGGCCTGCTGGGCTTCCATGATGGCGTTGGCTCGGTCACGCATGTCCGGGACGAACTGGAGGGCCGCCATAAAGACGTACGAGAGCTTGCGGGGCATGCCCTTCTCCATGAGCCCGATCGTTAGCTCGCGTGGATGTGTCGAGAGGATCGTCGCGAGCAGCGCGATCATCAACACCAACACGCGAAAGAGAATCAACAGGGCGAAGGAAATACCCTCCTCCCAGAAGATGATGGCGCCGATTACCGGTACTGAGTTGATCGTATACATCTGGGTTTCGTTCCCCGGATAGAACATCCCGTGAATGAGCAGCACCGAGACGGCAAGCGGGACGCCGATCCCGAGGACGACCGGGATGATGCTTCGGTGGACGCCGGCCAGCGTGGCAACGCCGAACGCAACGACTGTCAATACGAGTGGGATATGGAAGGAAGGCATCAAAAATGCGATCAGCACCAGCCCGACACTGAGGATCAATTTCGTGACCGGATGGATCCGGTGCAGGAAGCTATCGCCCGGCTGATATCGAAAGATCCCGCTGGTTTCAGTCGCCGAATCACGGAGAAACGCTTTGAGATCGATCTCATCCTCGAGTGCAGAACTCATGCTCCTTGTCTAATGAGATGGTAGACCGGCACGGTATAATTCCTACTATGAAGGCTGATCAACGTATCGTCGCTGCTCACTTCCTAACAGTATCTCTATCCCTTTCTCCGGTCGCTGCATCAAGCCGTGCCCTCGGGTGATCATCCGGCCCACCTCCGAGAGTTCTGACTCGGCGACGCCAGCGTTCGGTCACGATTCACCTCGAAATCGTATCAAAAAAGAACCGAACGGCGTATCGAGTTGTTCTCGTCAGTCCGCGAGCGCCTCTTGGGCACGTCCCGGCCGATACCGCGACGGGACGTTCTTCGCGATGAGATACGCGAGGATGGCGCTGGCCGTCTTGTCGACCGGCTCGATCAGGAAGCTCGTCGCCAGCACGCTCTCGATGATGTTCTGTCCGGTCGAGAGGAAGAATGCCGTCACAACGCTCGTTGGTCCGCCGGAAACACCGCCAAAGAGGATCACCGAGATCGGGGCGCTGACGATCGTCGCGACCAGCGCGACGACGATCCCGACGACCAAAAGCTTCCAGTATTCGGCTGCCTCGTCGATCCTGAACCACCCACGCTTCGCCATCAAGCCCACCGTGATTGCGATCGCGGCGTTAGTGATGCCGAAGGGGATGATCGTCGGGGATTTGGTAAACCCGAGGATGATGTTCGTCAGGACACCCGCGACGACCGCCACCCACGGTCCCGCGAGAATCGCGACAAGCATCGTTCCGATCACGTCGAGGAACAGTGGGATCCGAAGTGCCCCAACGAGGGTGCCACCAACGACGTTGATCCCGACGCCTACTGGGATCAATACCCACGCAACCGTGGTGAAGTCGTTGCGGATACGCTCCACGAACCCGCCTGAGGATGCTGTTTGACCGCTCATACCCGTGCGATTGGTCCCACCATGTTGGTATAAATGTTCGTGGATTGGTCTCACGACCCGTATTAACCCCCTAATCGGCCTCAAGAACGTCTGAAATCGGCGTTATTGTCATTCCATACGGTCATTTTCTCGCCGCAGACAAAGACGAAGGGAATTAACACCCCGGGCTCGCCACTACCTGATAGCATGGCCGCTGTGGTGAGTCTGGGGAGCATCAACGTCGACCGCGTCCAGTATCTCACGGCCGGTGAGATCGCTGAACTCGAGGACCGATACGACTGGTTTCCGGAACCCGGGGCGACCGTCAAGATCGACGGTATTCCCGAGGAACTCGAACGACGGCCGTATCGAAACTTCATGGGCGGAAAGGGGGCCAATCAGGCCGTCGCCGCCAGCCGCGCGGGTGCCGAAACGACGCTCCTCGGGAAGGTCGGGACCGATCAGACTGATTACGACGTCCTCGGCTCGTTGAAACGGTCGGGCGTTCGTATCGACCACGTCGGCGTCTCCGATGTCGAGACCGGAAAGGCATACATCTACGTCGATGAGGGCGGCGAGAACTGGATCGGCGTCATCGAAGGGGCAAACGGGGAGGTCGATCCCGACTATGTCGACCGACAGTTCGACCGGATCTGTGCCCCGGACTGTCTGTTGCTTCAAAACGAGATCCCGCTTCGGACGCTCGACTACCTGCTGGAGAGACTCGATTCGACGGCGGACCGGCCGTCGATCATCTTCGATCCGGCCCCGGTTGAGGGCGCCGAGACGCTCCTCGATCACGAGAGCCTCGACATCGTTGTGCCAAACGAAAACGAGTACGCGGCTCTTGAGGACGCCCTCCGGACGTTCGATGGCACGATCATCAACACCCGTAGCGCAAAGGAGATCGTTGTGAAGACGACGGACGGTGATTCGTTTACCATCACACCACCCGACGTCGATGCCGTCGACGCGACGGGCGCCGGCGATGTCTTCGATGGTTATCTGGCGGCGACCCTCGCTGAGGGCGAACCGCTCCGCGAAGCCGTCGAGATTGCAAGTGTCGCGGCCTCGCTCTCGACGCTCGCGGAAGGTGCCCAGGATGCGATTCCGACCCGTGAGGAAGTCTCCGGCTCACTGTTACGATCGGGTGTCTCCAGCGACTGACGCGGATCGACAAACGCCTCTCCTGCTCCCCGACCACCGTTTCCACCCGATCGCTCAGCCGCTTCGTTTTCGCCCGTCGTCGAACGATCAACCGGTCACGCCACAGAGTGGCTCCAGCGACCGACAGAGGATCGTCACCGACTGGGCGAGGAGATCGGTCCGCGCCCATTCGTCGACCGTATGTGACTGCGCCGGCGTTCCGGGCCCCCAGATGATCGCCGGAATCCCGGCATCGTTGACGAAGTTGCGCTGATCGGTGGCCGCCTCCTTGCCGTGTGGGTCCGTCTCGACACCCGCGACGGCGGCGGCATGCTCCCGGAGCACCGACGCGATGGCGGCGTCGGTCGGGATCTCGGCTGCCTCATAGGTCCGGGTCCGCTCGACGGTCACCGCGAAGCCGTCTTCGCGCAACGAGGCGGCCAGATCGTCCATCTCGGCATCGAGCGCATCGATATCCACGGATGGGAGAAATCGGCGGTCGAACCGGAGTTCGGCGTGATCGGGAACGACGTTTTCCTTCTCGCCGGCGGCAGCCATCGTCGGCGTACACAGCGATGTTCCGAGCAGGTCGTGGGTTCGATCGGCGATCCGATCCTGATACTCGGCGATCGGCCCATCGAGGCTGAGAATCGCTCCGAGGGCGTTCTTGCCGAGATGTGGGCGGCTGGCGTGACACGATTCGCCGTCGACCGTCAGGGTATACCAGGCGAGCCCCTTGCCGGCGGTATCGACAACCAGCTCCGTCGGTTCGAGGACGATCCCATAATCGGCACCGGCGACCTGGGGTTCTTCGAGCAGCCGTTTGGTCCCCGGTTCAGCGGTCTCCTCGCCGACAGCGAAGGTCAACACCAACTCGCCGGCGAGCGTCCGATCGGCGTCGGCGACCGCCTTGGCGGTGAGCATCGCCGCCGCAACGCCGCTTTTCATGTCGCTTGCCCCCCGGCCGTACACCCGCCCGTCACGGATCGTCCCCGAGAATGGGTCATCGGTCCATTTCGTGGGATCGCCCGGCGGGACCACGTCGATGTGGCCGTTCAACACGAGCGTCCCGGCGTCGGGCTCTCCGTTCCCGATGGTAGCGATTACCTGCGGGCGATCCGCGAACGGCTCATCGATGAGCCGCGAGTCGATCCCCCACTCGGTCAGCGTCTCGTGGATGAACTGTGCACACTCGGCCTCCTTGCCCGGTGGGTTCTGGGTATCGATCGCGACGAGATCGGCGAGGAGTGCCCCCGCGTCGGCCTCATCGGTGCTCGGTTGGATCGGCGCTGATCCGGCGTCCATACCATCCGTCGCGCCGACGATCGGCTAAAAACCATCCCCTTCGATCCACCGCAACGTTTTATCGCCGGCCGTCGGTGGTCCGGCCATGACGATCGATCTGGATTACGATCGGTTCGTGGCGACCATGCAGGAACAGGCCGCGATCGGTAGTGTCGGTGAACGAGCGCTCGACCGCGTTGCACTCACCGATGCCGACCGCGAGGTCAGGGACTGGTTCGTCGAACAGCTTGAGGGGCTCGACCTGTCGGTCCGCATCGACGAGATGGGCAACACCTTCGGCCGACGAGCGGGTACCGATCCCGATGCCGCCCCCGTCCTCGTGGGCTCCCATCTCGACTCCCAGCCCAACGGCGGTATTTACGACGGCCCATTGGGGGTCGTTGCGGGAGTGGAACTCCTCCGGACGCTTGAGACGGCCGACATCGAGACCACCCATCCCGTTGAGATCGTCAACTGGACCAACGAGGAAGGGACCCGCTTTCAGCCGGCGATGATGGCCAGCGGCGTCTGGGCGGGTGTCCACGATCGCGATGAGATGTACGATCACACCGATGGGGATGGCGTCCGATTCGAGGACGCACTCGAGGATATCGGCTACAAAGGTGATGTGCCGGCCGAACCCGCCGAAGAGTACGAGGCCTATCTCGAACTCCACGTCGAGCAGGGCCCCTATCTCGAAGCTAACGAGAAACAGGTCGGTGTCGTCACCGGTATCGTCGGGCTTTCTTGGGGATCGGTCACCTTCACCGGTGAGGCCGATCACGCCGGCCCGACGCCGATGTACGACCGGCGTGATCCGATGGTCGCGGCGGCGGATCTCATCACCGCGATCCGGCGCACGCCCGGAACGCTGGGTGAACGCACCGTGGCGACCAGCGGCGCGATCGAGGCCGAACCCAATTCGATCAACATCATTCCCGAGACGGTCACCGTCACCTGGGACACTCGTGATCGCGACGACGATATCATCGACACGGCGACCGACCACATTGAACAGGAGGCCGCGGCGGCCGCCACCCGTGAAGGCGTCGAGTACGACATCGAACCCCGAATGCGCTCGCGCCCGACCGACTTCGCCGACCGGTGTATCGACGCCGTCCAGACGGCGGCCGACGATCTCGGATACGACAGCATGCAGATGCACAGCGGTGCAGGCCATGACGCCGCCCACATGCCACAGGTCTGTGACACGGGGATGGTTTTCGCCGTCAGCGAGGATGGCAAAAGTCATTCTCCCGAGGAGTACACCAGCTGGGAGGACTGTTACGCGGCGGCGAACACGCTCGCGAACGCCGCGCTCTCGTTGGCCGAATAGCCCGAACGTTACTCCACGTGGCGATCGCGGAACTGATCGAGATCCGATGGCGTATCGATATCGGCCACAACACCTGGATCGCCGGTGTCGATGAGGGTCCCGTGTTCGAGGAGAATCGCCCGTCCGCCGACGTCGCCGTCGACATCCGCGAGCGCGGGGAAGTGCTCTGCGCTGAACAACACCGGATTCCCCCGTTGGCCCTCGAAGGCGGCCGCCAGCGCGGTCCCGACCGCAGCCCGGAAGGCCTCGATCAGTGTATCGACCGTCTCCGGTGCCACGAACGGCATGTCACCGAGCGCGAATACGGCGGCGTCAACGGTCGGATCGGCCTCCTCGATCGCTTCGACCCCCGTCCGGACGGAGGTCGCCTGTCCCTCGGCGTAGGCGTCGTTTTCGATGATCGTCACATCGAGATCAGCGAGGGCCGTCCGCACCCGATCGGCTTCATGGCCGACGATCACGATGACGGATTCCACCGCCGAACGTCGGAGCGTACGCGCCGCGTGGACGACGATCGGATCACCGTCAATGGAGGCCAGGAGCTTGTTCCGATCGCCGAACCGCGAGCTCGTTCCCGCAGCCAGCAACACGCCGGCCACGGTCGCTTCTCGGCTCGACGGCCCGATCGACGATCCATCAACGATCGGCAGGGATTCATCACTCATTCGAGGACGGGATAGGGAATGACGGCGACACGTTCGCCGGCCTCGACAGCGGTTTCGGTGAGCACGACCCCGTCAGCCCGGGTCGCCCGCGTGCTCTGGGAGACGACACTCGCATCGAAGACGGTTTCGTAGATCTCAAGCGGCGAGTCGACGTGGCCGAGTGGCATCGCTGTTGGTGGTCCCGCTTCATTGTCGTCCGATTCGACGGTGACTGGGATCGCATACTCGAATCCCTCGGCCGGCATATCGACGTCGCGGGCGAACGTCGCCGGTTCGGACGGTAGTGCTGTGGAGCCGGTGAAGAAGGGCCGGGCGATCATCGACGTGATCGTGTGTGCGCCGACGGGTTTGCCGGGGATCGCGAAGACGACGGCGTCGTGATCGGACAGATGGGCGACGGCCATGGGTTTGCCCGGCCGGAGGCGGACGCTGTGAAACAGGACTTCCCCGAGGGATGCAAGCGCCCGGATCGTGTAGTCCTTCTTGCCGACGCTCGTCCCGCCGGTCGTCAGCACCACGTCGTGGCGATCGGCGAGGTCGTCGATTCGCCCCTCGACTCGCTCATACTCGTCGGGGACTGAGCCCGCGAACGTCGGCTCGTGTCCCCATGTCTCGACCAATCCCATGAGCATGGGCGAGTCCAGGTCTGTCGAACGACCCTCGTGGATCTCAGTCCCCGTCGCGAGGACTCCGACTGACAGCCGCGATCGGACTGTGACCGATTCGATCCCGAGATCGCGAAGCAGAATGGCGTCCTTCGGCGAGAGCCGTTCGCCGGCGTCGAAGAGTGTCTCGCCAGCACTGACGTTGCTCCCCCGCTCGTAGGTGTAAGTGCCAGGGACGAGATCGGTGCCGGTGAGTTCGCCGTCCTCGACGGTCGCCTCCTCGCGTTTGAGGACGGCGTTGGCGCTGGGGGGAAGTGGCGCCCCCGTCGCGATGCGGATCGCCTCGTCGTCATCGATCGATGGGGGTTCGTCCTCCGGGAACACTTCCGTGTCGACGATCGTCAGCGGATAGTCGCCGGTTGCATCGAACGCGAACCCATCCATCGTCGCGTAGTCGTACGGCGGCATGTCCTCGTCGGCAATGATCGGTTCGGCGAGTGTCCGGCCCGCAATATCGTCCAATTCGACTGACTCAGACGCCCGGATCCCCAGCGTGTCCTGTCGGAGCGCCAGCACTCGCCTGACGGCGTCTCGTCGAGTGAGCAACTCGTCGTACTCGGCCATACAGCCGATTCGGTCGGCCCGCCCAAAGGATTTGCCCGGTGGATTCGGACCACCTCGCACGCTCGAAAAAATAACTGTGGCAACCTTGACCGGGAGTACGAAATTACATGTACTCGGGCTGAAATCAATTGGATGAGAGCCAATGACAGGATCGATCCATTTCGACTCGGTTGTGTCGCCTCGCGGCCGAGTGACGACCAACGACTACCGATCTCGATCGTGTGGTGATCTCTGATGTCGATCGAATCAGTTGATTCAGAGCGGCGCAAGGCGATCGAGGCCGACGAAGCACGCCCGAGCGAGATGGTCGGTTCGTCGGTCCAACGCCGTGAGGATCCCCATCTCATTAGTGGGGATGCCGAGTACACCGACGACATCCAGTATCCTCGCGAGACCCATCTCGCGATCCTGCGTAGCCAGTACGGCCACGCACGGATCGAAGGGATCGACACCAGCGAGGCCGAGGACGTCGATGGTGTCGTCGGAGTCTTCACCCAGGAAGACGTCGAGGCCAGCGGCGCTTCCGGTACTGTTCGGACGGATTCCCCCGACAACGGCACCTCCCCGGAACAGCCGTTGCTGGCACGGGATCACGTCACCTACCAGGGCCAGGCGATCGCCGGCGTCGTCGCCGAAGACCGGTACACTGCTCATGACGCAATCGACAAGATCGAGGTCGAATACGAACGCCTCGATGCCGTCGCAAAGCCCCGGGAGGCGATCGCGGATGACGCACCGACGATCCACGAGGACGCCCCCGACAACGTCGCCTTTGAGTGGGAGAACGGCGACAAGGAAGCGACTGAGGAAGCGTTCGAAGACGCCGATCACACCGTCGAATTCGATCTTGAGATCAACAAGGTGATCCCGACGGCGATGGAGCCCCGGGCTGCGGTCGCGCGGTATCGCGGATCGACCGATGAGCTGACCGTCGAAATGTCGACCCAGAACCCCCATACCGTCCAGGATGACCTCTCGGATGTCCTCAACATCCCGGACAACCGCATTCGCGTTCGGCCGCCGGATGTCGGGGGCGGGTTTGGGGCGAAGCTTCAGCCGTACACGGGTCATCTGCTGGCGGCGTGGTGCTCGACCCAGCTCAAACGCCCGGTGAAATGGGTCTCGACTCGATCGGACGACTGTCAGTCGATGGTTCATTCCCGGTATCAAGACATCACCGCCTCGGCGGCGCTTGACGATGCGGGCAACATCCTCGCGATCAAAGCCGAGAGTCTCGCCGACGTGGGCGGCTACATCGCTCCCGGCGGTACGGGCGTGCCACAGAACCTTGGATTGATGATCTCGGGCCAGTATGCGATCCCGACCGGTTACGTGGAGATGACCGGGACGTTCACCAATACGACACCGCTTGCGGCCTACCGTGGGGCGGGTCGCCCGGAGGCGACGTACTTCATCGAGCGGCTGGTCGACGTCGCGGCCAGTGAACTCGACATGGATCCTGTCGAATTCCGCAAGCAGAACTTCATCCCCTCGGACGCATTCCCCTACGAGACCGGTTTCGAACACACCTACGACAGCGGTGATTACGCGAACACCCTCGATGTCGCACTCGATCACGTCAACTACGAGGCTGTTCGTGAACGCCAGGAGGAGCTCCGCGATGAGGACCGCTATCTGGGGATCGGTATCTCCTGTTACGTCGAGGCCTGTGGGGCCGCGCCGGGCTGGCCGGAGACCGGCACTGTCCAGTTCAAACCATCGGGCAACGTGGTCCTCAAATCCGGGACCGCCGAGATCGGTACCGGCCATCGTACCGGTTACACCCAGATCGCCGCCGCCGTCCTCGGTGTCGACTACGAGGATATCGAGGTCATCGAAGGCGATACCGCGATGGTGACCGAGGGTAACGGCACCGGTGGAAGCCGAGCGATGCCGGTCGGCGGGAGTGCCATCCGGGAGAGCTCTGTCGACGTCCGTGAAAAGGCACGGAAGATCGCTGCCCACCAACTCGAGGCCGCCGAGGAGGATCTCGAATTCGAGGACGGTGAGTTCGCCATCCGCGGGGCGCCCGATCGCTCGATCTCGATCCAGGAGGTCGCCGATATCGCCTATGATCCGGACGCACTCCCCGAGGATATCGACCCTGGTCTTGAGGCGACGACGATCTTCGATCCCGCCGACTACACCTATCCGTTCGGCGCTCACATCGCGGTTGTGGAGGTCGATCCCGAGAGCGGCGAAATCGACTTCGAGGATTACGTCGCCGTCGACGATGTCGGCAACCAGATCAATCCGAAACTCATCGAGGGCCAGATCCACGGCGGCGTCGTCCAGAGCATCGGTCAGGCACTCCAAGAGGAGGCCGTCTACGATGATAACGGCAACCTCCTCACGGCGACGCTCCAGGACTACGCCGTCCCGAAGGCCGAGCACGTCCCAGATATGCGCACCGACACGACGGTGACGCCGTGTCCGCACAACCAGCTGGGTGTCAAAGGCGTCGGCGAGGCCGGCACGATCGGCGCGACCCCCGCCGTCGTCAACGCCGTCGTCGATGCCCTCGACCCATTCGGTATCGATCACCTCGACATGCCCCTGACTCCCGAGCGGATCTGGCAAGCGGTGCGGGACGCCGACGTATCCTGATCGATCGATACCCATCGATCCGATCCGTTCGAAACGGGTTGGTAGGTAAACATTTTTGCCTCTGTTGGCCCTTGATTTCGATGACGGCGTGTGGGACGGAACTGCATCTTTGTACCGAGCTACTCATCGTACCCGTGAACTGACTCTGGAGTCTGCATCGAATCCTCGGGATCCGACCGGAGGTGATCGATAATGGCAATCAGGACAAACAAACCAGACGAAATCGAAGACGAACTGGTTGGCTCGGCACTCGAACGCCGCGAAGACCCGGCGCTGGTCACCGGCGAGGCGGAGTATACCGACGACATCCAATATCCCGGAATGGTCCATATGGCCGTCCACCGGAGCCAGTACGGCCACGCCAGGATCGAGGACATCGATACAAGTGCGGCCGAAGCGCTCGACGGCGTTCTCGCCGTCTACACCTACGATGATATTGCGGCGAGCGATGCACCCGGCCATCTCCCGGCCGCCGAACAGGACTACTCGATCACCCCCGACCATCCGGTGTTGGCCGACGGGAAAGTCCGGTATCAGGGCGAGCCGATCGCGGCAGTGATCGCCGAGGACCGCTACACCGCCAGCGAGGCGGCCGATCGGATCGATGTCGCGTATGAGCGCCTCGACGCCGTCGTCGATCCCGAAGTGGCGATCGAGAACGAGGATGTCCCGACGATCCACGAGGACGCGCCGGACAACCTTGGGATCAACTGGGAGCGAGGCGACGAGGCGGCTGTCGAATCGGCGTTCGAGAGCGCCGATCACACCGTTTCGGTCGAGCTCCGCAACAACCGACTCATTCCGACGGCGATGGAACCCCGGGCCGCCGTCGCCCGCTATCGGGAATCGACGGGCGAGTTAACCCTCGAAATGACCTCACAGAACCCCCATCACCACCAGCAAGATCTGGCCGAGACGCTCGGTATCCCGGAGGGGAAAATCCGTGTTCGGGCGCCCGATGTCGGCGGCGGATTCGGAAGCAAGATCCATCGGTACTCCGAGGAGGCGCTTGCCGCCTGGACCGCCATGCGGCTCGACAAGCCGGTGAAATGGCAGGCCACCCGTACCGAGGGTTTCCTCTCGACAGCACACGGGCGCGATCACAAGACCTACGCCGAGGCTGCCTTCAACGACGCCGGCGATATCAAAGCCCTCCGCGTGAAGACTTACGCGGGGATCGGCGGCTACATGTCCTCGGTGCAGGCCGGCGTCGCCGGCGACAGCTACGCCAGGATGCTGTGTGGCCAGTACGACATCCCCGAGTTTTACGGCCAGGTGCTCGGGGCCTTTACCAACACGACACCGGTCGACGCCTATCGCGGGGCCGGTCGTCCCGAAGCTTCCTATACTATCGAACGGCTGATCCATCAAGCCGCTACGGAACTCGATATGGATCCCACCGAAATCCGGCGACGGAACTTCATTCCCGACGAGGCGTTCCCTTACCGCTCGCCTGCCGGCCGAACCTATGACAGCGGTGAGTACGAGAAAACCCTCGATACGGCCCTCGAACACGTCGACTATGAGACCCTCCGGAAACGCCAGGAGGATATCCGCGATGAGGACCGCTATCTGGGGATCGGTATCTCCTGTTACGTCGAGGCCTGTGGCGTCGGTCCGGGTCTATTCGAGAGCGGGCTCGTCCGATTCAAGCCCTCGGGTGGGGTCGTCGTCCAGTCGGGGACTCACTCCCACGGACAGGGCCACGAGACGAGCTATGCTCAGATCGTCGCTGAGGAGCTCGGGGTCCCCTACGAGGACATCGAGGTCGTCGAGGGTGACACCGCCGAAGTGCCCGAGGGATCGGGGACTTACGGTAGCCGGAGCGCGCCAGTCGCCGGTAGTGCTATCGTCAACAGCGCCGCCAAGGTCCGCGAGCAGGCCCGTACGTATGCGGCCCATCGGCTCGAGGCCGATGAAGAGGACATCGAATTCGAGGACGGAGAGTTCTTCGTCGCCGGTGCGCCGGATCGATCGATGCATATCCAGACGATCGCCGACGAGATGTACGCCGCAAACGCCATCCCCGAGGAGCTCGAGCCGGGGCTGGAGGCGACTTCCTTCTACGATCCCGAGTATTACACGTTCCCGTTCGGTACGCACATCGCGGTCGTGGAGGTCGATCCCGAGAGCGGCGAGGTCGAGTTCGAGGATTACGTCGCAGTCGACGATGTCGGCAACCAGATCAACCCGAAGATCGTCGAGGGCCAGATCCACGGCGGGATCGCCCAGGGCCTCGGCCAGGCGCTGTACGAGGGCGCCGAATACGATGACAACGGCACGCTGATCACCGGTTCATTACAGGATTACGCGATCCCAAAAGCCAAGCATATGCCGACGATCGAGTGGGATAGCACGGTGACACCGGCTCAGCACAATCCATTAGGCGTCAAAGGCGTGGGGGAAGCCGGGACGATCGCGTCCCCATCGGCGATTGTCAACGCCGTCATCGATGCGCTCGAACCGTTCGGCGTCGAGGAGCTGGACATGCCACTGACCCCCGAGACGGTCTGGTCGGCCATCCAGAACAGCACCGACTGATCGGTGTTTGTCATCCCCGTATGGCTGCTCTCGACATATCCGTCGATCTATCAAGTGGCAAAACTTTTGCTATGGTAGATAATCCATCACATAGTGGGCAACCCCCGGAATTCAACATCGCCCGCTTCGCATAGACACATGAGGTAGGTAACACATGGAATTCAACGGGACATTCGAACTGGAGAACGTGACGACCGAGGAGGTTTGGTTGGCGCTATCGGATCCGTACATGATCAAGTCGGCCCTGCCGGGCTGTGAGTTTCTGACTGCCGTCGATGATCCGGACGACGTCGATTTCGACGCGCTCCAGGAGGAGGCCGACGCGGCCGGGGAGGATCCGCCGATACTGCCGGAGGCTGATCCGGAGGACGTCTCCAAACGAGCCTTCGAGGAAGGCCGCAGCTACGCGGCGCTAATCGAGATCGGTGTCGGAAGCGTCAAACCGAGCTTCCGGACGATCGTGACGATCGATCGTCGGGAATTTCCCGAGATGGATGCTTCGGGCCAGGGCGACTCCTCGAACAGCTCCTTCGAGATGGATTCCGGGATGACCCTCGAGGAGACCGACGACGGTGTCGCCGTCAACTGGTGGGCCGAGACCGATGTCTTTGGTCGGATCGCTCAGATGGGCCAGCGGGTCATTAACCCCGTTGCCAACCGGGTCGTCAACCGGTTCTTCGGCAAGATCCAAGACCAGCTGGCCGATGTCGGCGAGGATTCCTCAGGTCTCCGTGACCGCATCCGCAATCTCGTCTGAACATATGAATCGCTCCCGCCGACCGACACGGGATCCCACCAACCCGACTCCGGTCATCACCGTGCCGGACATCGTCCCGCAGATCGGTCGGCCGGCATCGACGACCCCACTTCGACGACACCCGATCCAATATGCAAGAACACGACATCACCCTAACTGTCAACGGGACCGAGCACGATCTCTCCGTCGAGCCGCGAACGCTGCTCATCCACGCGCTTCGCGACGAGTTGGGCTATACCGGCCCGAACGTCGGCTGTGAGAGCAGCCTCTGTGGCGCCTGTACCGTCCATATGGATGGCGATGCCGTCAAAGCCTGTACGGTCCTCGCCGTCCAGGCCGACGGCACGGAGATCGATACCATCGAGGGCCTCGCCGAGGACGGCGAGTTCCATCCCCTCCAGGAGAGCTTCCAGGAGGAACACGGCCTGCAGTGTGGGTACTGCACGCCCGGGATGATCATGACCTCGAAAGACTTCCTCGAGGATGAACCCGATCCCGATCGCGAGGAGATCCGCGAGGCCCTCGAGGGGAACCTCTGTCGGTGTACCGGCTATCAGAACATCGTGAACGCCGTCGAGTCGGCCGCCGAGAAGATGGAGCAGGGTCAATCAGGGGCTGATTAACATGTCCGTCGAATCGGTCGACCCCGAGGATGTCGATGCAGCCGAGATCCTCGGATCCGCGATCGAGCGACGGGAGGATCCGGCACTGATCACCGGCGAAGCCGAGTATACCGACGACATCGGTCGGCCGGGGATGCAACACCTCGCCATCCTGCGCAGCCAGTACGGCCACGCCAGGATCGAGGACATCGATACGACCGAGGCCGAAGCGCTCGACGGCGTCGTCGCCGTCTACACCGGCGAGGACGTCGATATAGGGCTGCCTTGTGGCTTCCAGCTCGAAGGGCTGAACGATCCCGAATATCCGGTTATCGCGAGCGATCGGGTCCGGTATCAGGGCGATGCGGTCGCGGCGGTCGTCGCCGAGAATCGCTATACTGCCCATGAAGCGATCGACCGGATCGATGTCGACTACGAGCGGCTGGAGACAGTGATCGATCCTGTCGAAGCGACCAGCGAGGACGCTCCACAACTTCACGAGGACGTCGAGGACAACATCGCCTTCGACTGGGATGTCGGCAACGAAGACGAAACCGACGCCGCCTTCGAGGAGGCCGCGGAGGTCATCGAACTCGACCTCGAGAACCAGCGGCTGATCCCCAACGCAATGGAGCCCCGGGCGGCCGTTGCCGAGTACGTCCCGTCGGACGATAAGTTGACTGTCCACATGACGAGTCAGAATCCCCACCTCCACCGGCTGCTTTTTTCGCTGGTGCTTGGACAGCCCGAACAGAAGATCCGCGTCCGGGCACCGGAGGTTGGCGGCGGATTCGGGAGCAAGATACACCAGTACGTCGGCGACGTACTCACCGCGTGGTGCTCGATGCAGTTGGAAACCCCCGTGAAGTGGCAGGCCACCCGCTCTGAAGCCTATCAGACCGATGCCCACGGTCGGGCCCACGCCACCAGCGCGAAACTCGCAGTCGATGCGGATGACAACGTCACCGGCCTTCGTGTCGAGACCCACGCGAATATGGGTGGCTACCTCTCGACGTTCGGACCGATCGTCCCGTCGTATCTGTATGCGCCGTTGTTATCGGGTCAATACGAGATCCCGGCGATCCATGCTCGGGTGATCGGGACGTTCACCAACACCGCCCCGACCGACGCTTATCGCGGTGCTGGTCGACCCGAGGCTGCCTACGTCATCGAACGAATCATCCGACGAGCCGCCGATGAACTTGGTCGCGATCCGGCTGAGTTCCGCCGTCAGAACTTCATCCCCGAGGATGCGTTCCCCTACGAGACGCCGGTCAGCACGCCGGCCCCCTATGACAGTGGGAACTACGAGAAGACCCTCGATGCGGCACTCGAACATATCGACTACAACGAGCTCCGCGAGCGCCAGGAGGAGCTCCGCGACGAGGAACAGTATCTTGGAATCGGGCTTTCGTGTTACATCGAGGCCTGTGGCGTCGCCCCCTCACAGTGGTGGTCCGAGTGGGGTGCCGGGGTCGGTCACTGGGAATGTGGCGTCGTCCGGTTCAAGCGAACTGGGACCGTCACTGTCACCGTCGGTACTTCCGGTCACGGACAAGGCCATAAGACCTCTTTCGCCCAGATCGCCGCGAACAAACTCGGCGTCGACTACGACGACGTCGAGATCGTCGAGGGCGATACCGACGAAGTCCCTGAGGGTACCGGGACCTACGGCAGCCGGAGCGCCGCAGTCGGCGGCGCTGCGATCGTTCGGAGTACCGAGAAGGTCATCGAGAAGGGCCGGAAGATCGCCGCCCACCAGCTCGAGGCCGACGAGGAGGACATCGAGTTCGAGGACGGTGAATTCTTCGTCGCCGGTGCGCCCGACCGATCGGCCGAGTGGGGTGACATCGCCGGGGCAGCCTACCTCACTGGTGACCTTCCCGACGGCATGGAGCCCGGTCTTGAGGCGACGAGTTACTTCGATCCGGAGAACTACACGTTCCCGTTTGGGACCCACGCCGCGGTCGTTGAGGTCGATCCCGAAAGCGGCGAGATCGACCTCCGACAGTACGTCGCGGTCGACGATTGTGGCGAACAGATCAACCCGAAGATCGTCGAGGGACAGATCCACGGCGGGATCGCCCAGGGCCTCGGCCAAGCGCTGTACGAGGGCGCCGAATACGACGAGAACGGAAATCTCGTGACGGGCTCGATGCAGGATTACGCCGTCCCGAAGGCGGAACACATCCCGGATATGGAAACCGATCATACGGTTACCGCCTCGCCACACAACCCGCTGGGTGTGAAAGGTGTAGGGGAAGCCGGCACCATCGCCGCACCACAGGCGGTCGTCAACGCCGTCTGTGATGCGCTCGAACCATTCGGCGTCGAGGACTTGGATATGCCGCTGACCCCGGAAACTGTCTGGCGAGCAACCAACGACGCAGATTCACAGGAGGGTTCATAATGTATCCATCACCGTTCGAATACTATCGGGCGAACAGCATCGAGGAGGCACTTGACCTGCTCGAAGAACACGCAGACGAGGAAGTCGAGATGATCGCTGGCGGGCACAGCCTGCTGCCGACGATGAAAAGCGGGCTGGCGTCGCCGGACGTGCTCATCGATATCGGCCATATCGATGAAATGCAAGGCATCGAACGCGGCGAGGACGCTACAACCTTCGGCGCGTTGACGAACTACGTCGACATCGCCGACTCCGACGACGCCTGGGCGGACTGTACTGCCCTCGCCGAGGCCGCCCACGCGGTCGGCGACGTGCAGGTCCGGAACATGGGAACCCTTGGGGGCAACCTCGCCCACTCCGATCCGGCCTCCGACCTTCCGGCCGCGGCCATGGCGTCGAACGCGACGATTCACGCCCAGGGCCGGGACGGCTCTCGCACGATCGACGCTGATGACTTCTTCATGGGCATGTACATGACGGCGCTTGAGGAGGACGAACTCCTGACTGCCGTCGAGGTCCCCCATCTGGGGGAACACGATGTCGGTGCCTACGCGAAGAAGCCGAGTCCATCCTCGGGCTACGCGATGGTCGGCGTTGCCGCCGTCCTTGAGACCGACGGCGAAACGATCGAATCGGCCAGCGTGGCTGCCAACGGCGCGCTCGATCACGCCACACGGCTCGAACCCGTCGAGGATGCCCTCGCAGGCGAGCCTCTTGAGGAGTCGACCGCCGAGATGGCCGGCGAGCACGCGACCGACGATATTGATACGTTCATGATGATGGACGATCTACAGGCCTCGAATGAGTTCCGCGCCCAACTGTTGCGGGTCTACACCAAGCGGGCGCTCTCGACGGCCATCGAACGTGTCGGTGCGACCGCCTTAGCGGCCGACTGATCCGATTAGGATCGCGATCATCTGGACATCGATTCACCTTTTGATTCGCCGTCCCGCCCGCTCGCTCATCCGCTACTGGAGGACTCTTATATGTGGAACTACTATCGGGTGGCAGAGATCACCGATAGCATGGCTGGACCTGTTTACTCCCCTCTGTCTGCTTCCATCGGTCCCGATCGATCACCGTCGGGATCGGCTTACCGACCGCCGGGTGATCGTCGATGAGTTCGGGCACTGTTCGTCGGTCGTCGATATTTACGGACCTCACCGAAGAGGATCTTCGGGCAGTCTTCGAGGATACCGATTACGTCGCCGATGACGATGTAGTCACGACCGTCCTGTTGGCGTTGCGGCTCGGCAAGCCGTTGTTGATCGAGGGCGAACCGGGATCGGGCAAGACCGAACTCGGGAAAGTGCTCGCGACGGGCTTTGATACCGACCTCATCCGGTTGCAGTGTTACGAGGGATTGACGGCCGAGAACACCCTCTATGAGTGGAATTACACCAAGCAGTTGCTCGCCGTCCAGGCCGGTGAAGGTGGAGTGACTGGTGAGGACGCATCCGAATCAGTCTTCGATGACGAGTATCTCCTCGAACGGCCGCTCATGCGGGCATTGATGCACGAGGGCGAATACCCGCCGGTGTTGTTGATCGACGAAGTTGACCGTGCCGACGAGGAATTCGAAGCGCTCCTCCTTGAGGTGTTGTCGGACTTTCAGGTCTCGGTCCCCGAATTGGGGACGATCACGGCTGATCAGCCGCCGATCGTGATCATCACCTCCAACCGAACGCGTGGCCTCTCCGACGCCCTCAAACGGCGCTGTCTTTACCTCCATGTCGAACCGCCGTCGTTCGAGAAAGAACGGACAATCGTTCGTCGGAAGGTGCCGGCGATCGATGCTGCCGTCGCCGCCGAGTTGGTCGGCGTGACGCAACGACTCCGCGAGGAGCCGTTTCTCAAACAACCAGGCGTTGCCGAAACCCTCGATTGGGCACGCGCGATCGCTGCCCTCCGTGAGGATAACGGTGCGTCGCTCTCGACCGAGGAGATCCGCAATACCCTCGGCTGTCTGCTGAAGGAAGTCGAAGACATCGATCGGATCGACGAATCGTTCCTCAACGAACTTCTCGAAGCCGCCATCGAGGCCCGCGAAACCGTCGAAGGGTAAGGATGGCCGGCGATCCATCACGATCACGATCCTGACCGATGCGCTCGTTCGACGGGATTGACGACGATGATATCCCCGACTTCGTCGGGGCGCGTGATCATATCCTCGATCTCTTATTGGTGTTCATCCGGGCGCTCCGACAGGCTGGTGCGCAGGTCCCGGCCGATGCGAGTCTCAGTGCTGCCGAGGCACTCGCGGAGGTCGGGTTCGATGACCGCGAGCGTGTCCGGGCCGCCATGCGGGCCACTCTCATCTCCCGCGAGGAGGACCTCCCGATTTTCGAACGCTTTTTCCCCGAATTCTGGCGGCGGCTCAGTGATGAGGCGACTCTGCTCGACGAGCTCTCCGATACCGACGATAGTGACGAGGAGTCCGCGGACCCGATGGCTCCACTCGGCGGGGCGCCCGATGGATCGGACGAACCCTCAAGTGTCAATGATGGTGACGACGCCGACACCAACCTGGATCCGATCGAAACGACGGCCCCGACGGAGGCGCCCGCCGATCAGACAGCTGACAACGACGGCGATGCCACCACGACCGCCGTCTATAGTCCGTCGGGACGCTCGGAGCCGGTCTCGGTCGCCCGGGCAGCCGTCGCTGACGACAGTGATTTAGAGCGGCCGGTCGATGTACTGACCGACGCTATCGCTGGCCTCCGGGGTCGTCGTTGGGGGTCGGGCGGTGATGAGCGGATCGACACCAGACGCGCCCTCCGTCGAAGCTTCAGCACAGGGGGAACACTGATATCGGTCCCCCGGACGGAACGCCAGGATTCCGGCGTTCGAGCGACGGTCCTCGTCGATGTGAGTCAGTCAGTGTTGGACACGATCGATCGGAGCTTCCTCGTTCGATTCCTGCGCCGTATTTCGGCGGAATGGTGGAACGTCCGGATTTTTTTCTTCGATACGGATATCCGGGAGGTCACCGACGAGTTCGACGCCCCGACCTCTGCGGCAGCGCTTCAGGCGCTCGATCGGGCCGAAACCGAGTGGGGTGGGGGGACGCGCATCGGTAACGCCCTCACAACCATCAAGGAACGAAACCCCAACACGGTCGATCGGGAGACGATCGTGTTCGTGATTTCGGATGGCCTCGAAGTCGGCGAACTCGATGATCTCGAAGCGGGCATGACGTGGCTTTCCCGTCGGGCCGAGGCGGTCCTGTGGCTCAATCCGCTGGCCGGCTCGCCCGAGTACGCCCCGACCTGTCGGGGGATGGAGACGGCGCTGCCGTATCTCGATGGACTGTTTGCCTTTACCGGGCCGGATGATATCACGGAAATCGCTCGGCAACTCAATCGCCAGGGACTCCACGGCACGATCGGGTTCGAACACGATCCCCGTCGGTTTGAATCGACCTCCTCGACGTAACTGAATTCGGTTTCATTTATCGGATTGATCTAGGCGATATCGTTGCTGAGTCGAAAACGCTCATATGCGCAGCGGTCGAACGACCAGGTAATGACGTCAAACGAGTGGAGCGTTCCCGAGAGCGAGGTACTGGCCTCGATCCGGGAGATCCTTGACGAGGGGCGTGATGCGGTACTGGCGACGGTGATCGGCGTCGAGGGAAGCGCCTATCGCCGTCCCGGCGCGAAGATGATCGTTGATGACGAGACCGGGGCCCTCGGGAGTATCACCGCGGGCTGTCTCGAAGACGAGGTCTTCGAACTGGCAAGCGAGGTCCTCGCCGACGGCAGCCCTCGTGTCGAGACCTACGACCTCATGGAAGACGAGGACGACGTGTGGGGCCTTGGCGTGGGATGTAACGGTATTATCGATATCCTGCTCGAACCGCTGGATGCGTCCTATGAACCCGCGATCGAGGCGATCGAGGCCAACGAACGGATCGGCGTGATCACGGTCGTCGATGGCGACGAAGCCACGACCGGAAGTCGTGCCTACTACCGTCCCGGTGAGGGTCTTACCGTCGAAACCGGCACGTTCCCGAACTGGCTCCTCGATGCGCTTGCGGACCCGGCAGCAACGCTCGTCGAGGACGGAGGTTCGGATACGATCCGGATCGAGACCGAGGCTGGCTCGGCCGAGGTGTTCATCGATGGTCTCGAACCCGCCCCCGAACTGGTCGTCTTGGGGACCGGCCACGATGTGGGACCGGTCGTCGAACTCGGCGCGAAAAACGATTTCCGGACGACCGTGATCGGGTTCCGCGGCGCGGCCGATCTCGAAGATCGGTTCCCTCATGCCGATGCGATCAAACGGACCTCACCCGCCAACCTGGCCGATATCCATGACTTCGGCCCCGATACATATGTCGTCGTCATGACCCACAACTTCATCGACGATCGGCTGGCGATCGATGCGCTCGTTGACACCGACGTGGCCTACATCGGGCTCATGGGCCCTCACGACCGATTCGAAGAGATGCTCGAGGACTTCGCCGAGGAGGGGCGGACCTTCACCGAAGACGAGTTGGACAGGATCTATACCCCGATCGGGATCGATCTCGGCGGGGGATCGCCGTATCAGATCGCGACCAGTATCGTTGCGGAGGTCCTCGCGGTCGCGAACGACCGGACGCCCAAGCACCTCCGGGTACGCGAGGGGCCGATCCACGATCGCGTTACCGTCGAAGCGGCCAACCCCGAAGTCTCCGATTGACCCGAGCGGTTGCGGTTCCTCGATCCACCGTCAACGCGGCGTTTCTTCGCGATGTTCGACTCGTTCATCACCTGCCGACATCGGATTTAAATCGATCATTCCCTTGGATCGGACATGGCCGGTCGCGTTCTCATCGCAATAGTCCTCCTCGTTATGCTGGCCGGCTGTCAGGGTCTCGTCGATGAGACGCTCGAACCGCTCGATCGAGCGTCCATCGAGCCATCAACCGGCGCCACCGTCACCGCGCCGGGGGTTACACGTGACGGCGTGGTGAACCCGGGCGCACTCGCTGCGGCCCACGTCTCCTCCCTCGCCGATCAATCGTACACCGTTCGGGCGAACCTGACGGTCCTCGCTCCAAACGGATCCATCCAGGGACAGCGGGTCGCCGTCATGCGTGTCGATCCCGATGGCGGGCAATTCAGCCTTCGACAGACGGCCAGGGGGTCGTTTCCCTGGCCTGCACCCCCAGCGTCCGATGTGAACGTCCCGCTCGAACCGAAGCGGGCCGTTCCTCTCGAGACTGATCTCCGGGGATTCTCGGACGGCAACTGGACGTATCTCCGTCGGCCGACACCGAACGGGACGCTCTACCAACGTGATCGGCCTCGATTCGCGGTCGTCCAGACCGACAGCTTCGTCGCCGATGGCGCGATCCATGCCCGTTTTCGTGGCATTCCACTCAACCGGACGACCATCACCGAAGCGCAACGTGACGGTTGGCCCGTCTACCGGATCACCGCCACGACATCCGACGACCGGCATGTCACGGCGCTCGTCGATCCGCTCGGGTTGGTCTACACGCTCCGGGCGGACTGGCCGACCGCCGACGGTACATCCGAGGGTCGCGTCATCGAACGGTTCCGATTCAGCGCGATCGGCAACACGACCGTTGATCGACCGCCCTGGGTCGATCACGCGATCGACAACACGACTGCGACCGTGGATGGCTGAGGATACGGTGAGCTGGTCGATCGAATCCCGTCCAATCATCCCAAGCAACGGCACTTTAGTGGCGGGCCCGTTTCCCCTCGGGCATGCAAACCGTCGTTCTCGCCGCGGGTGAAGGGACCCGGATGCGGCCGTTGACGAGCACCCGACCGAAGCCGATGCTCCCCGTCGCCGGGAAACCGTTGCTCGCCCGGGTGCTGGAGGCGGCGGCGGCCGCCGGGGCAGAACGGTTCGTTCTCGTCGTCGGGTACGAAGCCGACGCTGTCCGTGACTACTTCGGTGACGCGTATGCCAGTGTGCCGATCGAGTACGCCATCCAGGAAGAACAGGTCGGCACCGCCCACGCCGTTCGGGTGGCCCGCCCACACCTCGAGGCGGCACCCTTCGCGGTGATCAATGGCGACGGCATGTACGATACTGCCAGCCTGACCGATCTCTACAGCGGCGGTCCCGGACTTGCCGCCTACGAGGTCGATAATCCCTCGGCATACGGTGTGCTCGATATTCAGGACGGTGCCGTCCAGGGTGTCATCGAGAAACCGGCTGATCCCCCCTCACGGATGATCAATGCCGGTGCCTACGTTTTCCCGGCGGCGGCGCTGGAGCTCCTCGATGTCGAGCCGTCCGAACGCGGCGAAGAGGAACTCACCGATGTCCTCGCCGCGGTCTGTACGACTCACGACGTCCGGGCGGTCGACGTCGACCGATGGCTCGATGTCGGCCGGCCGTGGGAACTGCTTGAGGCCAATGAATGGCAGCTCGAGACGATCGAGCGCCGGCTGGACGGTACCGTTCACGAAAGCGCGGTCATCGAGGGATCCGTCGTCGTCGAAGACGGCGCCACCGTACGCAACGGCGTGACGATCGAGGGTCCTGCATTGATCCAATCGGGTGCCGAGGTCGGTCCAGGCGCCTATGTTCGTGGCGCGACGGCGATCGGTCCCGATGTCGAGATCGGTCATAGTGTCGAGGTGAAAAACAGCGTCCTCATGGACGACACCCACATCGCCCATCTCTCCTATGTCGGTGACAGTGTCATCGGTCGCGGTGTCAACTTCGGTGCCGGGACCAACGTCGCGAACCTCCGTCACGACGATGTTCCGGTGTCAGTCATGGTCAAGGGCGAACGCGTCTCGACCGGCCGCCGGAAGTTCGGCGTGATCGTCGGTGATGGGGCGAAAACCGGGATCAACGTCAGCCTGAACGTCGGTGTCTCGCTGCCGACCGATGCGCGTATTCCACCCGGAGAGACGGTGCTTCGGGATCCGGATGGCGCGGCCTGATGGTCCTCAGGGGTTCGTCCCGTTTTATTCGACCGCGGCGATTGCGTCCTCGACGAGCTCCCGAGCCTCGGCGAAGACGGTGTTGGCTCGGTCAGGATCGTGGGCCTCGGCGGTGACCCGAACCAGCGGTTGGGTTCCGCTTGCCCGGAGGAGAAACCACGCGCCATCGAGCTCGACCCGTACACCATCAAGCGTCGTGACAGTGTCGTAGGTCGCCATGACGGTCTCGGCGAGCTGATCCATGACCGCCGTTTTGGCATCGGTTTCGAGGCTCGTCCGGCGTGTCGGATATGGATCGAAATCATCGAGCAGTTCGGCGAGTGGCCCCTGCTCGGCCACCATCGCACAGAGCTTGACGGCCGCCAACGGCCCATCCGGACAGAGCGTTTCCTCGGGCCAGATCCAGGCGCCGCTCGGCTCGCCGCCGAAGGCGACCCCGGTCGTCGCGGCTCGTTCGGCCACATAGACATCGCCAACGGGCGTGTAGGCAATGTCGGCGCCGACTTCAGCAACGGCGTCCGCGACCACGAGGCTCGTATCGACGGGCACGGCGATCTTCGTGTCGGTGGTTGCTGCCGCCCGGCCGAAAAGCGCGAGCAGTAAGTCACCCCCGACCCAGGCACCGGTCTCATCGACGGCGAGCATCCGATCGGCATCACCGTCGTGGGCGATCCCGAGATCAGCATCGGTGTTGGCGACGAGTTCGCAGAGCGACCGACAGTGCTCGGCCGTCGGCTCACTGGGCCGCCCTGGGAACCGGCCGTCGGGCTGGGCGTTTAGGGTTTCGACCGTACAGCCGAGTTCGGTGAGTGCGTCGATCGTTACGCCGCCGGCACCATTGCCCAGATCGACGACTACCGACAGATTGAGTTCGTCCTCGACGGTTTCGACCAGCGCCGCTGTGTGCCGCTCACGGGCATCTCTCCACCGACGTTCGGTCCCGATCGCATCCCAACCGACGAGAGTGTGATCATCGTTTTCCATCCGTTCGGTCATTCGCTCGCGGCCCGCGTCATCGAACGCCTGCCCCGATGGCTGCCAGAGTTTCAGGCCGTTATCCGGCGGTGGATTGTGCGACGCCGTCACGGAAACGCCCGCATCCGCCCCCTGCCAGGCGACGCTCCGGGCGACCGTCGGGGTGGCTGCCTGTCCGAGTCGGACCGCGTCGGCCCCACACTCCCGGAGGCCGGCGGCGACTGCGTCGGCGAGATAGGTTCCGCTTTCGCGGGGATCACGACCGATCACGACTCGGTCGGTCTCGGCAGCAAGCGCACGACCGAGCGTCAATGCTAGCTCCGCGGTGACGGTGTCGCCGACCGTGCCGCGGATGCCGCTGGTCCCGAACATATGGCTGTCACCTGCTGGCGGACGGTAAAACACTTCGACGCGGTCGTACTCGTCTCTGGGTGCGTGATCGTCACCTTGCCGAATCCGACTTCTTTATACTGAGTTCCTGATTACCGACGGTGTGAGACGCACGTGACGGGAAGTCGGATCCCGACCATTGGCCCGCTGGAACGGGTGGCGGCGTTACCTGCGGACACCTCGATCGTAGTTGGATTGATCAGCGGATCCCATTTCGTCAACCACATGTATCTAGTGTTGTTGCCGCCGATCCTCGGCCTCCTATCCGGGGATTTCGGCGTAACGCTCGCGGCCCTCGGCTTCGCGATGGGCCTCCAGGGTGCGATCAACACCGTGATGCAGCTTCCCTACGGCTATCTCTCGGATAACCATAGCCGGACGCTGACGCTTGGTATCTGTCTGGGTTTCGGCGCGGCCGGCGTATTGGTCATCGTACTGAGCCCCTCCTTCGAGTGGTTGTTGGCCGGTCAGGCACTGATCGGCCTCGGCGTGGCCGGCCATCATCCATCCCATTATCCGCTCTTGGCCGATGCGAGCCCGGAATCGATCCGGGGGCGGGTCTTCAGCGTCCACGGTTTTGCAGGCAGCCTCGGCTTCGCCGCACCGCCGGCGATCATTACCGCGATCATTTCGTTCTCCGGGTTGACCTGGCGTCACGCACTCGGGCTGATCGGCGTCGTCGGGGCCATCTATACGGTGATCGCGATCGTTGTGCTCCGGTGGTTCGTCAGTGCCGAGGTTCGGCTCCCCAGTCCCGAGACGACCACGACCGATCAACAATCGATCGCCGATCGTGTCCGGGCTGAGTTTGCGTCGCTCATCCGCTCGCCCGCTATCCTTGCACTGGCCCTGCTGGCTCTCGTCGCCTCGACGGCGAGTTGGGGCATCACCTCGTACGTCGTAGTGCTGCTCACAGACGGCTATGGCATCGAGTTGAGCCTCGCAAACCTCACGCTCTCGGGCATGTATCTCGCGGGGGCGGTGATGATCCTCATCGGCGGCGAACTGACCGATCGCTTTTCGGCCGGGCCAGTGATCGTAACCGCCTACTCGGTCGTCGCCGTGATCGTGGCCGTGTTGGGGTCGATGACAATCCCGGGACTGATCGCGGTGGCGTGTGCCATCGGGATCGGCGGGATGCGAAGCCTTGCGGGCCCGGCGCGATCGAAGCTCACCGACCGACTCTCGGCCCGGACCGACCTCGGCAAGAACTTCGCGACGATCACCATCGGCATCATGCTCGGCAATGCCTTCGCACCGCCGTTTTTCGGTGCACTCATCGAACGGGCAGGACTCCGAGTGACGTTCCTGACGATCGCAGCCATCGGCGTGCTCGCCGTCGGCTTGACCATCGCGATCCTTCGGACCTACTCCGAGGATTTCACGATCGTGCCCTCGGCCGTGTCGGGTCGGTAAGACTGTCATTCAGCGACGACTTCGTTCGCCCCTCGATGGTCGGCCCTTGACCGCCGGTGTTTCGCCGAAGACCGATCGGATTCCGAGCCGAGTCGCGTTCGACGGCAGCCGTTTTGTCGCCGCTGAAAAGTCCGCCCAACGTATTGGGAGTCAGAACCGTCCGATCGGGTATCATACCGATAGTCGGAGGCACGTAGTATGAGCGATCCCGATTTCACAACGGCGTATCGTGGCCCCGAGATCCCGACCAGACTCGGCGAGCAGTTACAACTGGCACTTGGCTTGGATGATCGTCCGGCGGTGTTTGGCGATTGGGTCGAAGCGCTAGCCGCTATCGCCGACCGCGATGACATCGAGATGGGGCCCAGCACGCTCTGTACGGTCGACGATTCCCCGCACAAGGCGACGTTCAACGGCCAAGTCCAGTATTATCAGTGTGTGCAGGATCCGATCATCCTGCCCTTCCTTGCCGAGGACATCGACACCGTCGAGATCGAAACCGAGAGCCCGGTGAGTGGCGATCCCATCGAACTCACGGTCACGGACACCGAGATTACTGCCGAGCCTGACAGCGTCGTGATGTCGTTCGGCGTTGCCGAGGACGTGGAGGGACCGCCCGATGACCTTCCGAGCCCGATCCTGGCATACAGTCGGTTCTGTCCCTACGGACATCCCTTCCCGTCACGCGATGAATACGACAGCTGGGCCGCCGAGGTCGATGCCGTCACGATGGCCACGAGCATGGAGGATACCTTCGAACTCGCGCGTGCACTCGGTCGCATCGCCCAGTAACGGCTGCTCCCGACGCGGATCCACCCGTCGGGCAGGGATAGCTACTGTCGAATACCCCATTCGATAGTTCTCTCCTTGAGGTTTGATCGCCATTCCCTGCGTTGGTGCTGTCTGCACTGTTGGTGGAAACTGAGATATTCTCTGCCGTCCTCTGGAG
>JBDGPX010000063.1:0-56509 GCA_042219475.1 Halobacteriales archaeon
TGGGTCCGCTCGACCTCCGCCTGAAGACGGAGGTATGCGCTCGCGTTCTCTATCACGTACCGACGTGTAAGTGTCCGTCGTCGGTTGACGGCGTGAGGACGGTCGGTCCGATGTGAAAAGGTCCAAGAACCCACAGTCACGCCATCAATCAACATGGATGCAAACGCCGATACCGACGGGTTCGTTGGGGCCGGTATCGAACGACGGGAGGATCCGACACTCGTCCGTGGAACGGCCGAGTATACCGACGATAAGCATCCCCCGGAAACGGTCTACCTTGCGGTCGCCCGCAGTCAGTACGGACACGCCGGACTCGAAGCAATCGATACGACAACCGCCGAGTCGATGGACGGGGTCGTGGCCGTCTACACGGCCGCCGATATCGATGACGCCGGGATTCCGGGAACGATCCCCACAGCGTCGCCGGATATCCGGCCGGGGCTCACCGGCCACCCGTTGTTGGCGACAGATCGGGTGTATTACCAGGGCCAGCCGATCGCCGTCGTCGTCGGCGACGGTCGGTATGTGGCCCACGACGCCGCGGACGCTATCACAGTCGAGTATGATCGGTTGGACGCCGTCACAGATGTCCGAGACGCCGTCGGGACGGACGGACCGACGCTTCACGAGGCGGCCGCGAACAACGTAGCGGCCGACTGGGATCTCGGGGATCGAGAGGCCGTCGAAGCGGTCTTCGAGACCGCCGATCACACCGTCGAAATCGAGCTCCGGAACAACCGACTGTTGCCCACGGCGATGGAACCGCGGGCAGTAGTCGGGGAATACACGTCCGCGTCGGGGAAACTCACCGTGACGATGAGCTCCCAGACACCACACGGCCATCGGAGCTACATCGCCGAGGCAATCGACCACCCCGAACAGAAGCTTCGCGTGATCTCGCCGGACGTCGGCGGCGGGTTCGGGGCGAAAGGTCACGACTATCCCGAGGAGGCGCTCGTCGCGTGGTGTGCAAAACGGCTCGATCGCCCGGTGAAATGGCAGGCGACCCGTTCGTCGGATGCCTCGACGACGGCCCACGCTCGGGATCACGACACCCAGGCGGCGTTCGCGCTCGATGATCACGGACTCGTCCAAGGGCTCCGGGTCTCGACCGACGCGAACATCGGCGGCCACCTGCTGTCAGGATCGCCCAATATCCCGACATCGGTCTACGGAAACCTCCTATCCGGACAGTATGCCATCCCGGAACTCTACTGTCGCGTACGGGCGGTCTTTACCAACACGGCACCCGTCCACGCCTATCGTGGGGCGGGTCGCCCGGAGGCGATCTACGTCCTCGAGCGGTTGATGGATCGGGCCGCCGCCGAATTGGATCTCGACCCGGCGACGATCCGCCGGCGCAACCAGATCGACGGCGATGCGTTCCCCTACGAGACGGCAACCGGCTACGTGTACGATAGCGGCGATTACGAACGGGCGCTCGACCACGCCCTCGAGGCGGTGGACTACGATGAACTCCGGGCGCGCCAGGAACGGCTCCGTTCGGACGGCCGGTATCTCGGGATCGGGCTCGCAAACTACGTCGAATCGGCGGGTACGAAGGGCCTGTTCGAAAGCGGCCAGGTCCGAGTCCATCCATCGGGCGGTGTAACGGTATTCGCCGGGACCCACTCCCACGGTCAGGGTCATGGGACGACCTACGCCCAGATCGTCGCCGACGAACTCGGCGTCGACTACGAAAACGTCGAGGTCATCGAAGGAGATACCGACCGGATCCCCGAAGGAACCGGTACGTTCGGCAGCCGGAGCGCGGCCGTTGGTGGGAGTGCGATCGCCGAAAGTGCCCGGAAAATCCGCGAGAAAGCGAAACGGATCGCGGCCGATGAGCTCGAAACCGCCGTCGCAGATATCGTCGTCGAGGACAGCGAGTTCCGAGTGCGCGGAGCACCCCGCCGGGCGATCGACTGGGCGACGATCGCAGAGAGTGCATACGGTGGCACGATTCCCGACGGGATGGAAGCGGGCCTAGATACGACCACCTTCTACGAACCGGAGAACTACACGTTTCCGTTCGGCACTCATGTGGCGGTCGTCGAGGTCGCTCCCGAAAGCGGGGAGTTCAGTTTCGAGCGATATCTGGCGGTCGACGACGTCGGTAACCGCATCAATCCGACGATCGTCGAGGGGCAGATCCACGGCGGAACCGTCCAGGGACTGGGCCAGGCATTGTACGAACACGCCCAGTACGACGACAACGGCAACCTGATCACGGGGACGCTTCAGGACTACGCGATCCCGAAGGCCGAACACGTCCCCGAGATGGAACTCGAAGCGACCGTGACGCCCTCGCCACATAACCCGCTGGGGGTCAAAGGAGTCGGCGAAGCGGGCACCATCGCCGCACCGCCAGCAGTCGTCAACGCCGTTGTGGATGCTCTCGAACCGTTCGGAGTCGATCACCTCGACATGCCCCTGACACCCGAACGGATCTGGCGGGCCGCGACTGACGGGTGCTGATCGACGGATCCGACGGGACGGAGCACTTGCAGGGAGGCCAACGCCTATACTGACGGCGACTGGAGAGGCGTGCATGGATCTGCAAATCGAAGGCAACGCAGCACTCGTAACGGCCTCAAGCAGCGGACTCGGCAAGGCATCAGCCCGTGCGCTTGCCGAGGAGGGCGTCAACGTCGTCGTAAACGGCCGCGACGAGGACCGCCTCGACGCCGCTGTCGAGGATCTGCGGGAGACCGCCACGGGAGAGGTCGTCGGTGTGTCCGGTGACTTGACACAGCCGAGCGACATCGAAGCGCTCGTGGATCGGACGGTTTCGGAGTTCGGCGGTCTAGACCATCTCGTCACCAGTGCCGGCGGCCCGCCGAGCGGCGCCTTCCTCGACATCGATGAAGAGGAGTGGGAGGATGCTTTCGAGTTGCTGGTGATGAGCGTCGTCCGATTGGTTCACGAGTCGGCCGATCACCTCCAAGACGGCGGCGGCACCATCGTCAATATCACCTCTCGAAGCGTTAAGGAAGCTCTCGACTCGCTAGTACTGTCGAATTCGGTCCGGATGAGCGTGATCGGACTCGAAAAGACCCTCTCGAAGGAACTCGCCCCCGACATCCGGGCCAATGCCGTGTTACCGGGCGCCCACGAGACGCCGCGGATCCAAGAGCTCGTCAAACAAGCCGTCGAACGCGGCGAGTACGACAGCTACGAGGACGGTCTCGATGACTGGTCGGAGGGTGTCCCCCTCGAACGTGTCGGCGATCCCATGGAACTGGGCCGGACCGTGGCGTTTCTCTCCTCACCACAGTCGGGCTACATCACCGGCGAAACCGTCTTGATCGATGGCGGATCGGCGGCGTCGAACCTCTGAGATCGGTTCCCCAACCAGCGCCCGTCGCCGTCGTTTGTCGGATCCTTTATTGGAGCCGGACTGTAGGAGCCCGTCATGGCTGAGGACGTCCGGATCGGTGTCGATATCGGTGGGACATTTACCGATGTCGTCAGCATCCAAGACGGACACATCACCGTCACCAAGACACCGTCCACGCCGAGGGCACCGGAACAAGGGGTCGTAACGGGCCTCAAGGAGAGTCGGGCGGACGGCGGGTTCGCGTTTCCGGCGGTCGAGTTTCTCGCCCATGGAACGACAGTCGCGACCAACGCAGTGCTCGAACGGGACTGGGCACCGACGGCGTTGGTGACGACCGACGGATTTCGGGACGCATTGGAGATCGGCCGGCAAACTCGGCCGTCATTGTACGATTTCCAGGCCGAGAAACCCGTCCCTATCGTCGAGCGGGACCGTCGGTTCGAAGTCACTGAACGGATCGACGAGCGGGGAAACGTCGTCACACCACTCGATGAGAATTCCGTCGAGGCGGTCGCCGCCGATCTCGACGCGATGGACGTCGAGAGTGTGGCGATCAGCCTGTTGTTTGCCTTCGAGAACGATGACCACGAGCAAGCAGTCAGAGAGCAACTCAAGGCAGCCGGGATCGATACCACATATTCGCTCTCAAGTACTGTGCTACCCGAGATCAGGGAGTACGAGCGGACGCTCGCGACCGCGCTCAACGCCGGCCTCAAGCCCGTGATGGATCGCTACGTCGGGAATCTCGACGCGCAGCGAGCCGATCTCGATATCCCCGCGACACTGAAGATCATGCAGTCAAACGGCGGGATCATCACCGCGGACATCGCCCGGGAGCGACCGGTCAATACACTACTCTCGGGACCGGCGGCAGGTGTCCAAGGCGCGGCTTACATCGGCGAGTCGATCGGCGTCGATGACATCATCACCATGGACATGGGCGGCACTTCCTGTGATGTCTCGCTCGTCCAGGGTGGCGAGCCGGTGATCTCGACGGAGATCGAGGTCGGGGACTACCCGGTGAGCGTGCCGATGATCGATATCCATACCATCGGTGCCGGCGGCGGCTCGATCGCCTGGATCGACGCCGGCGGTGCGTTGCGTGTGGGTCCCCGGTCGGCCGGGGCCGATCCGGGTCCGATCTGTTACGGCCGCGGTGGGATGGAGCCGACGATCACGGATGCTCAGGTCGTGTTGGGCCGGATCGATCCGGCGAATTTCCTCTCGAATGAACTCGCTGTCGACACCGAGGCCGTCGAGACGGGTATCCGAATGCAGGTCGCAGAACCCCTCGACATGGGCTTAACGGAGGCCGCCCAGGGAATCCTCGACGTCGCCAACGCGAACATGGAACGCGCGATTCGGGTGGTGTCGGTCGAGCGAGGGTATGACCCACGGGAGTTCGGCCTTGTCGCCTTCGGCGGGGCGGGACCGCTACACGCCAGTTCCATCGCCAGAGAACTCGATATTCCACGCGTCGTCGTTCCTCGGACTGCCGGTGTCCTATCAGCATTGGGACTGTTGATCAGCGACATCCTCTATGATTACAGCACGTCACGAGTGCGCCGATGGGAGGCAGTAGACGGATCGGACCTGACGGCCGCCTTCGAGGAGTTCGAAGAAACGGGTCGCGAGCGGCTTGCCGCTGAGGGTTTGGCCCCGGGGGAGATGGCGTTCGACCGCGTACTCGATATGCGCTATGTCGGCCAGTCGTTCGAGCTGGCCATCCCGGCACCCGAGGGGACGATCGATGGGACTGCCAAGGAGACCATCGCCGAGCGGTTTCACGAGGCCCACGAACGTCGTTACGGCCACGCCTCGTCGTCGGAACCGGTGGAACTGGTGACGATCCGCCTCCGCGCTCGCGGGACCGTCCCGATGCCCGATCTGAAACGCGCTGACGGCGGCGAAACGATCGAGGCAGCGATTAAAGAGGAACGGTCGGTCGTCTACGACGGCACGGCCCATGACACACGGATCTACGACCGACCCACGCTTCCGGGCGATGCGTCATTCGAAGGTCCGGCCGTCATCGAAGGTCCGGAAAGCACGATCGTCGTCCACCCAGACCAGCGCGTGCGGGTGGATGAATACGGGAACGTCATCGTGGAGGTGACACCATGAGCGACGACGACGGACAGTCGGTCGACTCGATTACCCTCGAAGTGATTCGTAACGCCTGTGTGGCGGTCGCCGAGGAGATGAACGCGACGCTGATCCGCACCAGCTACTCGCCGAACATCAAAGATCGGCGGGACTGCTCGTGTGCGCTGTTCGACGTCGACGCCGAGATGATCAGCCAGGCCGAGAATATCCCGGTGCATCTGGGAGCGATGCCGTATTCCGTCGAGGCAGCGATCGACTGGTTCCCGCCGGACACTCTCCAACCCGGGGACGGTATCCTGGTGAACGATCCGTTCCACGGCGGCGCACATCTGCCGGATCTGACCCTCGTCAGCCCGATCTTCGACGGAGAAGAACTGCTCGGGTTCGCCGCCAATCGGGCCCACCACGCGGATATCGGTGGAGGGCGGGCCGGTAGCGTGGCGGCCGACTCGACCGAGATCTACCAGGAAGGCCTCCGGATCCCGCCGGTGAAACTCTTCGAAGCGGGCGAGCAAAACGACGACGTCATGACCCTCGTGTTGGCGAACGTCCGGACGCCAGACGAGCGCCGGGGTGATCTACGGGCCCAACACGCGGCCAATCAAACGGCGATCGATCGGTTCCACGAACTGCTCGATCGATACGGCGCCGAGCAGTTGACCGAAACGATGGGGGCGATCAAGGACTACTCCGAGCGGCGGATGCGCGCCGAGATCACCGAACTCCCCGACGGAATCTATGAATTTTCCGACCGGCTCGACGACGATGGCTACGGCAACACCGATCTCCCGATCACCGTCGCCGTAACCGTCGATGGCGATGAACTCCACGTTGATTTCACCGGCACGGCCGAACAGGTCCGTGGAGCGATCAACGCGCCGTTTGCGGTGACGGCCTCGGCGACGTACTACGCAGTCCGGTGTGTGACCGATCCGGACATCCCACCGAACCATGGCTGTTATCGACCCATCGAGATCACCGCCCCCGAGGGCACGATCGTCAACGCCCAACCGCCGGCGGCCGTCGTCGGCGGGAATCTCGAAGTCTCCCAACGTGCGACCGATACTCTCCTCGGAGCCTTCGGAATGGATGTCCCCGAGCGGGCGCTCGGTGGCTGTCAAGGGACGATGAACAACATCACCTTCGGCGGGACCGATCCGCGAACCGACGAACCGTACGCCTTCTATGAGACACTCGGTGGTGGGTTCGGCGGCCGACAGGGCAAAGACGGGATGGATGGAGTCCACGTCCACATGAGCAACACGCTCAATACGCCGGTCGAGGTGTTCGAAACCGCCTATCCACTCCGGATCCGGCGGTATGAATACCGATCGGATTCGGGCGGGGCGGGACGATTCCGTGGAGGACTCGGGTTGCGACGGGATATCGAAGTCCTCGATCACGACTCGACATTTAGTCTGCTGGCCGATCGCCGACGCAACCGTCCGTATGGGATCAATGGTGGTGCATCGGGCGCCAACGGCGAGGACTATCTCAAGAACGCCAATAGCGACGAGTGGGAACTGATTCCTCCGAAATCTTCCCATCAGTTGAGCGACGGGGACGTCGTGAGCGTCCGGACGCCGGGCGCCGGCGGCTACGGCGATCCCGCAGAACGGAGCCTCTCGACGATCCGTCGTGATATCGAGCTGGAGAAAATCTCGAAAACGGCGGCCAGTGAGGAGTACGGCTATTCGATTGAGGCCCTCGAAACGTGTCTTGAATCCGACGACCCGGGCGAGACATAATGGGCGAAAAAGCGGCCATCGACCGGGTCGGGAACCCCGTGACGGTCACCTCGCTCGTCGATGATCTACAAGCATTCGACCTCACCGACGAAGTCGTCCTCGTCCACGCTTCACTAAGTTCGTTGGGCTGGGTAGCCGGCGGCCCACAGGCAGTGGTCGATGCCCTTCAGTCGGTCGTCACGGAATCGGGGACGATCGTGATGCCGACGTTCACTGGCCAGTACACCGATCCGGCCGGCTGGTCGAATCCGCCGGTGCCGGATCACTGGGTCGAACAGATTCGTGAGGCGATGCCACCGTTCCGGCCAGCGGTCACGCCTTCTCGCGAGATGGGGACGATTCCGGAGTGTTTCCGAACGTTCCCGGACGTGCGTCGAAGCCGCCATCCCGAATTCTCCTTTGCGGCATGGGGAGCCGATGCCAACGCAATCGTCGAGGATCACAGCTTCGACGACGGCCTCGGCGAAGGGTCGCCGCTCGCCCGACTCTATGAGCGTGAGGCGAAGGTCCTGCTGATGGGCGTCGGGTATGACGTGAACACGTCGTTCCATCTCGCCGAATATCGGGCAGAAATCGGCGCCAAGACAGTGTCGCGATCAGCCCCGATCCAACTCGATGGCCAGGAACAACAGGTCGTCTACGAGACCATCGCGATCGACACGGCCGATTTTACCGATCTCGGCGCCGATTTCGAGCGTGACCAAGGCGGCGATGTCGGTGCGGTCGGAGCAACGGATGTCCGGCTGTTAGACCAGCGCGCCATGGTTGACTTCGCCGTCGAATGGTTCGAGACCCATCGAACGGGACCGGACAGCTGACTATCCGATCCGTCACCATCGGTATTGATTCGGCCGTCGAAACGGCTAAACAGTCAGGGTGAGCCACGTACTCGGACGAACAAGCATGACCGAGGTCTTTCCCGAACCGATCCGTCGGTTCATGATGGCTGCGGGCCCGGAACCGACGGCGATTCAAGAGGAGATGCAAGAACACGCCGAATCGGAACGATTCCCCATTATCGGTCCGGAGGTCGGTGGCTTCCTCCAGACGTTGGCGGGGATCGTCGATGCGACGACCGTCTTCGAGTTCGGCTCCGGATTTGGCTATTCGGCGTCGTGGTTCCTCCGCGGGATGCCCCCGGAGGGGCAGATCGTACTGACCGAACACGATCCGGCGGAACTCGACGAGGCGCGATCCTATTTCGATCGGGCGGGGTTGGCCGATCGAGCAACGTTCGAGGACGGTGACGCCCTCGAAACCATCGAGAGATATGACGGCCCTTTCGATATCGCGCTGATCGATCATCAAAAGGAACGATATGTCGATGGGTTCGAGGCGATCCGCGGGAAACTGGCTCCCGGTGGTGTCGTGATCGCGGACAATATGATGCGTGGCCCCCTCGATTTCGAGGACGTCTTGGCGGGGATCGAGGGCGATGCCGCTATCATGGATTTCGATGACTCGACGGCCGGTGTTATCGAGTACATCGACCACGTGCGATCGGTGTCGACGTTCAGCTCGACGATCCTACCGATCGGCAGCGGGATCGCGCTCAGTCATAAGCGACGGGATTCACACGGATGAAGACCTGGTGATCATTGTGTTGCCATTACGATTCGATAGGGGCGGCCGATCGTGATCGAGAACCGATCCGAGATCACACGGACGGAGGCGCATGACCTCGCACTCGACTGTCTCGCTGGAGGGATCGAGGCGGCCCATCCCAGTACGGTCACTCGGAAATCGATCGACTACGACGGCGAGACGCTCACCATCGCCGGGATGGCGTACGATCTCTCGGAGTTCGAGAGAATAACCGTCCTGGGTGGCGGCAAGGCAGCCGCCCAGGTAACAAGCGCGCTCGAAGGTATTCTCGGCGATGAGATCGAATCCGGACACGTAGTGACCTCGAACCCAGTAACGACCGAAACCGTCACCGTGGGGCAGGGCGGTCATCCGATCCCTACCGAAGCTGGCGTCGAGGAAACTGAACGGATCCGGGAGCTGGCGACAGCAGCCGACGAACGGACGCTCGTCCTCGCGGTGATTACTGGGGGCGGCAGTGCGCTGATGGCCCTACCGGCCGATGGGATCGACCTCGCCGATCTCCAATCGGTGACGGATGCACTACTGGAAAGTGGTGCCACGATCCACGACATCAACGCCGTTCGCAAACATCTCTCGGCGATCAAAGGCGGCCGGCTCGCCCGGGCGGCCGCCCCAGCTACAGTAGCGGGCGTCATTATCAGCGACGTGGTCGGGGATGACCTCGATGTGATCGCCAGCGGTCCGACCGTGCCGGATCGTTCGACGTTCGAGGAGGCGCTCTCCGTTCTGGAGCGCTACGAGATCGACGCACCGGGGGCGGTGAGAGAACGGCTCGACCGCGGCCGCCGTGACGAGGTGACCGAAACACCCAAACCCGGAGATTCCGCGTTCGATCGGGTCGATAACCACATCATTGCCAACACACGGACCGCCATTGACGGGGCCAGGCGAGTTGCTGCTGAGCGGCACTATCAGACGCTCGTGCTCACCTCGCGATTACGGGGTGAAGCCCGAGAGCTCGCCAAGACACAGGTCGCCATCGCCGAGGAGTGTGTGGCAAACGGCGATCCCGTTGAGCCGCCGTGTGTCGTGCTCGCTGGTGGTGAATCGACGGTCACGATCAGCGGCTCGGGGATCGGTGGACCCAATCAGGAGCTCGCGGTCGGTGCGGCCATCGAAGGACGGAGTACGCCCTTCGTGTTGGCGAGCGTGGATACGGACGGCCGGGATGGGTCGACGGAGGCTGCCGGTGGGATCATCGACGGCACGACGGTCGATCGGATCGAACCGGCACAGGCGGCATTGGCGGATAACGACGCCTATCCGTATTTAAACGCCAGACGATCACTCATCCGGACCGGAGACACCGGCACGAACGTCAATGATCTGCTTGTGATGGTAATCGATCCGGCGCTGACCGAGGCGTGATCACTCAAGCTCACGCCACTCGCTGGATATATCTTCGATGCCCTGAATCCGGATTTGTCGGGTCCCGTTCTCGTCACGGAGTTCGATCATTCCATCGAACAGCTGTTTGAGGGTATTGACCGTCCCCTGGTCATGAGTCGTTGGATCGATCGAAAACAATCCGAGCCCGTCAGCTCCCGATACCCGACCGGTCAGTACATGGAGAAATCGAAACACGGTCTCGACTTCGGCGTACATCAGGAGCGTCGAGAGCGAATAAAAGCCGATTCGGATGCCGTTTACTCCCTGCTCGCCAAGCCCCTGCAGTTGTTCGGAGACGCCGATCCCGATCCCGGTGAGGTCGGCCGGCGAGGAGACGTACTCGACGACGTCCTCGGACAAGGTTCCGGGCGCGTTTTGTTGTTCGGAGACACAATCGACGAGCCGGAGGAGCGACAGTGGCTGTTGTGTCCGACTTTCGAAATCGCTGATCACCGACTCGGCATCGCGGTTTGTCGAGACCAAGAGGCCCCCTTCTCCGTTTTTGAATCCGTTGATCATGAGATCAAGGATGAGTTCGTATTTCCCCGACATAGTTGGTCCCGCGATTAGAAAGGACCCAGAATCAAACTCGTCGATGGGAAAGGACTCACCAGTCGAGTACATGGAAGGGGGGCGCGCTATTCGATGTGCGTGTTCGGGAGGAATATAGCTATTGTCTTCTCGGTCGAAACTTTTGTGGCTGTTTCATGTTGGAGGGATAGCAACGAATATAACAACGTTTTGAACAAAACCACAAGACAGTAGCCGTGTATATGGGATTTGTCGTGCTCCCCATCGATCAGGCGAGAACCGATACCAAAATCGGACATTAATCGACAGCAGACGATAATCCGCGAAAAAAATTAGATACCCCACCGCGTTTATCTAAATGAATGGCGCTGTCGGAAATCATCGAATCCGTCGAATCCGATCGGAAGACCCTCACGGTATACAACCCTACGGATTCCGATCTCATCGAGCAACTGCGCTCGTACTTTGACTCACAGAACGTCGAGATCACGACCGACGAGATACCCGATGGCGCCCCGGAATCGTTCGCCGTGCTGAGCGAGGACGGCGAATTCCTCACCTCGATCAACCTCTCCGCTCTCAGAGGACTGGTCGGACAAGATGCGTCGCCAACGAATATCGGTACTGATCCCGATTACAGCGATTTACTCGCTCATCTCGACGATACGACGTTCACCTCGTACGACCGCAAACAGATGCTCTATACGACCCGTGAGATCGAGGACCGCGCCTGGCGGGCGGGCCGTGGTCGGCTGATCGCCGGATTTCAAAACCGGGACGCTCTCAAAGCACAGATCGACGAATACGAACAACTGGCCGAGAAAGATCTGGCGATCGATATCTTCACGCCGATCGAAGGTCCACCGGGGATCGACGGCGTTGCGGTTCACCCGACGTTCACCGACGAGATCGAGCAATCATGGTTCGTCGCCTTCGACGGAGCGGGGATGGACATCTACAAATGTGCGCTGCTTGCCGAGGAACGCGACGGCTCTTTCTATGGGTTGTGGACGTACGATCCGGAAATCGTCGATCAACTCTTCGAGTATATCAAGCAAACCTACGGGCTCTCGGAAGCAGCCATCCAGTAAGGAATCGACAATCCCCTGCAGTGATCGTCGAGGTTCGCGATCAGATCAATGACAGCTTCTCAGGTCCGTGATCACCTTACAACAGAGCCGGAAGTTGATCACGAAGGGTCGACACAGTCGCCGTCTCGGTTTGGATATCGACATCAGTACCCTCTTTGAACCCGGTGCCAGTCGTGATCGCAACGACGTCCTCGGTCGGGACGATCTCGCCATCTGCGGTCAGTTGACGCAGACCGGCGAGCGCCGCGGCCGAGGCGGCTTCGGCGCTGAAGCCGGCGTCGGCGGCGAGTACCCCCATCGCCTCGGACATCGACTCGTCCGATACCGATACCACAGCACCGCCGGTGTCACGGACACCACGGAGGATCCGGGTGCCGCTTGGCGGGTCAGGATTCGCGATCGAATAGGCGATTGTCTCAGCATCGGCCACTGGTTCGACCTCATCGGAATCGTTCCTGTAAGCGGTTGCGATCGGATCGACCGCCGCCGCTTGAACACAGTAGAGCCGTGGAAGAGTGTCGATACGACCACTGGCCTGTAATTCCCGGAGGGCCTTCCAGACACCGCTTGCGTGACCACCGCTACTCACCGGGAGAACGATCGCATCCGGAACCGTCGGCGCCATCGTCTCACAGATCTCAAGGGCCACCGTCTTCTGACCGGCGACCCGGAGCGGCACGTCCGAGTTGATAAACGGCACCTCAGCCTCCGTCCCGATCTCGAGAGCCTCGTAGTACAACTGGCCGTAATCGCCGTCGACACGGACGATGGTCGGATCGTATTGGGCGATAAAGGTCAAACGCGCGGTCGGAATATCAGCCGGGACCAACACGATACAATCCAGGTCGGCGCCGGCGGCATTCGCGGCCATGCTCATCGCCATGTTACCGTGCGAGACTGTCCCCACCGCGTCATATCCCATCGTGTCCGCCCAGGTACAGCCGACCGCACTACCCCGATCTTTGAAGCTGCCAGTCGGGTTTTCGGCCTCGTCTTTGATATATACGCGACAGCCAGCGTACTCATCCAGCCCGGGTGTACGAACGAGTGGGGTCCCCCCAGCTGCCGCCAGCACACCATCGGGTTCGGCGATCGGGAGGAGATCCCCGTAGCGCCACATCGACCACGGTTTTCCATCGGGATAGGTGAACTCAGCGGCCGCCGTATCGAACCAAAGCGGTTCGCCACACCGACACCGTGCGACCGGGAGTTCCTCGCGCTCACCACATGCGTAACATCGGAGTTGAGTAGCCATTGTCGAGAAAGGGAAGGGCTCCGCGTATAAGTGTGGTCTCCCGGTGGAGTCTGCGTGGATGGCTGTTATGGGTTAAGTTCGGGCGAGCACGAGGGCATACTCGCTGCCGAGTGAGTCATCGAGAGTCGACTGATCAACCACATCGAATCCCGCTTTTTCGATCAGATCGATGCTCTCTGTGAGCGAAGGGAAGCTCCAGAGCATCTCGGCGCCCGTATCGAGCCAATCCGGGTTGGAACCCTCCCAGGCTTCAATCCCGACGGTAACCAAAACGAATCCACCATCGATGAGCACCCGGTTGAGTTCCCGATACACCGTCGAATGGTATTCCCGAGCAACATGAATGATCGAATAAAACGCGACAGCCGCGTCGAACTGGCCCGCACAAAACGGGAGAGCGGTGAGATCACCCTGGACGACCGCTCCGGTAGGGACGGTTCGTCGGGCCAACCGAACCTGCTCGCGTGAGATATCTAGCCCGACTGGATCGAGTCCCCGTTCGTGGAGGGTGACAGTCACCGGCTCACCGGCACCGCAGCCCGCATCGAGGACACGAGCACCATCGGGAAGGGTGTCGATGAATTCCTCGACGATCCCGGAATCGGGCAGTTCATCGGCCCTGGATGTCCGATACACCTCGGCGATCATGTCGTAGCCACGACGAACCCGCTCGTGTTGATCCTCCATCGGCCCGATGTTGTGCTCGTGGTACCTAATCATTTGATTGTCGAGCGTAGCTGTCTCACTGGCCAACGGGAAAAGAGTGCACAGCTAGCTATCGGAAACGGACACCGCCCCTACATGTCGTCTTTGAGACGAGTGAGGATACCCTCAACCATCTCGTCGATGAACTCGTCGATAAACTCCGGATCGGCGTTGGTCGGATCCCCGAGCCCGCCTTGTTTGGTCATCTCGTCGAAGTAGACGGGAGACCGTGTGTCGAAAGTCCGTTTGAGGACCTGATCCTCCTTGGCGTCGCTTTTGACGAGATCAGGGTGATAATGCTCGATCACGCTGGTCTCATAATCGCCGGCATGACCCCACCCCTCGCCGAAGTATTCATTGAGTTGATCTCTGGCGAAATCCATGAACGGCGGGAGGATCACGTGCGTCGGAAGGTCATGATCACGCTGCAGCCGATCGGCGGCTAGTTTTAATGGTTCGCGATTGCCACCGTGGTGGTTGACGATCAACAGTCGGTCGGCATCGTGTTCGGCCATCGAACCGCCGATCTGTTCGATCACCTGTTGATAGGTATCAGCATCGAGCGTGACCGTACCCGGGAAGTTCATGTGGTGTTCAGAGTAGCCATACGTAAGTGTCGGTAACACCGCGATCTCGATATCGTACTCATCACCCCGTCGAGCGATCTCGCCGGTAAGGTGATCGGCTTCGATCGAATCGGTTAACAGCGGGAGATGCTTCGAGTGTTGTTCGAAGCTTCCACACGGCAGGGCGACGAAGTCTGCGTTCTCGATCGCCTCTCCGGCATCGGCTGAAGTCTTTGCACCCAGATCGAAGGATTCGAAGTCAGTACGCATCGGTATCGATTGAGACGCGGCGGCCTCTTGGGTGTATTGCCAACCGAATGTCATGCCGAGAACCCCCTATCGATAGACGATCGTTCCAAACTGGATGGATTCCCACCGGGGTTCTTTCTATCCAGCCCGAAAAAGAGAGGATATGACACCCACCGTGTTGGTGACCGGCTACGAACCGTTCGGGGAGTATGATCACAATCCAAGCGGCGAGATCGCAACCCGCCTCAACGGCCGAACGATCGCTGGCGCTGAGGTAACTGGTGTCGAACTACCGGTCGAGTTCGAGCGGACCACGGACGTCCTCCTCGATCAGATCGAGTCCACCGATCCCGTGGCTGTCGTGGCGATGGGTCTCGCAGGTGGTCGACATGCTCTCTGTGTCGAACGCGTTGGTATCAACGTCGACGACTGTGTGAGTACCCCTGACAATGCCGATCACGAACCACATAACGAGCGGATCGATCCCACGGGTCCGGCGGCCTATTTCACGACACTGCCGGCCACTGACATCATCGACACATTACTGGCTGATGGGATTCCGGCACGGCTCTCAAACACGGCCGGCACACACCTCTGTAATCACCTCCTTTATACGGTCCGCCATCACATCGCTCAGGCCGGCCGATCGATACCCGCGGGATTCATCCACGTCCCGCTCTCAATGGGCCAAGCTGCCGATCGTGCGACAGAAGCCGTTTATGGCGGCGGCGTCGAACCGAGTCTCCCGCTGTCGATGCAGATAACCGGTATCGAACGCGCGATCGAACAGACAATACACGCGTGCGAGTCGGTCGATACACCAGCTGTCGCTGAGGATTAAGATCGATCCGATCCCCCGAACCGGCGCGTTCATGACAACGTACTGCAAAGACAGGAGTAATGACTGATTTCGCCGGTGCCATCATCGATCTCGACGGAACCGTCGTCCGCGGGGATCGATTGCTTCCGGGGGCCAAACCAGCGATCGAATCGTTGCGTGCCCGGGGCATGGAGCTCTTGTTCGTCTCGAACAACCCAGTTGATCCACCCGCACGTCGGGCCAAGCAACTCCAAGCACTCGGATTGGAGATCGACGCCGAGAATATCATGACCAGCGGGACGATGACGGCTGCCTACCTCCTCGAATATCACGCCGACGCTCGAACCTATCTCATCGGCGAGAACGGGCTCCGGGAGCAATTAGCTGATCACGGTGTGAGGCTCACCGATGCCCCGGAACAGGCAGATATCGTCGTTGGCTCGATCGACCGGGAGATGAGTTATGAATCGCTGACTGAGGATCTCCAGGCTGTCGTCGACGGCACCCCCTATATCGGGACGGATCCCGATGGCACCATCCCTGGCTCGAGCGAGATCGTACTCCCCGGGACAGGGTGTATGCTTGGCGCCCTTCGAGGGATGATCGACCGTGATCCGATCGCCGTACTCGGGAAACCCTCGGGGTTCGGAACGCAGATGGCGCTCGATCGGCTGGGCACCGATCCCGATCAATGTCTGATGATCGGTGATCGGCTCGAGACGGATATCGAAATGGGTACCACCGCCGGCATGACCACCGTATTGGTACTCACCGGCGTTACCGATCGGCGCGATGTCGAACGACGCGATGGCGCTCCTGACTTCGTGTTCGACTCGATCGCTGAGATCGACCGAGTGTTTAGCCACTAACAGCTCGGATCAGTTCGAACAGTTCCGTTCGGAATGCCGTCGGCTCGAAGGGAGGCTCCAAATCGGGAGCACCGATGGCTGCGATCTTCTTTGGATACGTTCCGCCGCTCAACAGAACATCACGATCAACAGCCCAGATGACCAACCAAGCCGTTCCACGGAGCTGCCGTTGTGATGAATCGGTCGGATCCCAGTCGGTGAAATGACTGTTGTCGATCGGATAGACCAGATCGTACTCGATCGCCGATGCCTCGTGGCATGGATCGATCTGCAGGCGCCGTGATCCACGCCGTCGAACCGAGCGAAAGCCGCGGTCTTCGAGGTCGTCGACAAACCGTGTCATCGCCTGTGGCCGAATTAATCGATCGATAATGGTCCCGAACCCAACCGTGATCGGACCAGCAAGCCGCAACCGGCTGGCGAAAAACGACCGCCACAGTTGATCGATACCCACCGACTCCCGTATCGCCCGCCGGAGCGCTCGGTCCTCGTATAGCAGGAATCGGGATGCCACGGTCACTATCGGCGACTCAAGGAATGTTCGTTCTGTTTCCTCGATGCGCTCCCATCCACCTTCAGCCAACTGATCGGTGGGAATCGTCGGCGGCGGAACACTCACATTTTCGTCTCATGGAGGGAGGGCATAACACTCCCGGCCTCGTTCGACACGGGAACACGCCCGTATTGACGACCGCTCTGTTCCGAATCACGGGGAAAACGCTTGAAGATATGTCATATACAGAAATACAGGCTCGCAATCGGGAACTACTCCGTGGTGGCTACACGGTCGACACCGCTCTCTCCTTTTATTGGACACTCTTCGCAGTGAGGATCATCAGTCCTCGTCAGTCCCACGGCCTAACTCATAAAATTCATCGTTCGGCCGCATATCGGCGAGCGTCGACATCCGGTTCGAGAGGTTGAAAAACGCCGTCACGCTCCCGATATCCCAGATCTCCTCCCGGTCAAATCCGGCTCTTTCAAGTTCGGCGAGATCGTCCTTCGTTACACGTTCTGGTGACTCAGTCAGCTTGACGGCGAAATCCAACATCGCCCGATGCCGGTCGTTTAGATCCGCTGCGCGATGATTGGTCGCGAGCTGATCGGCCAATTTCGGCTGTTCGGTATAGATCCGAACCAGTGCTCCGTGGGCGATGACACAGTAGAGACAGTCGTTGACGCCGCTGACAGTGACGATAATCATCTCCACTTCCGCCCGTGAAAGCGGGGTGTCATCGACCAATGCATCATAATACGCAAAAAACGCTCTGAAATGCGACGGTTTGTAGCCGTATGCAAGAAAGACGTTCGGGGTGAAGCCGGCTCGTTCGGTTTCCTCTTCGATCCGGCCACGGAGGTCCGCCGGAAGATCCTCGGGATCGGGTACCGGAAACCGTTCCATTGCTGATTCAGCCATACGTGTCGGACACGTAACCTCGAACCAAGAGCTTTGGCTTGGCCGTTGGAACTAACAGCCGATCGCTCGTCGGTCAGATCGTCTCGAAGACCCGTCGATCGAACCGATCGAGGATATCCTCGACTCGATGATCGGCATAGCGCCGGAGATTGCACAGATCTGTGAGCAGCATCTGATATTCGGGATCTTCTCGGAGCGTTCGTTGGGATTGTGCAGTTTCGAGTTCGGCCCGTCGTGTCGCTAACGAGAAGTAGTGATCGATGAGTTCACTATATATGTCCTCGATGTAGAGTCGTTCGACGGTTTCTTGGATTTTTGATCGCGTTATCGGCTCGGTAACACAACTGATAGGTTGGCGATTAGCCATCGGTTCTGTCGATACATCAGCCGTGATGAGTGCGATCGGTGAGGTTGTCGCGTAGAGATCGATGAGATCGGTGCAGTCTTTCCAGCCTTGATCGGAATATTGACAATCAAGGATCAAGACATCGGCCGTATCCTCAATTGCAGCCACAGAGTCGTTATCAAGGTTGTCGACAGACACGATACGACACGTTTCCGAAAGCCACTGACGATACTGTCGTAGTGATAACTCGTCAGACCCCCTGATAGCGACACGCGGGTCTGGTAATTGCTCCTGCAAGTTCCTCCCCTCCCAAGACATAAGAACGTTATCGAAAGATCATAAATATTCTGCTTGGCTGTGTGGCGATTTGCCTGATGAGTAATGGTGGGAAACGACGGATGGACCAGCGACTGATCAGGGGTTCAAAAAAGAAGGGATCGACGTGGATCGGAAAACGCGGTCGTAATTATGCCGTTGCCGAGACCTCTCCACGGATCCGCTCGACGATATCGTCCTTGTCGAAGTCCTCCTCGCTTTTATCGAAGATCAGATCGCCGTCGGCTCGCACCTTGAAGACGCCATTGTCGCCGGTTTTGAGCGATACAGAGTCGATCTCAAGCCCGAATTCCGAGAGGATCTCCTTTTGGAGATCCTGAGCACGGTTGAGGTGGCCACACGGGACGCAGTACTCGATTTCTACCGATGTCATAGCATGTTGAATTATGAATGGCGGGTTGATAAGTTTCACCACGATCGATATCCATCTCAGCGAGCGTTTTGAATCAGTCCGTTCCGGGGAGCCCGACTTCGGCCTCCTCGCCACCGGACTCCGTCTCTTCGTCGGGCCCGATGTGGACTGCCAATTCATAGAGGTTCTGGCGGGCATCCGGGATGTATACTTCCTGATTGACGGCGTCAACTTCCTGGAGTCGCGCCAGAGCGTCGCGAACTGTTCGCTGGGAGAGCATCGACCGTGCGACGATCTCTTTCTGAGTAAGTGAACCGTTATATTCCAGAACTTTGTAAACGAGTTTCGCACTCGGGGGGAGGTCTTCGATGTCCTCTCGATCGGTCATCATCCTATCCCACGTTGGCGATCAGTATAATAACACCAGTTACGTGAACGTAACCGATCGATACAGAGGATCTCCGGAGTCCTGAATTCAGATAAACTCCCAACGGATTGTTCCGAATTTATATATGCTTATAACAGAACCTCCCCAATCAATCCCGAACGCGAACCGCCCCACACCACTGACGGTATCAGCGCCATCCGCCCTCATTAAAAGTATGTCCCGCCTCACCGTTCTTTCGGTCTTGATCCTCGTCGTCGTCGCGAGTTCAGGTTTGGCCGCCGCATCGCCCAGAGGCAGCCCAGAGTTAGCTACCTACGCGCCAGACAACCGAGTCACACCTGGTGACGAGACTCGTTTGGGGGTCGTGATTCTGAACAGCGGTGATATCGATGTCGGCGGATCACCCGATCAGGAACGCCGCATCACCACCGCTCGCAACGTTCGTCTGACGATGAAACGTGGAACCGCTCCAATCAAGGTCGAATCGGGGACGCAGCCGGTCGGTAACGTTCCGGAAGGTCGTGTCGGTCCGTTTTACTTCGATATCTCGATCAGCGACGACGCAGACCCGGGACGGTACGAAGTACCCATCGAAGTCGAATACGAATATACGAACGCGATCGTTGAGAGTGATCCAGGCAACCCCGTCCACCAACAAACCGAGCGGGAGCGGACACTCACTGTCGAGCTAGTGATTCAGGAGGACGCCCAATTCGAAATCGTCGATATACAGACCGATCCACTCGTTGGATCAAGTACGACAGTGACCTTCGACATCCGAAACACTGGATCGATGACCGCCCGGGATGCGACGTTGACAGTGAATTCTCGGAGTCGCCGTGTGAGTTTCGGTAGGGGAGCGAATACCAGCACGTTCATGGGGAATTGGGAACCCGGGGCGACACGGACGATAGCTGTTGACACCCAAGTCAATGAAATCGCAAACGGTCGTCCATCGCCGGTTGCGATCCAGGTGAACTACAAGGATCGTGAGGGCGACCCACGCCGCTCGGACTCCCTGAATTTCGGTATCGATCCCGGACAGCGAACGGATCGGTTAGCGGTCGAACGAACCGACGCTAATATCGGCGTTGGCGACACCGGAACGGTCCAACTCGATGTAACCAACACCGGCCAAGAGATCCTGCGTGATGCCAGAGTGACGATCCAATCGACCGATCCGAAGCTCACGTTCGGTGGAAGCACCTCGGCCACGACCCTCGCAGGCACCTGGGAACCAGGGGAGACCAAATCGCTATCGTTCAAGGCCAGCACCGCCCCTGGGAGCGATGCCCGTGAGTATCCAGTCGGTCTCTCGGCCGAATATAAAGATGAAAACGGCGAAATAAAACGGACCGGGCAAGTCATCGCCGGGATCGAACCGAGACCGGAACAAACATTCGAGATCACGAACGTCCGGAGTACGTTAACCGTCGGCCAGGAAGGCCGCGTTACTGCAGAGGTACAGAACAACGGGGACGTGACCGTCCGGAACGCCGTCGTCATCTTCGACTCAGGGAACCCGAACATCAATCCGATCGAAACGGAATACGCCGTTGGAACCCTCGAGCCTGGTGAAACACAGGAATTCAGCTTCGAGATCGAAATCAGCGACTCGGCGGACGCCGGCCCCCGTCAGCTCTCGTTCACCATGCGGTACCGCAATCAGGAGGACGACGTGCGTCGGTCGGATCCCATCGATGCCCAAGTAAACGTCAATGGCAAGCGAGATGTCTTCGAAGTGACGCCAGTTGAGACATCACTCAAAGCTGGAGATTCGGGGATGCTCCGGTTACGGGTGACCAATACCAACAATCAGACCCTAAGGGACATATCAGCGAAACTCTTCGCCGATGACCCAATCTCCACAGACGACGATGAAGCGTTCATTGATCAACTTGAACCCGGAGAAAGCGCCGTAATCGTATTCGGTGTCAGCGCCGCTGGCAGTGCGATGGACAAACGGTATCCGGTCTCGATTGATTTTCAGTATGACGACGCCGACGGCGACACACTCCTCTCAGATACCTACCAAGTGCCGATCGACGTCGAGCGATCGTCCGATGGTGGCGCGCCGGTCGTTCCGCTGGTGATCGTCATCGTGCTCGCGTTAATACTCGGCGGCGGTTTCCTTTATTATCGCCGTCGATCAGGCGGGGAATTACCGCTCAACGGTACATAGGTCGGCAGAACTCGCATATGCGGCCAGATAGCTTACCGATCACGCGCACCATGGGATTCACTGGAGTTAGCCGCCACTCTTGACGTGGCGGTTGGACCGTTGACCGACACACGAATGACATCCGACTGACATTCATCAACCGCTGGACACTATTGGGACGATAACTTTTTGGTGTTGATTATCGATGTTGAGAATAGATGGACGATTCGGTGGAACTCCTGCGCGTACTTGGGAACAAGTTCAGCGCCGAGATCCTCCAGGCGGCCGATGAACCCAAATCCGCTCAAGAACTCTCCGACGAGCTTGATATCCCCATCGCGACGAGCTATAGACGGATCGAGGAACTGACCGACGCAGAGTTCTTAGAACTTCAGGGCAAGGAGTTCTCAGATGAGGGACGCCGTACACAGGTCTACCGGCGCAACGTCGAAACGATCCGGATCGAGTTCAGCGAGGAGACGATCGAATTCCGCATCGAGGAACGGCCGGAGGTCTCGGATGCGTTGGCGGACGTATGGGAACAGCTTGGCAAGCGGTAACCGACAGGACGGCGATCCAGCGGCCACCCGTATCACCAGCTTTTGATTTCACAGACGGTGTCGCTCTCAGCTCTGATAACCCCCTAGCCGGCTGACACCATCGACGGGGGCTTCCACACTGTAGCGTTGTGATCCGTCCCGGGGGGAACCCAACCGCACTCGGCCGACTCCGTCTGTAGAAACCGAGGTGTATTAGCCGGTCGGCGTCGAGCATGTTGCCATGGAGATCGGACTCGAGCTTCTGGACCGCGGCCGCGTGCGTGCTGATATGAACTTCGTCCTGGACGGTCTCACGACGGCGACGTATGACGATCGCCAACCCGAACACGAGTACGGTGAATTCGTCGTTTGGAACCTCATCATCGACCATCCCGAAGCGACGATCCTCTGGGATACCGGATCCCATCATCGGGCCGGTGACGGCTACTGGCCCGATCCCCTGTACCAGTCCTTCGCCCACATCGACGCTACCGAACACGATCTTTCCGATGATCTCGAATCGGCAGGCTACGGGATCGATGATATCGATGCCGTCGTCATGAGCCATCTCCATCTGGATCACGCCGGCGGACTCCATCACTTCGCCGAGACCGAAACCCCAATCTACGTTCACCGTGACGAACTGCAGTTCGCCTACTACAGCGCAACGACCGACGAAGGCTCGATCGCCTATCTCAAACAGGACTTCGATCACGAGCTGTACTGGCAGATCATTCACCGCGAACAAGAGCTGTTTCCGGGCATCGAACTGATCCATTTGCCCGGACATACGCCCGGATTACTGGGTGCTCGTATCGATCGGGATGGCGGATCGGTCCTCGTAGTCGGTGACGAGGCATACCACGAGGCCAATTTCACCGACGAACATCCAATGGCCCAGAGCCTGCTATGGAGTAATCAGGCGTGGTTCGAGAGCCTCCAGCGGGTCAAAGGAATCGTAACCGAGACAGAGGCGACACCGATCTTCGGTCACGATCTCGACCACTTCGAAGCGTTAACCGACACACTGTGACATCCTCCCCGTCGTGGACGGGGCTTCCTCATCCAGGAGGTACCCGGCCTGCTTCCGGTCGGTTTTAGGACCGTCTCTCCCGAGGTCGGCGGGCGGGGTTCGACCCTCGCTCGGGAGCGTCCTATGGCCCTGTCACGGGGGCTCCAATCCGCAAGCGAGTCATCGCCGCGCGGTTTCTCGACGCAGCTCTCTCCCAAGCGGTCGTGCCTTGAAGAGAGTACGCTATGCGGTGACGGCCTCGTTCTCTACCGCCGTGATCCGTGATTCGAGGAGTAATATACCGATCGTTGAAACCCACCGAAGTAGTGGGTAAGCACTCCCCAGATCCGTCACATATACGGGGCATACCAACACCGATTCATAAGCGAGTCGATCACGTCGCTGCCGTCAGAAGTTGGAGTTTAATAGGTCGCCTTTCGGTGTAAGCATATGGAACGGGTAGATGTCGCTGTCGTCGGCGGAGGGCCGGCGGGGTCGTCCGCGGCGAAGGCAGCCGCCGATCGGGGGGTCGCGGTCGCGCTTTTCGAGAAGGGCGTCCCCCGGGCCGATCGCGATGGACTCGGCCCAGATTCCACCGACGCCGCGGGCATGCTCGACTACTGGGTCGACCTCATGGACATGGCTCCGGAGGAGATTCCCGACGAGATCATTCTCCGGCAGCTTGATGGCGCGACATTCTACGGGCCATCCGAATCGGTAACGCTGACCAGTACGGGTATCCCCGCGTCGTATCCTCGCTTTGGATTCACTTTCGATCGGGCACGGTTCGACGACTGGCTTCGCGAACGGGCCGAAACCGCCGGCGCCGACTACCGGGTCGGAGACAGCGTGACGGGGGTCGAGACGACGGTGGGCGGCGACCCGCGACACGAACTGTCCATTAGTGATGGATCGACTGTCGGCGCCGATTATCTCGTGCTGGCGGACGGACCCCAGCGGACCGTCACGATGGGTGTCTTGAACCAATTTATGCCCGAGGGTGAATCGATGGAGGATTATCTCGCTTCGACATCCGCCAACCACATCGCCTACCAGGAGTACCGACGTTTCCCCAAGGAGGCGTTCGATCCTTCGATCCTGAAGTTCTGGTGGGGGTATATTCCCGGTGAGACGGCGTATCCGTGGGTCTTTCCGAACGACGAAACCGTGGCCCGCGTCGGATTGACGATGCCGATCGGGCTGGATCTCGATAACGTCGAAGGCCGATCCGACTACCGGTTGCTCACCGACGATGACGACCAGATCCCATCTGGTCAGGAGTACATAACCCGGCTACTGGAAGCCGAATACGGCGACAGCTACGACATCGAAGCCGACTTCCCACGCGTCGATGATCGGGGTAAACGTGATGGGACCGAGACGTATCCGATCTCCTCGACACGGCCGATCGAATCACCGACCCGAGCGGGAATCGCGGTGACCGGCGGCGCGATGGGAGCCACATCAGCCTTTCATGAGGGTGGCGGCCACGTCGCCGTTCGAACCGGGAAGATCGCCGGCCGGCTTGCGGCAGAAGACGACCTTCAGCGGTACAATGCGGCGTGGAAAGCAGCGATCGGCGATGAACTCCGCCGGAACATCTCGATGGCTGACATGGTCGAAGACTACACCCCGGCTGATTGGGACGAGGCCTTCCGGATCACGAGTCGGATCCTTTCAACTGGGAACGGATCGCTCTCGGCGCTAAACCGGCCGATCGCCGTCGGTCTCGATGGCTTGAAGATTTTCGTCGGGTATCGGTGGCGGAAATTTCGGTTCCGAGACGGACGGTATGTCCAGTTTTCCGAAGACCGGTATACAATCTGAACCCTTCCAACCGGGTTTGTACCGCGGGAGTAGTCTTCGATCAGCCTAACCGAGTTCCCATTGAGTCCCCCAGGCGCAAGAGCAGACCAGGACTTGGATGTTGATCGGAGTACAGTCGAACGCCAGACAAACCAATTGAGGACATCGACAATCGGATTGTGGTTGGTCTGTCGGAGATAACCTACGTGCCAACACTTAACATGGGCCAGTGCAATGAGTAGATGAGGGGCCATCAAGGGGATGTCACATCGAAGAGAACACCAGGGCGGAGGCGAGGATCAAATCGAACTCGCGGATACGACATCAGCAGCGCTCCTGCAAGCGGATGCGATCGATCGCCATGGAACGACAATCTGCCATAATTTGTTAACCGGCGGACGGCTGGCCAATCGAAACGTGCTTGCGATCGATTTCAGACGATCGACCGACCAATGGATCCGTGAATGGAAGGAGGAAATCGGCGAATTGCCAAACGCTCTCCGATTGATCGTCACGGAGGAAGCCTACCGCTCGGCGGCCGTCTCCGAACCCGAATCCATGACCAGCGATCTCGAAATCACGCCGATCAGCAACCCACAGGATCTGACGGCGATCGGGATTCAAATCACGGACTGTCTCGACAACTGGTCGGATGAGGAGGTTACGGTGACGGCATGTTTAGACTCGCTGTCGACGATGCTCCAGTATACGTCCTTCGACCCAGTCTTCCGGTTTCTTCACGTGTTCATTCGTCAGTTGGACTCGATCGATGCGACCGGCCATTTCCACATCGATCCAACGGCCCACGACGAACAGACCCTTACGCGCCTGTATCAGATCTTTGATGCCGTCATCACGATCGAGGGCGGCACGGTCGTCTCGATCCGAGAACGGTAGTGGGATGGGGCCGAGTGCAAGCGAATCACCTAGCTATATCAAAAACGGGCCGTAAACGGGCGCCATGGCGAGCGAGTACGAGCCCGTTGAGTCACCTGACTCGACGACCGTCTTCCCGTATCACGATCTGACTCCACCGACGATCGCCGATGTCTTCCGCGCTAAACCCATTGTCGATCAGTACCTCCCTCGGACGCCGCTCGTACGCAGCGAGCCGTTATCGGCGGAATTCGACGCCGAGATCTATCTCAAACGCGAGGATACCTTCCCTATCGGCGCGTTCAAAGTCCGGGGTGGCGTTAATCTCGTCCATAACCTCGACGAAGAATTCCGTGATCGAGGACTGATCACCGCCAGTACCGGCAATCACGGCCAGTCGATCGCGTTTGCAGGCCGTGAGTTCGATGTCCCGGTCATCGTTGGCGTTCCGGAAGACGCCAACCCATCGAAAGTCGCGGCGATGGAACGGCTAGGCGCCCGAGTGGAGAAACACGGTGACGACTTCGATGAGGCCCGCGAATGGGTCGAACAACAGGCCATCGAAAAGGGCTATCGGTACGTCCATTCGGCTAACGAACCCCGTCTCATCAGCGGGGTCGGCACGGCCGGTATCGAAGTCGTCGAAGATCTCCCGGATATCGATATCCTCTACACACCGGTCGGCGGTGGGAGCAGTGCGTCGGGGTATTGTCTCACCGTCGGCGAATTGACGGATGCAAAAGTCATTGGGATCCAATCGGAGTCCGCCGACGCGATGTATCGCGCCTGGTCGGAGGGTCATCTCGAACCACAGGATCGCATGGAGACGTTCGCCGAAGGGATCGCGACACGTGTGCCATTCGCCCTGACCGCAGAAATCCTTCAAGAACGGCTCGACGACCTCCGGTTGGTGAACGATGAGGAGCTGAAAGAGGGTATCCGTTGGATGCTCGATAACGAACACCTGATCTTCGAAGGCGCCTGTGCGACGAGTGTCGCCGAACTGTTCCGGCGGCGAGACGAGATCGAGGGCAAGAAAATCGTCTTCCCGGTCTCCGGACGGAACATCCAAACCGATCGACTCCTCGATATCGTAACCGGGTGACACCGAGGATCGTATTACGAGGTGGAGTAAGGGTGAGGTTAACCGGTATACCCTTCGACTAAGCTCCGAAGTGAAGATTCAGGCTGAACACCGACGACACGTTCAACGGGCTCGCCGTCGGCAAACAGAAGCAGTGTCGGAACACTCCGGACCTGGTGTTGTTGGGCGAGTCCCTGATGAGCATCGATATCGACCTTGGCAACTGCTGCGTCGGTCTGGGCCGCGATCGATTCAACCGTCGGTTCAAGCATCTGACAGGGGCCACACCAGTCGGCATAGAAATCAACCAAGACGACGTTGTTGTCATTTAGCACCTCTGTGAGAGCTGTTTGTCCATCGATATAGATCGGTGTATCTGAGGTTGACTGTGCCGCTGAGGTTGTCTCTGGGTCTGTCCTATCGGACGTCGATCCCTCGTCAAGCAACTGTTGCCGTTTTCGTTCCCTGATCTCAGCTAGCTCGTCATCCGTCATACATAGATGTAGTAAATGGGTGGGATTAACAGCTTCGAGGGACCGTTCGGATAATGTCGACTCAACGTTACTGAACGAAGCCGTCTCGAAATCAGTCATTAGTGAGAACCTATTGTTATCAGATTCGATAGTGTCAGCCATAGGTTTAATAGGGCGGTTAGACCAGTTTCGCGCAACTACAAAATGCCGCTTATCGAAAACCTCTATGTGATTACAAGCGCCCTCCTATCGCTTGCAGCCTTTCTCATGGTGATCATGGCGATCCGAGCATATCTCAAGACGACGAAGGACGCTATGATCCATCTTTCCCTCGGATTCACGCTCATCGTCGGGGCAACGGTATCGACAGCGATTAGCGGGTTTTTAATCAATTTCTCGAGTCCACGGATGTTACTGTTGGTGAACAATTCCTTCTCGACGTTCGGCTATCTCTTCGTCGTGTATAGTTTAGTGACGTATCATTGATTGGTGGATGAGTTATCGGACTGTCTTCGACTGCGTCGTGTGATCGTTTCGTTAAGGAATCCTACCGATCAAGATTATCACTTCTGAATATAGCTTTAATGGATCCATCACGACGTGAAATTGTGATATATCAAGTCGGCACGTGGAATCTGTCCGAATCAGCTCACTCGACAGTGACAGCGTCGACAAGGAGGTACAATCGCGAACCAAGAGTACCTATCTCAGAGGATTTCGCCGAATAGCCTTTGCCATAGCACATCATAGGTTCGGATATGCCATCCGATGACGATGCCGGTGCGGCGGATGACGACGCAGTCGTTTCACCGGATGAACTCGATATCAGCGACAACGACAAAGTCGTTGAGATCGATGAAGGTCGTTACGTTATCGGGACGAGCGGCGGCAAGCCCCGGCAACCTCCCGACTCCGATCCACCAATCAGCAGTAACGAACAGGACACCGAACAGCCATCCAGTGGGAATGACCAGCCCACACAGGACGGGGAAGTCGAACTGTCCGATGAGGTGGTCCACGAGTGGCTTGAGGAGTATCTCGATAATATCAGATCGGACTACGGCTTCGATATCACCGCCAAGTTCGATGGTGAGGTCAAAAACCAACAGCTGTTTTCCAACGACGTCGTGACGAGTTTCGAGAACCTCCTGTTGTGGTACTCCCAGCAGGTCGGCGGCAATACGCCGATCGAGGAAGTCCTCGGGATTCTCCTCGTCGAAGCGAACATCCCGATCAAATATACACCCGAAGTACTCCACGCGATGATGAACAAACAGGGACTCGACGAGGACGATTCGATCGGCGATCTACTGGCAGCAGCCAACGATAACGATGGCTTCGAGCTGCCTCGGTGATCGATCGAAGGACCTCGTCAGCTCTTCACGGACCGGCGAGTGTCGTCGATAAACTTGCGTTCTAACGCTTGATAATCGGGGAACAGGATTTATTCCTCTGGTTTGGTTGGTCCCTAACACGTCATGAATACGGATGTGTTGATCGCCGACGACTCCGAGTTCATGCGGAACCTCCTGCGGGAAATATTGGAGGAAGAGCTCACCATCGTCGGCGAAGCAGAGAACGGCGTCGAGGCCGTCGAGAAGTACAACGAGAATACACCGGATCTGGTTATGATGGACATCGTCATGCCGATCCGGGATGGGATCGAGGCGACAGCTGAAATCAAAGAAACGAATCCTGACGCCAACGTCATCATGTGTACCAGCGTTGGGCAAGAGGAGAAGATGAAAGAGGCGGTCAAGGCTGGCGCCGATGGATACATCACCAAACCGTTCCAGAAACCGAACGTACTCGAAGCAATCAACGACGTCGTCCCAGCCTGATAGGAATGCAGATCGACGTCCACTCCTTGGAGACGTTCAATCGGCTGGCCCACGAGGGTGCCGAAGAAGCCGCCACATCACTGACGGAGATGACGGGCATCGAGACGACGGTGACCGTCACCCAAACGTCACTCATGACGACGGCGGATCTGCTTGCCGAACTCGATGGCGATGATTTAGTTGGGATCAAAATCGGGTTTGAGGGCGAACTGGATGGCGAGACGATGTTGGTCTTCGATGAAGCAACCGCAGCCAGGATCGTGGAGGTGCTTCTCCCCGAAAATCACGGAGAAGGATTCGATGCGATGGCCCAGAGCGGACTCGAGGAGATCGGCAACATCATGATCGGTGGATTCACGACCGGCTGGAGCGAGTATCTCGGCAACGCGATCGATATTACGCCGCCCACGTACGTTGATGGATCAGTCACTAAGGTTCTCACCGCCCAGTCGAAAACCGCGACCGAGGACGACCATCTCTTCGTTCTCGAAAGTCAGATCGAGTTCATCGACGAACAGATCGAGTGTGGCATCTACATGTTACCGGGATATCGGACACTCTTGGATGCCATCGCCGATCGATCCGGGACGAACGAACAGGGGTTGCCCCTCGATAAACTCACCGTCTACCAAGAGATGACCAAGCAGGGCGCAGGTCTGGTCGCGGATAACATCACTTCGATGGCCGGTGTCGAGACATGTGTTGACATTAGTCGATTGAGCTTCGTTCCGGTCGAACGGATTCCATCCCGGTTGGATGACACACCGCATGTTGGTGTCGTCTTTGAATTCGATGGGTTACCGAGTGGATATCTGGTGATCGCCTTCGACGAGCGTTCGGCGTACTTGATCGCCGAGAAACTCATGCCGATGGACACTGACGCCGACGGGTTCGAGGATGTACATGAAAGCGCCATCAGAGAACTCTCGAATATCATGACCAGCGGATTGGTCGACGGCTGGGCGAATGTCCTCGAAACCTCGATCGAGATTTCGACTCCCCAGATGGTCGCCGACATGGGTTCGGCGCTGCTAGATCCGGTGATGGTCGAAGTTAGCCGTGAGCAATCACGAGCGTTCATGCTCGATTCGACGATCGGCACCGATGAGCTGGATTTCAGCTGTGAGATCTTCGCGATCCCTCGTGAAGACGAACTCCGGGAGGCACTCAATCAACTCTCCGTCGAGCAGGCCGATGAGCTAGAAGCCGATCCATCCACCCATTTCTGATTCTGCCGATGACTCAATACGGTGCCCCGGCGGGCGCAGCCGAAGAGAGCACCACGATCAAGGTCGGGATCGCCGATGCAGCCGTGACCACGAACGGTTGCCGGATTCGGACTAGTGGTCTCGGGTCCTGTCTTGGGATCGTCCTGTATGACGAGCACGCTGGCGTCGCCGGGCTTGTCCACGTCATGTTGCCTGAAGGGGATGATGGATCGGAGACAGAGCCGGCCAAGTTCGTCGATACAGGCATCGAATCGCTCCTTTCAGACATGAAGGAAAAGGGAGCCCGTCCGTCGAACATCATCGCGAAGATCGCGGGGGGTAGTGATATGCTCGATCTCAGCCGAGAAACCGGGAATATCGGTGCTCGAAACGTCGAAAAGGCTGAGGAAGTCCTCTCGGACTATGGAATCACGATCGAGAGTACCGATACCGGCGGGGAACACGGCCGCTCGCTCGAACTCGATGCGACGACAGGTGAGTTGGAGGTATCGAGGGCCGGTGAGGAATCGGTCGTGTTGTGATTCCTAGATGATCGTCAGTTAATGAGTGTTGTTTCCGATAATCACGTCGCAGTTTCGTGGATTTGATTATCATATTTGAAATCTGAAGGCTAACCTTAATGCATATTTCTCGATTGTTTTCCGATGATGGAATTCCTCTTATCGATCCTCGGTAGTCCGGTGCTCGATAGTGGGATACTGGGCTTACCATCGTGGATCGCTATTTCCGGGGCAGGGATGGCGATCGCCGGCATTCTCGATTTCCTTGGCGATGACGACGGGGACAACGGTGGCGACGACTCGATGGAAGGCGAGATGATGTTCGATGATGACGATGAAATGGGTGACGACCTCGGCGGCGAACTCGATGACGATCTCGGAATGGAGGATCTTGACGACGGGGGCGACGACTTCGATGAGGTGGATATGGATATGGGCGACGGCGCCGGATCGAGCGGTGAACTCGAAAACCGTGTCGACGAACTCGAAAACGAGCTGGCGGATCTTTCTTCGACGGTGAGTACGGTCCGGAGTGAGAACGAAGAGATCAGCGAAACCGTCAACGAGACCGAGGAGAACGTCCGAAAGCTCCTGGATATTTACGAAATGGTTACCAAAGGTGTCAATCCCTTCGTCGATGAGGCCCAAATGGGCGCGGGTGGCGGGGGGATGGGTGGTGGCTCGTTTGATGTCTTCGACACCGGTGGTGACGATGGCAACAGCGACGAGGAGGAGGAACTCGACTCATCGATCGCGGATGCGGATGCGGAGAGTTTCTTCGATGAAGAGATGATGGAACCCGATGCCGACGAAGCATTGGATGACAGTTTCGATATGGAAGGAGAGGCGGATAACACGACATCGACGCCATCTGACGCTTCCAACGATCTATTCGACGATTCCGACGAGGCTTTTGGAGGTTCCGACGCTGAACCGAGTAGCGACAGCGGAGATGACAGCGGCGGCGGCAAATCCTTCGATGAACTGAAAGCAGAATACGAATCAGGGGAAGCCGATTGGGCTGACGAGGAATCACCGGACGCGGAACCGACCAACGTAGGAAACGGTGAAGATAGCGATGACGAAGACGCGCTTGAGGAGACATTCGACGCTGAGGAGGAGACGGATTTCGGTAAAGACGACGGGGACAATGACCCATCGAGTGGCAAGAACGTCACCGTCAACGAGGGCATTGACGCTCTCGATGAGGTTGACCAGGACGATGACGACGACCCATCGCTTGAGAAACCGGGCGGTCCATCTCGATCAGCTGACGCCGCTGACTCAGTGGCTGATCAAGAGGAAATTCCGGAGGACGACGCCGACTCGTTCGAATTCGTCGACGATCCCGAGAGTGGCTCCCCGAAAGAGGATATCGAGACAACCACTCGGCCGTACCTGAACGACCTCCCATCGGGGTATCACGCCGATCTGATCGTCCTGGAATGGTTGGAATACCTCCTAATGGAGTCCTCCATGCGGGAAGCGATGGAGTCCGTTCGGTATTACGAGGATATCGAGTGGATCAGCGCCGATGTCGGCGATCATCTCCAAGAGACGCTGTTGGGGCTCGACGGATATACACGAGTAGAAGCCGACGGTGGAACTCCTGGTGGCCTGACGATGGAACATCATGCCGAAAGTCTGCGATACATCAGCCGGCTGTCGGCGAGTACGCCTGGGACCGCTGTGTTGAACAACTGGCTGGAGCACGGGCACGGGCCGGGGGGTGGATCGAATGGGTTTTAGCGTCAGTGGCTCGGCTGCGTTGGTTTTCCTTGGCCTGTTCATCACGACCGGGATGGTCTATACGACCGTCTCAAACGGCTTCGAACAGGTAAGCCAGACGCGGACGGATTCGACAAACGAGCTCCTCGAACGACAACATACGGCCATCAATGTTACCAACGCGACCTATGACGGCGATGACACCCTCCATGTTCACGTCGAGAACACAGGAGGCTCCGAGATTCGGATCAACAGCACGGATTTGTTGGCTGATAACGAATACCTCACCCCAGTCGATACGGACGAAATCGAATCGACCAACAACGATAAGACCAACGTCTGGGCGCCAGGGGAAACCCTTCATATCCGGTTCACATACCCGACGCCTCCGGAGAACACACCGTCCCGCGTGAAGGTAATCACCCCAAACGGTATCACCGATACCGCGGCTGTGGAGGTGAGTTAGATGGCGAGTGCCTCAGTCTCGCATATGGTGATCTTTATCGCGAGCATGATCATCGCGGCGAGCGTCGTCGGGACATTCACCACACAGGTATCCCAGGTGAGCAATGCGTTGGACGATCAAGCGCTCGATGTCAGCGAGAAGATCCGGACGGATATCGAGGTCATCAGCGACTCCGGCAGTGAGGTCTACGACAGCAGCACGAACAACATCACCATTCACGTGAAGAACACAGGTTCACGGACGCTGTCGGCCGAAACGTCGGAGGTGTCGGTGTTGCTCGACGGACAGCTGATGACCACCGTCTCAATCACGATCGTTGATGGATCGGAGTGGCAAGCGGGCGACGTCATCGAAATTACGTTTGACACCACGGAGGACGGCAATCTCGGTGAGAGTCTCGATACCGGCGATCACCGGATCAAGGTCATCGTCACTGGAAACGAAGACGTCTTCAGGTTCAGAAACTCATGAGCAGTGGACGGCAACTCGCCTCACTGGGCCTGGATGACCACGATCGGCTCAATGAAGAGCTGGGTGGCGGTATCCCCGGCGGGAGTATCGTCCTCATCGAGGGTGATTACGGCGCCGGCAAGAGCGTGATGAGCCAGCGGTTCAGCTATGGACTGTGTCAAACCGGCGAGACGGTGACACTGCTCTCGACGGAACTAACGGTCAGCGGATTCATCGATCAGATGCATTCGTTATCCTACGATATCGTCCGGCCGATCCTCGACGAACAGCTCCTCTTTTTGCATGCGGACATCGATACGGGGAATAATTTCACTAGCGACGACGACAGCGACGAATCCCGCAAGGAGTTGCTACGCCGCTTGATGGAGGCCGAGACGATGTGGGAGTCGAACGTGATCATTATCGACACCTTCGATGCGATCCTCCGCAACGATCCGAAATTCGAGGCGCTCGTCCGGGAAAACGAGGAGCGGCAGGCGGCCTTGGAAATCATCTCGTTCTTCCGAGATCTCATTTCACGGGGCAAGATAATCGTCCTGACCGTCGACCCATCGACCCTCCACGAGGACGCGATCGGGCCGTTCCGGGCGATCGCGGATGTCTTCTTGGAGCTCGAGATGATCGAGGTCGGCAACGAAGTCCGACGACAGATCTCGGTCAAGCGGTTCGCAGGCATGGGCGAGCAAGTCGGCGACACGGTCGGATTTTCGGTTCGCTCTGGAACCGGCATCGTCATCGAAAGCAGGAGCGTGGCATAACATGACAGAACACGGATCAGCGAATCTCTCATCGGATCTGCGTCAACACGCCGCGAGACGACCGCATCTCCGAGATCACCTCAAGAAATTCAAACAGATCACCGGGGAGTTTCCGGCGTTAATCGATGAGCCGACCGAGGAGTACGAATCGGACCGGCCAAATGTTCTCTATCCGGTCGGTGGACCGATCTATACTCACATTTATGGGGACCTCGGTCAGGACATGAAATACTACACCATCGAGCCTGAACTCTCCGGTGAGGAGGAGTCGATCTATAGCAACGTGAAAGCCGAACTCCTCCAAAAGAGCGTGACGAAGAAAGCACCCAATACGGAATCAGAATACGACGATCAGATCGAACAACTACTCCGGGAGACGACGACAATCAGCGATGGGAACGATGATCCACTCAGCGAAATCCGTGACCTCCTTGACTTCGGGAAAATCGAGGTCTCCGAACAGACATACGAAAACATCCGGTACCGGTTGAACCGGGATATCGTCGGCTTCGGACCGCTCGAACCAGTGATGCGGGATCCGGCCAACGAGGACATCCACGTCATCGGCCCCCACGAGTGCTATGTCGATCATGCCGTCTATGGCATGCTCGAAACGACGGTCGATTTCGGTACCGACGAGGAGTTCGATAACTGGTTGCGCAACATGGGCGAACGGATGGGCGATCCGGTCAGTGATAACGATCCGATCGTCGACTCGACGCTTCCCGACGGGTCACGGATCAATATCATCTACTCCGATGACGTCTCACTGAAAGGGCCCAGCCTGACGATCCGGCAGGGCGATGAGGTGCCGCTTTCAGTGACCCAGATTACCAAGTGGGGAACCCTCTCGCCACGGTTGGCGGCATATCTCTGGCTCTGTCTCGAGAACGAACAGACGGTGTTCGTCGTTGGGGAGACGGCGTCCGGCAAAACGACGACACTGAATTCAATCATGACGTTCATCCCGCGGGATTCGAAGATCTACTCCGCGGAGGATACAGCCGAGGTCCTGCCGCCACACGACACCTGGCAACAACTCCTCACCCGGGAAGGTGGTGGCGAGGACAGTACGGACATCGATCTGTTCGATCTGGTCGCAGCGGCCCTTCGATCCCGGCCGGAATACATCATCGTCGGTGAGGTTCGGGGCGAGGAAGGACGGATGGCGTTCCAGGCCGCCCAGACCGGCCATCCGGTGATGCTGACGTTCCACGCCTCCGACATCGTCTCGATGGTCCAGCGATTCACGGGCGAACCGATCAACATCCCGGAGACGTTCATGGACAACGCCGATGTGGCGCTATTCCAGAACCGGGTCAAACAGGGTAACGATGTCCTGCGACGAGTGACGAGCGTCCACGAGATCGAGGGGTATTCCGAGGAGATGGAAGGTGTCGTCACTCGGGAGGCGTTCTATTGGGATCCGGTGACCGATGAGATCGTCTTCCAAGGGATGAACAACTCCTATGTGTTGGAAGAACAGATCGCGACGCTGCTTGGGTATGAGAACACTCGGGATATCTACGATGATCTCGATTTCCGGGCTGGTGTCATCGAGCGCATGATCGAGGAAGGTATCCTCGGCTATCATGAGGTCAACGAGACGGTCGCGGACTTCCAGCGTGATGGCGTCGAAGGATTGCCGTTCGATATGCACCGGTCGGTTGGATAACCATGGCGTCGACTGAGGCAACCCCCGGTTCGGATGCGGCCGATCTCAAGCAGGCGATCAACGCCCTTATCGAGTCATACAAGGAGATGGGCATGCCGGTCAGGCGGTATGTCTTCATCGTTCTACTGCCGGCGATCGCGTTCTTTTTCGTGAGCATCGTACTCAGTATTGCTCTCCCGCTCCCACTGACGGTCCGGGTGCCGATCCCGCTGTTAGGGCTGTTGATCGGTGCGGCGGCGGTGTTCTATCCGAAGATCGTCGCCGATCAGCGCCGCCGGGAGATCGAGAACAAGTTGCCGTTATTGATCACACATATGACGGTGCTTTCGACGACGAACATCGATCGGATGGAGGTGTTCAGGACCCTCGCGAAGGAAGAGGAGTACGACGCCGCTGCCGACGAGATCAATTACATCGTCACCCTGGTCGATTCGTGGAATCAGAGCCTCGATGATGCCTGCCGTCGCCGGGCCAAACGGACACCGAGTGAGGCCTTTTCGGATTTCCTCGAACGGATCGCCTACTCTCTGGGAGCCGGTCAGGAACTGAAGGATTTCCTGCTCAACGAACAGGAGGTCATCATCAACAACTACAAAACGGTCTACGAAGGGTCGCTCAACAACCTCGACGTGATGAAGGATCTGTACCTGTCGATGGTACTCTCGTTGACGTTCGGGTTGGTGTTCGCGATCGTCCTCCCGATCCTCACGGGAACGAGCCCGACAGGTTCCGTGGGAGCGGTCATCGGGCTGTTCATCCTGATTCAGCTGGGATTCTTCATGGCGATCCGGACCGTTGCACCGACGGACCCGATCTGGTACGTCCCCGAAGAGATGAAGACTGATGCCGAGCGCAAATCGAACCTCAGTCTCGCTGCCGGTGTCGGCCTCGTCGTGCTGGTTTCGCTCTTTACCATGGGCGGGCTGTTCGGGATTCTCCCGATCGGTCTTGAGGAAGTACTCTTTTTCCTTGACGATGTCCCTCTCCAGCTGTATATCGCGATTCCACTTACGCCGCTGATCATCCCGGGGCTGGTGCTCCGGGGAGAGGAAAACGACATCAAGGCCCGCGATCAGGAGTTCCCGAGTTTCATTCGCGCGCTTGGCTCGACTGAAAGCGCAAAACAGGGCACAACCTCCGGTGTGCTTGAGTCGCTCCGTCGGAAGGACTTCGGGAAACTCTCGGAAAACGTCAATAACCTGTACAAGCGACTCAATATGCGGATCGAAACCGAGGAGGCGTGGCGCCACTTCACTGCGGAGTGTCACTCCTATCTCATTCAGAAGTTCAGTGAGATGTACCTGATCGGCCGCCAGATGGGTGGGGACCCAAAACAGCTGGGGGAACTCATCAGCGAGAACATGAGCGAGGTTCTTCAGCTCCGCGAACGACGCCAACAGGAGACGATCACGCTGATCGGGCTCCTCTATGGGATTACCGCAGCATCGACCTTCGCCTTCTTCATCGGGCTCAAGGTGGTAAAGATCCTATCGAATATGAGCCTCAATCTCGATACGAGCCAGTTCGACTTCGGTTCGATCATTAACGCCAGCGTCTACAACATCCCCGAGATCGAGTATTTGCTCATGATCGTCATCATGTTCAACGCCCTCCTGTCGTCATTGATGATCCGCACCGTCGACGGCGGTCACAAGGCGAACTCCTATTTCCACTTCGTGATGCTGATCTGGCTCGGCCTTGGCATCTCGATTCTCACCCAAGTGCTCGTCGGAGCCATCCTAACCATCTGAGCGAAATATAGATACGCAATGGACGAAAAAATAAAACAAGAATAGCATGATAGACACCAGCCGGCGGCTTGTGAGGGAAAGGGGACAATGGCAGAAACGGTAATCGCCGACTTCGTCGCAAAAATAGCCGCATCGGAACTCAGAACCGAAACACCGGTGCAAGGGCGGATCGTAATGAATGAGTCGGCCGTCATCCTCATCAACCAACGGGGAAAAACGCCGATCCCGATTTCCTCAATCGTCGATATCCGGTTGGGACGCGTCCCTGATAAGGTCAGTGAATATTTCGAGGACGCCGTCTCGATCACATACGAACGGAACGATCGCCGTCAGTTCGCGGTCATCGAGGCGGATGAAGGAGTGATCGAACGGTTCCGGACGGTCCTTTTTAAGAGCTTACTCCACGGTGCCTCGGTTCAACTCAGGCATCCGGAACGAATCGGAGGTCGGATAATGGGATTTGGATCGACCGACGGGAATTTGAAGATCGACCGTGAGGGCATCGGTCTCTTAGATGATGAGTCCACGTTCCGGATTGATTTAGCGGCTGTCGTCGGCATCGATCAGGTCGAACGGGAGCTAGGTGACACCACCCGTCCGGCACTAGCGATCCATCACCGGACGATCGGCCACCCCGTGACCTCGGTCATCGGGCTCGATTCGCCTCGTGGATTGTTGTTTCTCGAACGATACCTCAGTATCGATTACAGCGTTGAGCTTCGCGATCTCGCCGATCTCACACTGTCAGACGAGGAGCTCAAAACGTTGTTCAGCCTCTATGCCGGCGCTACGCTCCAATCACTCGAACAGATCCTCCCTGATTCGTCTCTCGAGGAGACGGTAGAGAATCTCATGAGACACGATCTCATCAAGGAAGGTAACGATCGAATCACGCTCACCAAGACCGGCGAGATCGTCACACTCAATCGGGCAGATCAGATCCTCGAGTGAAAACGGATTACGGTCGACAAGCGATCCGATAACAATCGGTCCCCGGCCACTCACTGTTCGTTCATCGCTTCGCTGGCGATGTTTCGCCCGCGGGCCTTCAGTGTGACCTCACGACGTTTGCGAACCTCCTCAAGGATATCGAGTTCGATCAGGCGTTCGAAGATCGATTCGACCTCCTCGACATCCATACCGACGAAATCAGGAATCTCAAATGGCGAGACGCCGGAGTACAGCGCCATCAGCACCTGTTTTTCATCGGCGTCGAGTTCGACGCCGGCCTCAGATTGGTGGGCCCCTTTCGCAAGGAGTGACTTGACGATCGCGACGTGGCGGGCCTGTCCGGAGAGATACGTTTCGACACTCGTCCCTTCTTCGGAGTGTTCGACCTCGAGGATATCCCGCTTGTCATCCATGACCGTCCGTCGATTCTCCTCGATCGAGCCGATATCATCGAGGTCGATTTGGACGAGTCCCCCGCTAGCCAATACGACGTTGAGCTCACCTTCTTCGACTTTGAGTTGAGCTTTGACCCAGTCAGTATCCTGGACCACGCCACCCTCGACGGCCGGATGGCGGGCAAGCACGACCGTCCGATTCAAGAGGGTCTGATAGAGAGTCCACTCGAATTCGGCGTGATCGCTCGGGGCGAGCAAAAAGACGTCATCCCCGAACTGCAAGCTGAGATAGTTCGATACTTCGGCGATCATCTGATTGACGTCGTAGCGGCCCTCAAAGCTCTGGAGGTTCTTCAACGGAAGTGCCTGTTTGCCGTCGTTATCGATCAGGATCAGCCGCTTGTTCGAGAGAATGATCCGACCCTGTTGCCATGAGACATCGGAGAGTTGCCGGCCGCTCTCGACGACCTGCAGAAATTTGCCCTGGGTATCGGCGACCTTGTGTTCACCTTCACTCATGCAATCGGGTGGATTGTACTGATGTGTAGCAGGCGATCGTAATTAAAGCCTAGCAGAGCTGACCAGTCGATGACCTCACCGCTGTCCACCGAGCTTCGAGATGGCCGAAAACGCCTGCTTGCGGATCTCTTCCTCGTCGGTCGTATCGAGCAAATCCTCGATCCGTTCCCTGGACCGATCGCCCCCGACCTTTCCGAGAGTAAAGACCGCTTGGGCCCGGGCATCGACCGACATCGATTCGTCGTCGATGACCTCCAACAGTTCCTCCTCAACGATCAGCCCACCGATCTCGACCAGGCTCGTCGCCGCAAATCGGCGGGTGAATTCGTCGTCATCGTCCAGAGCATCGATAAGTGCCCGGACGGCTTTCCGGCGGCCAGCATCGGCCGTGATTCGGCCCAACAACCAGGCGGTATTTCGCCGTTGGGGCGCTTGTGAACTCTCCGCAAGGATCTCGATTAGCGTGTCGATGAGTTCACGATCATCCGTCTCGCTCAGCTGATCGACGGCCTGTTCACGAATATCGTGGCTCCGATCGGCCGGTGCGTTCGAAAGAAGGTCGATGAGGGCGAACACTGCGGCCCGCCGGACGACAGGACTGGGATCGGAGATGGCGTCAACGAGATCCGGGATCGGTTCAGGGCGGCCGAGGTTCCCGAGGCCATCGATCGCAATCCGTCGAACCGATTCGTTGCTGTCCTCAAGGAGTTTCCGAAGGGCCGAAACGGCTGTCTCGGATCCGATGGCACCGAGAGCTTCGGCGACTTCTCGGCGTACACGAGGGTGATCATCATCCAAATGCTGGATAAGCGATTCGACCGCTCGCGGATCGCCAAGGAGTCCAAGCGAACGGGCCGCGCGCTCTCTGACACGGGGATCGGTATCGTTGAGTCGGTCAATCAAGGGCGGCACTGCATTGGCTTCGCCGAGTTCGCCGAGTGCGTTCGCCGCTGCAATCCGTAATTCCGGAATATCGGCTGAGAGGGCCTTCACGAACGCTTGGACTTTCACCCAGTCAGCACCATCCTCGAAGTCAGTATTGCTCATCCGGGCGATAAGCTTCTCAACGGCTGCAAGCCCGATCTGGTTGAGCGCATCGATCGCAGCAGCGGTGACAGCGTCATTCGGGTCAGTACTGGCGATCCTGACCAGTTCATCGGTGACTTTCGGATCGTCGGCCTCGAGATCGCCCAGCAACTCAGCCGCCCGTTCCCTGAGTTGAGGCTCGTCGCTCTGTTGGAGGTATTCCAAGATCGTCTCGATGTCACCATCCATGCTGAGTTGGTAGAGCGACACGTCAACCACCTCCATTGCGATAGACCCGGAGGCGCTTGTCGACCGTCTCGAAGACATCCCGGTAACCACGGGGCAGGGTCTCGGTCATGCCAATGACCAGATACCCAGCCGGCTGGAGTGAGCCATGCAGCGTCTCGAAGATCGGTTCCTTATATTCCCGATCGATGTAGATGAGGAGGTTGCGACACAATACGAGATCGAAGTCTCGCATCGGATCGCCGTGGATCAGATCGTGTTGTTCGAATGAGATCAACCGCTTGACGGCGTCACGGACGGCGAACTGATCGCCGTCCCGGTCGATGTACTGCTCAAACTCATCGAGCGGTTCGAGTTCCTCTTCGATATCCGTCGTCTGGGTGGTTTCATAAACCCCCTCACGGGCGGCCATGAGAGTCTCGGCATCGATGTCGGTCGCTGTGATGGCGAGGTTACGGTCCTGAATCTTCGGATCGTCCAGCGCCAACATCCCGATCGAGTATGGTTCCCGACCGTCGGCACATGCCGCGCTCCACACCCGCGTCCGGCCTTCAGCAGTTAGGTGTCGGAGAACCGTTCGGATCTCGTCCCATACATCGGGATTCCGGAAGAAGCTCGTTACGTTGACACTGAGGAAATCGAGGAGTCGGTCCTCCTCGGATTCATCCGAGCGGAGCACATCGAGGTACTCCGCATAATCATCGGCACCCACCCGCCGAACCCGTGCGTCGATCCGGCGATCGAGGTAGGCGTCGTTGTAATAATCGGTTGCGAATTGCTCCTTGTCGGCGAGATGATCCTTGATTGCGGCTTTCGCGGACAGTTCGGTGTCGTTGTCGGGCATATTCGGATGGATTGGGATTCAGTCTGTCACGGGTACCTACGAAGGTGGTATCGAATTCGTCTTTGGGCCAAGGGTTTCGACATCAAGGATCGGCACAACATCACCGTCGCCGAGAACGGCGGTGCCGCCTAGCCCGGGTGTCTCACGTAGGACCCCCTCAAGCGGCTTGACGACGACCTCCTCCTGGTTCTCAACGGCGTCACATTCCAAGGCGACCAAACGTTCGTTCTCCCGAATCCGGATCAGCATCCGCTCGTCATCGGGCATGGTGGTCCCACCGTCGGTCGCCTCCTGGACAGTCAACGCCTCTCCGAGATCGATAATCGGATAGATTTCGTCGTCATGTTCGTGAACTTCGGTGCCGTTGATCGTTCGGATATTCTGCCGGCTCATGATCTCGTCGATACTCTTAATGGGGATACCGTACTCCCGGCCGTTCGACCGGACGAATAGCACTTTCACGATCGCCACCGTCACCGGGAGCTTCAGTGTAACGACCGTCCCCTCACCGGGTTCGCTGTCGACGGTATAGGAACCATCGAGCTGGGAGACCGTCTCTTGGACGACGTCCATTCCGACGCCGCGGCCACTCACGTCAGTGACTTCATCGGCAGTCGAGAAACCCGGATGGAAGATCAACGGATAGATCTCTTCGTCGTCCATGTCCTCGATCTCCTCGGGGGTTTTGATCCCCTCATCAATGGCCTGTTCAGCGATTTCGTCGACCTCTAAACCACGGCCATCGTCTTCGATTTCGACGGTCACGTGATCGCGCTCGCGTTGGGCCCGCAGTTCGATCGTGCCCGTCTTTGGCTTGCCGTTGGCCTCGCGCTCGGCTGGCGGCTCGATCCCGTGGTCGACCGCGTTGCGAAGGATATGCATCAACGGGTCGGACAGTTCGGTAAGGATCGTTCGATCGAGTTCGACATCTTGGCCGGACATCTCGAAATCGATCTGTTTGTCCTGTTCGCGAGCAAGGTCGCGAACCAACCGCGGGAACTTCCCGACGACTTTCTTCAGAGGAATCAGCCGCATGTCCATGACCGTATCTTGCAGGCTGGAGGTGATCTTATCCAGCTCATCGAGGTTGTCGAGTGCCCCGTCGCGATCGCCGTCGGTCACTGCACGGCGGAGCTTGATCCGGCTCGTCACTAGCTGTTCAACCAACCCATGGAGCACGTCAAGCTGATCGACATCGACCCGCACCGATTGGATCTCATCGCCACTCGTTTCCACGGCTGTCGAATCGGCAGTATCGAGCGATCCGGAATCAGCTGGTTCCGATCGAGTTTCGTCTGATGCATCCACTTGTTCGGCGGTGTCGGCCGCAACATCCGGTTTGTCGGCGGCCGAGTCATCGGGATCGGACGATGAGTCGGTTGAGTGATCCTCCAGCTCCATCGTTTCGGCGGACGTATCGAGCGGTGTGACAGCGACGGAGTCGGTCGCGGTGTTCGCGGATAATCCGTCAATCAGAGTATCGGGATCGACATCAGCAACGAGGAACTCGAACGATCCATCATAGTCGCCATCCTCGATATCTTCCCGGTCCGGGAGACATCCGACCAACGTGCCGTCCTGTTCGGCGGCTTCAAGGACGAACATCGCGTCGACGCCGAGCATCTCGGAGTCGCTCATTTCAACGTCGACGTGGACAAGTCTGTCGTAGTCGGTCGCCATCACATCGGCATCGACCAGGAGATCTGATTCCGGTTGGGATGACGTGGTCGACGCCGATTCTGACTCCTCCCCATCGGACGACCCAGAGTCGACGGAGTCACCGACGACTTCCCCGTCCTCAATAACACCTCTGATCTCGGATTCGATGTCGCTTGGGTCGACTGACGGCTCTCCGTGTGCATCGATCTCGTCGACGATTGCTTCGATGAGATCGACACCCTCAAAGATCAGATCCATGATCGAGGGCGTCACATCGATCTCGCCGTCCCGGATCTCATCGAGGAGGTCCTCGATTGCGTGTGCTAATTCGCTGGCCGCATCGAACCCCATCGCCCCGAAGTTGCCTTTGAGGGTGTGAGCGGTCCGGAAGATCTGCTCCATCGCTTCCTGATCGTCCGGGTTCGATTCCAACGACAACAGCGAGTTGTTCAGCTTCGTGATCTCCTCGCGACTCTCCTGGATGAACGCATCGAGGTAGTCGTCACTCATCGTGAGGGTACCTCCGTTCGAAGGGTATCGACGATCGCTGCCGGGATCCGATCGACCGGTAACACCGACTCGACACAGCCGGTTTCGATCGCCCGCTGTGGCATGCCGAAGACGGCAGCAGAGTTCTCGTTCTGGACGATCGTATGCCCGCCCGCCCGGGCGATCGCCTCCATACCGACGGCGCCGTCACGGCCCATCCCGGTCAGGATGACACCGATCGTCGGATCGGTAATCGTTTGGGCAGCCGTCTCCATGGTGACGTCGACCGCAGGTCGGACGCCGTTTCGCGGTTCGTCTTTCGAGAGCTTCACTCGAAGGCGACCGTTGTGGTAGCCGACGACCCTTAGATGGTGGCCTCCCTTGGCGACCAACGCCTCGCCGTCACCGATCCGCTCGCCGTCACTTGCTTCCCGGACTTCGTAATCGCTGGTACGATCGAGCCGATCAGCGAACCGGCCGGTGAACCCGTCGGGCATGTGCTGAACGACCAGAATCCGGGCACCTAGAGATGGGGGAAGATCCCTTAGGATCTGTTCAACGACGTTCGGACCACCGGTCGAAGCCCCGATAACGACTGTCGGGTTGGTGACGAACTCCGCAGCATCGGCGGTGGCGACCGAGTCGGCGGATCTGTCCGTCGATTGCTGCGATCCCACATCCGCCATCGCAACCGACGTTGCCTTCTCCAATAATTGGTCTTCGAGTGACTGGATGCCGGTCGAGACTTCACCGCCCGGTTTGGTAAAGAAATCAACGGCTCCGCGATCCAACGCCTCAAAGGTGACATCCGCATCCTCGTTGGTGTGGGCGCTCAGCATCAGGATCGGAGTCGGCGCTGTCTCCATGATCCGTTCGACCGCCTCAATCCCATCCATCTCCGGCATCTCGAGGTCCATCGTCACGAGATCCGGCGTCGTTTCAGCGACCGTCGACACCGCATCCCGACCATCCCGTGCGGTAGCGATGACTTCGAAGTCACCGCGCTCAAGGATGTCGCTGAGGACGGTTCGCATGAACTGGGAATCATCGACGACGACTGCCTCGTAGGGGCTGTTTCGACTCATCGTTCCGAGCAGGGGATGGTTGACTGGCCAGCAAAGCCGTCGATCGCGGTATTCGGTAGCTGCTCCCGTGTCAGCGATCGTCGCAATGTAGATACAGGACGAGTAACTGACAATTGGTGTGGCGACCGGTCGACAGGGTAGAGAGATCGCTCCATACGCACTTACACGAGACAATCGAAAACGGAGAGATAAATCCTCGGACCACATATTCACTCGTGATAACCAACCGTTTCACTGATGAAACCGCGACTATTCACTATGTCATTATATATATACATCAATGAATAGATGATACTTTCGAAACTGTCGTCTGTCGGATTCAAACATATTCACTCCTGATAACTGGGTGCGGACTTTTTTATCCGGACAGCCGTGACCTCTGTGTAGCGACGACGACCGCGACCCCGGATGAAGCGATCGGCTCACAGCCTATCCATTGGGGGTCGTGAACTGAAAACCCACAGATCAATCACAGATCCCACGATCTGTTCGCCATCATGAGCGAAACTGGAGTATCAAATATGGCAGAAACGGCGCACAAAGGCGTACAAGTGTTAGAATTCCGGCTCGGTGAAGAGACGTATAGTATCGACATCGATTACGTGGCCGAAATCGTCGATATGGGCGATCTCACCGAGATCCCAAACTCACCAGCTCACGTCGAAGGAGTGATGGATTTACGCGGGCGGACGACATCGATCATCAATCCGAAGACAATCCTTAACATCTCGGATGGCACCACGGGCGATCGTATCGTTGTGTTCGATCCGGATCACACCGGCGATCAAGGCGCGATCGGCTGGATCGTCGACGATGTCTATCAGGTGGTTGAGGTCGATCATGCCGATGTTGATGACCCATCGGTGGCTGATGAGGAGGCCGTCAAGGGCGTCATCAAGAAAGACGACGAGTTCGTCGTCTGGCTCGATCCGGATACACTCCATCGCTGAGTCAGTTTTGCCCGTATTATGACATAACGGTCAGTCGATTATAAGTGGCTCTACGGCCCGATATTATCATCGATGAAATTTTGGACCCAGTCTTCATAAGGAATTTTGACAAATCTAAGATATCTCAATCATGACCCAGGTCGCTGGAGCTTGGCTTCGCGGCAGTTATGCGGCCAAGCTGATCGTTGCACTAATCGCGGTCTCGGCCGTTGTCGTCGGATACGGGACCGCGACCCATCTCGAGACATCCGCACAGGTTCGTGAAGACGTCAGACAGGACCTCCAGTCGGACGCACAGCTCCAAGCCAGCGAGTTCGACACATGGCTGGATTCGGTCCGAACACAGGCCGCCACCACATCGGATCACCCGGTGTTTGCCAGCGGCGATACAGACCGAATCCAGTCCCGACTCAAGGAGATGGTCGCCAACGACCACGTCCCGGAGGGTGTCGTTGCAATCCATTATCTCGATGGCCAATCGATGGTGATTGAAACCAGCTCGGCCGATTCGATGGTCGGAGTGAGTCCGAAAAAACAGGGTGCCGCCTTCGCCGAGAATCCGCCGAATTTCGACGGGCCGGATGACACGTATGTCAGTCGCCCCTTCCGGGTGCCGGCGGTGGATTTCCCGGTAGTCGCTGTTATTTCGCCGATCGAGGGCGCCGATCACAAGGCGATCGTCTATATGGTCAATATCGGCAAGCGAACCGAAGCGCTCGGCCAGTCGGGCGAGCAAAGCACGGTCATCGTCAACAGTAACGGGCGATACATTGCCCATCCGAATCCCGAAAAGATCGGGACAATCCACAAAGGCGGCGCCGATCTCCCGGCAATCCAGCAAGCACTGAACGGCGAGACTGGAGTCATGGAGATGGACAATGCCGGTACTGAGCAGTTGATGGGCTACACCGGCCTTCAGAGCAAAGATTGGGTCGTCATGGTTCACGTTCCGAAACAGGAGGCATTCGCCATCGGATCCTCGATCCTTTCGGGGATCGTCGGATTGATCTTCGTGGCGATGACCAGTATTGCGGTCGTTGGCGTCACGGTCGGAAGTAACACCTTGATCGCCCTCAAGCAGCTCTCCTCAAAAGCCAGACAGATGGCAAACGGTGATCTCGATGTCGATCTGACCACTGGTCGTCGAGATGAGTTCGGGACTCTGTATGCCTCCTTTGCGGACCTCCGTGACTCCCTCCGTGAGAAGATCACGGAAGTCGAAGCCGAACGCCAGGAGGCTGAGGCTGCCCGGGAAGAGGCAGAGGAGATGCGCAACCAACTCGAAGAGAAGGCCGAAGAGTACCGTGCCGAGATGCAGGCGATCGCGGACGGCGATCTCTCCCGACGCCTTGATCCCGACAGTGCGAACCAAGCCATGGCCGAAATCGGTGAGGAGTTCAACGAGATGATCGCCGACATCGAATTGACGTTGGCCCGCCTTGAGGAATTCGCTTTAGACGTCGCCACGGCCGCTGAGGAGGTCGAAGGCAGCGCAACCGAAGTCAAAAGCGCCAGTCGTGAAGTGACTGAAGCGGTTCAAGAGATTTCCGACGGGGCGACCCGTCAGGACACCCGGTTACAGGACATTTCCGGGGAGATGAGCGACTTCTCGGCGAGTGCCGAGGAGATCGCCGCGACCGTTGACTCGATCGCGGAGACCTCCAATGAGGCCGCGGCGGCCGGTGAGTCCGGACGCGAGGCGGCCGAGACGGCCATCGACGAGATCAATCAAGTGGAAGCGGAGACACTCGCAACGGTCGAGGAAATCCAGGAGCTCGATGCGGAGATGAACGAGATTGGCGAGATCGTCGAGGTTATCCGTGACATCGCCGAGCAGACGAACATCCTGGCACTGAACGCGTCGATCGAGGCCGCCCGATCCAACGACCAGAACAGCGACGGATTCAGTGTGGTCGCCGACGAGGTGAAATCACTTGCCGAGGAAACCAAAGAATCCGCCGAAGAGATCGAAGAGCGGATCGAACGACTCCAAGAACAGACCGGGAAGACTGTCGAGGATATCCAACAGACGAGCAAGCGGGTCGAGACCGGCGTCGGGACCGTCGAGAACGCCCTACAAGAGCTGGAACGCATCGTCGATCGGGTCGAGGACGTCGATAGTGCGATCCAAGAGATCAACGACGCGACCGGCGAACAGGCCGATTCACTCCAGCGGGTGTCAGCGATGATCGACGAAGTTGCCGACATCAGCAACGAGACGGTCGAGGAGGCTGAAGGCGCCGCCGCCGCGACGCAGCAACAGACGGCGTCGATCGACGAAGTGACCGACGAAGTTTCGGCACTTGCCGAACAGGCGGACTCGCTTCGGGAGTTGCTCCGACAGTTCACGATCGACCAGGAGTCGGATGAACAGATCAATCCCACTGACACAACGCCAATGAATGCCCCAATTACGGAGGACTAATCCATGGTATTCGACATCACGATGACGTACGCCGTCGGAACGGTGTTCATGACGCTTGGAACGGTTGTGCTCCTGACGACGATGGCAAAGACATCGGGACGCGACCGAACGCTCTATGCGATCCTGGCGGCGATTCCCGGGATCGCGGCGGTGGCATATGCCGTAATGACACTCGGAATCGGAACGCTAACCGTCAATGGAAATACTGTTTTCGCGCCACGATATATTGACTGGCTGTTCACGACGGTGTTGCTCGTGTTGTACGTCGGGATGGTCGCCGGTGCGTCCCGAGATGTGCTTGCAAAACTGGTAGCCGCAGACGTCAGCGTGATTGTGTTCGGGGTGGTCGCGACCATGATCACACCACCAGTGAAATACGGCGCTTTCGCGATCGCGACGGGAGCGTTCGCGGCCCTGCTTTATCTGCTGTTTGGCCCGACCACCACGGCCTCGGAATCACAGCCGTACCGAGTGACCGCTCTCGCAAAGAAGCTCCGTAACGTGATCGGGGTTCTCTGGCTCATCTATCCGATCGCCTGGGCTACTGGACCGGCGGCCCTTGGACTCATGAACGTCGGCACCATGGCGGTTGTCATCATGTATCTCGATGTCGTCTCGAAGGTCGGGTTCGGGTTGATCGCATTGAACGGGGTACAGACGATTGAACAGGCCCAACAGTCTGAACCGGCCGCCGAAACGGTGACTGCCTGAGGATCGTCGAATCGGCGCCATCTGTGGCGAGAGCGAGTCAATCCTGAAAGCGATCGACTTGGAACGGAGTGATGTCGGTCGACAGGTCGTTACCGAGGATTTTATCGGCGATCAACTTGCCGCTGTACGGCCCGAGTTGGAGTCCCGTCGGTCCGTGACCCGTCGCGAGCTCGACTCCCTCGATACCAGGAACATCCCCCAGTACTGGGAGGAGATCAGTCGTCAGCGGCCGGAGACCGACACGGAGATCAACGATCCGTGCATTCCCCAGTCCCGGTGCGACCTGAAGGGCCTCATCAAGTACTTCTCGGGTCCCTGCCATCGTCGTGTGGGGCGCAAACCCCACATCGCTTTCTCTGGTCGCCCCGGCAGCCACCCGCCCTTCCGGCCAGGGAACCATATAGTGATCGCTAAAGGCTGAGACGATCGGCCACTCGCCAGTCGTTGGATCGCTCGTTTCGACGTGGATGATCTGGCCCCGTTGTGGTTCGACCGGAATAGTGACATCGAGTTGCTCGCCAAACGTTCCGGACCACGCACCGCCCGCGATGACGGCGGTATCCGCTTCATACTGGTCGGTATCGGTTTCGACGCCGGTCACTCGATTACCGTCGAACAGAAGCCGTTCGGCGGACTCATTTACCGTCGAGAGACCGTGGGTCCGGGCCGCCGCAAGCATGGCCTCGGTGAAGACTCGGCCGTCGACCCGCGACGCGTTCTCGAAATAGAGCGCACGTTCGATCGATCCAAGCGGGGGAAACAGCTCCGTTGCGGTCGACTGGTCGACCTCATAGAGGACCTTATCCGGCGGATGGCCCGTTCGTTCCTGCCGATCTTTGACCGCCTCATACGTCTCCTCGTAGGCCGGGAGCTCCTCGGTGTCGGTGGCCACCGTCAGCTTGCCACAGACGCCATAGCCCGTCTCGTCGATTCCATCCGCACGGAGATACTCGACGAGTCGGTCGTAGTGCGCGACCGCTTCAATGGCGAAATCCCCCCAGATCCGGTCGGTCACTCGAGCACTGGTCTCCGGGGAAAGGATTCCGGCGCCGGCATCGGTCGCTCGGCCCTCGTCCTCACGGTCGATCAAGAGGGTCTGGGCACCGCTTCGGACGAGATGATAGGCGGTTGCGGTTCCGACGATTCCGCCACCGATCACGATGGCATCATACATATTCCGGTGTGACTATCCGATAGGCAAAAACACCGTCGGGACTCCTGCCGGGCGGGAACCTTTAGGGCACTGGCAGCGGTGTGCGATGGTATGGATGGGACCTGCCCCTATCTCGACTACCGTCGGTCGGCCGACGATAGCGACATCGAGTTCGATACACCGCGAGCCTTCTGTACGGCAGCCGACCGGTTCGTTCAGCCGATGCGAGCCGACATCTGTAACGACCGGTTCGAATTAACTCACGAACGAGACTGTGAAATCTTCCGGGATCAGGAAGGGTGTGACTGACCGTGACCTACCAGGAGTATCTCGACCGAAAGCCAGTGATCGTGACTGCCGCGTTGACCGGTGGGGTCCACGGGAAAGAGGCGAATCCGAATCTCCCTGAACGGCCGGCGGAGATCGGCGCCGCTGCAGCGGCGTGTGCGGATGCCGGTGCCTCGATCGTACATCTACACGCTCGACAGGATAACGGGGAGCGGGCGTTCGATCGGGAGCGGTTTCAGGCGATCGATGAGGCGATCCGTGACCGGACCGACGAGTTGATCATCCAGCACTCAACGGGTGGCACCGGCGCCCCCCTCGAAAAGCGGATCGAGGCACTCCGCACCGATCCACCCCCCGAGATGGCATCCCTCGATATGGGGCCGATGAACCGCTACGATCACTTGACTAGCGAGAACACCCGGGCGATGGTCGACGCCTTCCACGAGGAGATGCTAGCGAAGGAGATCAAACCCGAAATCGAGGTGTTCAACAACGGTCATCTCAATGAAGTCTACGCACTACTAGAACGGACAGATCTGGCGTCACCGCCCTATATCAACTGTATCGTCGGTCCCGGAACGCTCACACCACCGACGCCGGGGAACTTCCTCAATTTGCTTCAAAACCTCCCTGAAGGGGCCGAATTCAATACACTCGGGATCGGTCCTCATCAACTGGCATTTGCCACTCTGGGAATTCTGATGGGCGGTCATATTCGTGTTGGGCTTGAGGACAATGTCTACTACGACCGGGGGGAACTGGCCGAGAGTAACGCACAACTGGTCGAACGGATCGTCGACATTGCCGAGCGGCTCGGCCGACCGATCGCGACGCCAACACAAACACGAGAGATCCTCGAGCTTTAGCCAGCGGGACAAGTGTCGCGACTCAGTCACCGATGTGATCGAACGGAGTCCACTCGAACCACAGCCACAGCGGCGCACCGATCACGAGAAGACCGCCGAGGATCATCAGGGTCATCGAGAGAAATTCCGGGAGTTGTGGCGCCAGTTCAAGCAAGCCGCCTTCGACCGTTTGTGAGCTGGTCGATCTATCATCGACCAGCAGGACGAGCGCTGATTCCTCCGGTGTCGCCGCCAGCGTCGGTAACACTGAGGGGGACTCATAATCGAAAAACCGCAGAAGATGCGGGCTTTGGTTGCCCAATGAGGCAAACAGAGCGATATAGCCGCCGACGATGACGGCGATCAGCCCCAACAGGACGGTATCGAGCCCGACGGAGAACCGATCACGGCTCGTGGGGATCGGGGGTTTATGCATCGACCACACTATCAGGTGAAGCCTAATGAGTACTTCGCGGCTGGACATCGTTACCACACGGATACCAGCCATTCAGGAACCAATTGATCGACGACGATGAAGGATTCGGTCCGAAATGTCGGGAGAAACTGCCCGGAATTCGCGAAGGGTTATAGACTCCTTAGAATCCGACGACGGTCCCGTCCTTCCGGGGTTCGGTGGCTCCGGATAGCGCCCCCGCCCGGTTACGGACGATCTGCGCCCCGCCGAAGCCCGACGGGGGATTCACGACCAGATCGTGGCCCTTCCGGACGAGTTTGGTTTGCAGTTCGGCGTCCATCCGGGCCTCGACAGCGAGATCGCCGGATTCGCGGTACCGGAACCGTGGTTCGTCGAGGGCTCGCTGGAGGCTCATATCGTAATCAACGATGTTCGAGAGCGTCTGGACGTGACCCTGTGGTTGCATGTAGCCGCCCATGACCCCAAACGCCGCCCAGTCATCCTCATCGAGCTTCGCGATCGCCGGGATCAGCGTGTGGAACGGCCGCTTGCCGGGTTCGAGATGGTTGGGATGATCGGGATCGAGCGAGAACGATGCACCCCGATTTTGGAGCGCAACGCCGGTATCGCCCGCCACGAGCCCGCTGCCGAAGCCGGCGAACCGGGAGTTGATGTAGGAGACGACGTTGCCGGCGTCATCAGCCACGGTCAACAACACGGTATCTGCATCCTCGGCCCGGGCCTTCGGGACGCCAAACGAAACGTCCTCGAGGGCCTCCTCGCCGATCTCTGTCGCCCGTTGTCGGGCGTAGGCCTTCGAGGCAAGCGGCGGAATCTCCTCGTACTCGGGATCGGTGATGTACCGGTGACCGTCGTGGAAGGCGAGCTTGACGGCCTCAGCGAAGGCGTGGACGCGTTCAGCGGAACCATACGGGTGATCGGCGGCACCGATCTCCTCGGCGATGTTGAGTGCCTCAAGCGCGATGAGCCCCTGGTTGTTCGGTGGGAGCTCGTATACCTCGGTGCCGTTGTAGGTCGTCGAGACCGGATCAATGAATTCGGGTTCGAATGATGCGAGGTCCTCGTGTGACAGGAAGCCACCTTTCGATTGGACCTCCTCAACGATCGCATCGGCGATCTCCCCAGTGTAAAACGCGTCGGCGCCGTCGTCGGCGATCCGCTGCATCGTCTCGCCCAATTCCGTCAGGCGAACGATTTCGCCGACTTTCGGGCTCCGATCGTCGACCAGATAGGCCCGTCTGGCGTTGTCGTCTTCAAAGAGTTCCTCTGCGGCCCCCCAATGGTGGGCGATGACTTCGGAGACCGGAAACCCCTCCGTTGCATACCGGATCGCCGGCTGGAGGACATCAGCGAGGGTCATCCGGCCGAGTTCCTCGACGGTGAGCTCCCACCCGCGTGCCGTTCCCGGAACCGTGACGGTTTGGGGGCCCCGGAATGGCATCTCCGCGTCGGTCGGATCGACGTCCTGCTTGGGAGCGACCGCCTCGCGAACCCGGTCGATCGTGGCATCGGCCGGGGCACCACCACAGCTGCGCATTGCTCCGACTTCGTCGTCAGCAGTCTTATAGAGGGCGAAGACATCCCCACCGAGTCCGGTGCTGGTCGGTTCGACGACGTTGAGGGCGGCGGCGGTCGCGACCGCCGCATCGAAGGCATTGCCGCCGTCCTGAAGCGTCGTGACGCCCGCTTCGGCGGCGAGTGGCTGGCTGGTGGCGACGATCCCCTCGGGGGCGTGGACTGTCGACCGGCGTGACGTGAAACGATCGATATCGGTCGGCTCTCGCATATCCGCCCACAGGAGAGGTAGCCTAAAAAGCAAACCCTTCTCCTTGGACTCTGCCGGTTGAAGAGCGCCCTCGGACCGACGATATCAGATTAGAAGTATCGAAAAGTGATAGCATGCGTTGAATTTTTGATCAAAATTATCAATATTAAAACTCACAGAGTTACTTTCATAATGGTGAATTAGCCATCTTGAACGTGACAACGGATCGAGCGCAAAGTATCGGTCGAGAACGTTGACTCCGGGGCCTTCACCAATGGTAACCCAAGATGAGACCGCGACCGTATTAGTGGTCGAGGACGATCGTGCGAGCCGGGAACTCTATCAGACCTGGCTTCGTTCCGCGTTCGAGGTCCACACGGCCACCGGTGGCGAGGAAGCCCTGACGACGATCGATCAGCAAACCAACATCGACGTCGTCCTGCTCGACCGACGGCTTCCGGGCCTCTCCGGTCGGGAAGTGCTCAAGGAAATCCGGGAGCGTGGTATCGAGTGTCAGGTCGCCATGCTCACCGGCGTCGATCCCGGACTCGATATCGTTCATATGCCCTTCGACGATTACCTTCGCAAACCGGTCAGTAAGGCCACACTCGTCGATCTCGTCAATCAGTTGTTGGTCAGGGCCAAATACGATCGAATCAGCCAGCGCTACTTTGCGCTCACTAGAAAGCTCGTCATGCTCGAAACCTCATTCGACGAGGAGGAACTCGCCGAAAGCGAGGAATATACTGAACTCAAATCAGAATACGAGACGGTGAAAGCGGAGGTGACTGAAGCGTTCGAGACGGCGGTCGAATCAGTCGGCTACGAGACCCTCTTTAGCGATCTACCGGAGACACCTCCATCCGAGTCCTCCCATTCGGAAATCGGATCCGATAACAACTCATACTGATTGTACCCTTCGAGAATCGGCCGGATCCAACGGGTCTATCGGAATCGACCAGGTTCACATGGGGTCCTCGGAAAGCCTCGGTCTCGACGAGCGCCGAAGACGCGAGCATCGCCATCATCGCGAGCCTGTTTATGATCTGGGCGCTCGGGGTCAGTAGCAACGGTTATCGAAAGCGGCCTCGTCGAGGGGTGACTCGGTGCCTGGCTGAGCTCGCTCGTATCGGCGACCGCTATCGAATTCGGGCTCTATCGGGTGCTCGTGACCGTGGTTGGCGCTGGCTAACCGGTGTCAGTTCCTCGTGGCATTGCGGTTCGTTAGTCCCGTCTCGATCCGACCGATCTCTTCGAGCAGGGGCAGATCGTGAAGCTCAACGAGGGTCCGGATGGCGCCAGCGAGCCACGTCGCTCGTTCGACTTTCAGACGTAAATCACCCGGCCCGATCCCGTATTCCTCGATGATTGCGTCCTCGGATACGTCGTTGATCCAATCCAGGAGAATACGAACGGATTTGAGCGTCTTGAGCCACGCCTCGAACTCCCCCTCGTAGGTGTCTGCCGATCGAACGAACACGTCGTCGTTAGCCATCGCAAACCGGTAAAGCCACGATCGCTCGGTTTCTGTGAGATAGCGCGAGGTCATGTCGGGGGTGTCACAGAGGATTTCAAGGACGGTCAGTGGCGATGGGGCCGCAAGTTCCGTCGCTGCCCGGAGATCAGCGACGACTTTCGCGCCGGTCCGGGGATCGATATAGAGTCTCGAAACCTGTTCGCCGTACTCCGTCGCTGTCAGCCCATCCTCAGTATCGATCATCGTCTCCGAGGCGAGGTAATCCAGGAGCAGATCAGCGATGTCGACGAGGATCGATTGGTCCTCCTGGGCCGCATAAAAAGTCTCCCCGAGGACCGATAACAGTTCGGACCGCGAGTCGGCAAAACCGCTTGCGATCGTCGAGAGGACGTGTGTCCGTAGCGCCTCCTGGGTTGCGAGCTTCGACGTGACGTCTGGCGAGTCGGCGTTGATATACTGGTCGGTGAGCCGATCGGCCATGGCCGCATCATCGGCGATCAGGACGGCCTCACCGTAGGGATCGAGCCCGGGTCGACCTGCTCGTCCGAACATCTGCTGAATCTCAAGGACGGATAACGGCTCCAGGCCGGTATCGGTATATCGCTGATGATCACGGACGATGATCCGTCGGGCAGGGATGTTGACACCGGACGCAAGCGTTGGCGTTGCACAGATGACCTCGAGCCGACGGTCCCGGAAGGCCCGCTCGATCAGCGATCGATGTTCGGACCGTAATCCGGCGTGGTGAAACGCGATTCCATCCTCGACGGTCGAGGCCAGCGAACGGCCAGTCGCCGTCCGGGCCGTCGAGTCGATCGCTTGTTCCAGGTCGGCATCGCCACAGGCATCCAGATCGGAGAGCTCACGGGCCACCGATTCGGCCGCCCGGCGGGAATGGACGAACACGAGACACTGGCCGCCATCAGCGAGCGTATCGGCGACGAGGGCCGGTACCGGCTCCGTCCGATCGGTCCACACTGGTTGTGAATCCCCCTCAGCGAAATCGATCGTCCCATCGGAATAGACCCCCCGTTTGAGCTCGACCGGTCGCCACGTCGACTCAACCAAGCCGGCATTGAGCCAGTCGGCGATCGCCTCCGGGTTCCCGACAGTCGCACTCAGTGCGATCAACTGGAGGTCCGGAACCAGCCGCCGCAGTTTCGCGACGGTGATTTCGAGCGTCGGGCCCCTGGCGGCCGAGTCGAGAAGATGGACCTCGTCGACGACGAGACAGTCACAGTCATCAAGCCAGGAGACGCCTCGTCGGATCATCGAATCGACCTTCTCGCTGGTCGCGACGACGATATCGTGGTCGCCTAGCTCCTCAGCATCGGCGGTGTAATCGCCGGTCGCAACACCGACGCTTACATCCGGCAGGGCCGCGAATTCGGCGTGTTTCTCCTCGGCGAGCGCCCGCAATGGCACCACGTACAGTGCCATCCCCGGGGCGGTGAGCATGGCCAATGTCGCAATCAAAGTCTTACCGCTCGCCGTCGGTACCGCTGCGACCAGGGAGTTACCGTCGGTGATACCGGCCTCGACGGCGGCCGCCTGTGGGGGATAGAGTGACTCGATGCCCTCAGACCGGTAATGATCGCGAAGCGTGGATGGGAGATCGAGCTCCCGGAGCTGCATTACCCTCTGTTTCGCTGGGAATTACTTAAATACACGCCGACACCGCGAACAGGGAGCCCGCGGCCATGGGATTGACCTCCTCCACGCCCTGAAGGACGTGGAATCCGACCATCGGATTCGGACT